>JBDTCC010000030.1:0-13906 GCA_039923775.1 Gallionella sp. | reverse complement strand
GCTAGTTTCCAACCAAAAAGTCCTACCCCCCCCCGCATTACTCCATCCACCTTACACGCCGCAAAATATCTCTCAATAAACCGCCCATTCCTGGCTATTTCGCATACCTAATAACCTAAAATAAATTATCAAGATGTTGATAAAGAATTGTCAACATTGGTAATGAAAAATAATAAAAAGGAGGGTCACGAATGATCCCATATATCACAGTAAACAACGTTAAATTCGCAGTTCGCAAAGCCGGCGGGCCAACTAAAGTTGCGAGCGCTCTGGGCGTATCTGGAACCAGTGTTCACAATTGGATTCGAAAGCGCAAGGTAACCAATATCGACAAGGCTAAAATGCTGGCGAAGATTTCAGGATTCAAACTGGAAGATCTAAGACCATGCAGGTAATAGACAAAGATCAACAACTCAAAATCAAAACTCAGGAAACAATCCAAGCAGTCATGAAAGAATTTAGCGGGGGAGAGTGCTGGCATCCACCTATGGCAGTTATCGACTACGGGTAATGGCTATGTTACTTATGCTGGATCTGTCCTGGGGCTCGGTTGGAAATGAGGATAATCGAACGTATTTGTTGGATGAGGATACCAGGGTGAAGATTAATAGAATCGTGGATGGGTTGTTGGGTTAAATATCTAGAAGGGATATGTCGAGTGCGTAGAATGGAAGCCGTGACTCTGAACACTCATACCGATGTATATGAGGGGATCTGCTGCGTGGGGTCTGATGGATTTGCTGCAAATAGGCAGTATTAATTTAAGTGGGTACAAATGTGGGTATATATATTATATAAAATAAAATAAAACAATAAAAACAAAATATTAAAAGTTAAGTAATGATTCTTGCACACAATCACCCCTCCGGTGTCGCCGAACCCAGCCAGTCGGACAAGTTGTTGACCGACGCACTAAAGCAGGCGTTGAATCTGGTGGATGTACGGGTGCTGGATCACTTCGTGGTGGCGGCGGGACAAACCCTGTCATTTGCGGAGAAGGGATTGATTTGACCGGGTCTGCCGGTTTTCTTGTATAGAATATACGGCACAGGAATTGAACGTTTTGACATGTTGACCATCTATAAAAACAGGATATTTTATGAACAGTGAAAGGATATAAATGCGATTAGGTGAAAGTTTATGAGATTTGCAAAATCGGCACGTTGGGTATTACCCGGATTGATGTTGGCGGCAAGCGGGGCATATGCGCAGGATACAGTACAGGATCGGCGTCAGCCTGCCGATCCCGCAATTCAAAAGCCGGTTGAAACCGCGGCAAAAGAAAAGCTGCTGGACGACGCGGAAGCCTTGATGAAAGCCGGCAAACCGGTCCTCGCCTATAAACTGCTGGAACCATTCGAGTTTGATCGTTCCGGCGAAATGCGATTTGATTATCTGATCGGTATTGCAGCTTTGGATAGCGGTAAACCCGATAAAGCCACGCTGGCTTTGGAGCGGGTACTCGCCGAAGATCCCAATTATGCCGGCGCGCGTCTGGATATGGCGCGTGCCTATTTTCAACTCGGGGATATACAACGCGCAAAGACAGAATTCGAAACAGTGCTGGATCAAAATCCGCCCGAGGTAGCGCGTGCCACCATACAAAAGTATCTGGATGAAATTACAGCGCGGCAGGCCGGGAAGACAACCCGTTTCAGTGGCTATATTGAGGGGAAAGTCGGACGCGATACCAACGTCAATAATGCTTCCGAGGTTCCCAACAATATTATTACTCCTACACTTTATACGACCAATGCCGAATTGCCCGACAATTACTATGGGGCGGGCGCAGGGGGTGAAATCAACCATGACATGAATGCCAAATGGCGGTTGTATGCGGGAGCCGATATGAGTTGGCGCAACAACTATCGACAAAAGAATTATGACTCGTTTGATCTGGAAGGGCGTGTAGGCGTCGGCTATGTCACGGGAACTGACCGTTACCGTATCGACATAAGGAAAGGGCAGAACTCCCTGGGTGGAACGCGATATTACGATTCATCCGGCGTCAATGCGGACTTGCGCCGTACGGTTGGTACCAGCAAACAGTTGAGTTTATTCGGACAGTACATGCAATATCGCTATGCCGATCCTCTCTTGAAATTGAACGACATTAACCAGCTTGTTGCCGGCGTCGGCATGCTGCAAATGTTTGGGAATGGGAAGTCGGCGTTGTCCGGCAGCTTGTATTTCGGAACCGAGAATGACGTCGGACCAGTGACATTGGCCAGGCCAGCCGGTGGACGAACCGATGGCATCAAGCGCTTTGCCGGAATTCGCGCCGGTGGCCAGGCAGTCGTCAATGACAGGGCGAAACTATACTTCAGCGCAGGGGAGCAACTCGGTAATTTCAGCAATGTGAACCCGCTAATTTCGGGTCATCGGACGGATAGGCTCAGTGATTTGACAGTGGGTATCGACTGGTATCTGGGTAGTCTGTGGATGGTGCGGCCGCAACTGGCGCGTTATATCAACTCGTCAAACGTTGCAGCGTATGCCTATGATCGAAACGATTACTCGATTACGATACGGCGCGATTTCAAATAGTAAAATTTAAAAGGAATTAATTATGAAAAATTTATCTAAAGCTCTGCTTGGCCTGACTGCAATGCTGGTGTTGCTGGGCGGTAGCGGCAGTGTCTATGCGGCAATCGCGGGTCAGGTGCAGTATGTGCACGGCAAAGTACAGCTGACGACTGCAGCCGGGGTGACCCATGCGATCAAAAAAGGTGAAGCCGTGAATGAAGGCGATACTTTGCTTTCTTCACCATTGGCTTACGCGCAAATCCGGATGGCGGATGGCGGTATGGTGGCGATGCGCCCGGATACCAGACTCAAGATAGACCGTTTTACCTTTGATGGACAACAAGACGGTACTGAAAGAAGTTTCATTTCCCTGTTCAAGGGCGGTTTCCGCGCTATTACCGGCCAGATCGGGAAGAAGAACAAGGCCAATTATAGAATTACCACCCCTGCGACAACCATCGGAATCCGCGGCACAGACCATGAAACTATTGTGGTCACACCCGGCAGTTCAATGGCAGCAACGACAGCTATCGGCACCTATAACAAGGTGAATATGGGCGAGACTTCAATGACGACCGAGAAGGGAACGCTTTTCGTGCTACCCAACCAGATGGGTTTTGTAGGGGCGGCCGATGAAATGCCACATTTGCAACCTATCAACCTGAAAATTTTCACCGCAACCCCCGGAATTGAAAGCGGTCGTGACAGGGACGAGAAATCGGAGGGCGGCAGGGAAATGCGCGAATCTACAAAGATGGACAGGGAAGGAATGCGGGATCATGCGACGATTGGCGAAACCGGCGTACATGGAACGGAGAGGATGAAAGCAGGAGAAGTTGAAGGTGTTGAAACGTCACCGGCGACTACAGATGACGCGATAAAATCGCTGCCCAAGACCGAAGAGCACTGAGTTCCTCGGCCCTTATAAAACAAAAAGCCCGCGATTGCGGGCTTTTTGTTTACGGCTCAATGAAGCTCAGATACGTTTCGCCAGCGTAGCAGCCTTGCCGATATAGGTTTCCGGGGACAGCTGCAAAAGGCGCATTTTCTCCTGTTCCGGAATTTCCAGTGTATTGATGAAGGCTTGCAGCGAGGCGCGGTTGATTCCATCCTTGCCGCGCGTCAATTCCTTGAGCTTGTCATAGGCATTGGCGATGTTGTAACGCCGCATCACGGTCTGGATCGGCTCCGCCATGACTTCCCAGCTTGCATTCAGATCTTCAGCCAGACGTTGCGGGTTGGCTTCCAGCTTGTTCAGGCCTTTCAGACAGGACTCGTAAGCCAGCAGGGTATAGCCGAGTGCCACGCCCATGTTGCGCAATACCGTGGAATCGGTCAGGTCGCGCTGCCAGCGGGAGACCGGAAGTTTCTCGGAAAGGTGGCGCAGCAGCGCGTTGGCCATGCCGAGGTTGCCCTCGGCATTTTCGAAGTCGATCGGGTTGACTTTGTGCGGCATGGTGGAAGAGCCGACTTCGCCCTTGATTACTTTCTGTTTGAAATAGCCGAGCGATATATAACCCCAGATATCGCGGTTCAAATCGATCAGGATGGTATTGATTCGTGCATAGGCATCGAACAGTTCCGCCATGTAATCGTGCGGTTCGATCTGAATGGTATAGGGGTTGAAGGCAATACCGCGCGCAGTGATAAAGCGTTGCGCGAAGTCTTCCCAGTCAACGTTCGGATAGGCGGCCAGATGGGCGTTGTAGTTACCCACTGCGCCGTTGATTTTGCCGAGTATCTCGGTGTTGGCCAGGCGTTGTTCGGCACGCTGCAATCGATACACCACATTGGCCATTTCCTTGCCCAGCGTGCTTGGTGTGGCAGTCTGGCCATGGGTGCGGCACAGCATGGGCTGATCGGCAAATTGATGTGCGATATTTTTCAGCCGGGTGGTGAGGACAGTCAGCGTGGGGAGCATTACCGCATCGCGTGCACCCTTCAACATCAGCGCGTGGCTCAGATTGTTGATGTCTTCCGAGGTGCAGGCAAAATGGACGAATTCGAGTACCCCGGCGGTTTTTGGATTGCCCGACAGTTTGTCGCGTAACCAGTATTCGACGGCCTTTACGTCGTGATTGGTGGTGGCTTCGATGGTCTTGATCGCAAGCGCATCTTGTTCGCAAAAGTTTGCGTTGAGCGCGTCCAGTTGCGCGATGGTGGCCGCAGAAAATGGTGCGATTTCGGCGATATCAGCCTGTGCACTGAGCGCTTTAAGCCATTCGATTTCGATCAGCACGCGATAGCGGATCAGGCCGAATTCGCTGAAGTAAGCGCGCAAAGCATCAACCTTGCCGTGGTAACGCCCGTCCAGCGGGGAGAGGGCGGTTAGTTTGGTGAGTGTGGTCATAATTTAGGGTACCTCTAAAAATCCAGATTTCATCCCAACTGCTGCGTTGTAGAAAAAATTCCTTGCTTACATATTAATCATATGCGGCGCCGCGGAATTTTCTCCACGCCTTGCATTTGGGCGAACTCTGAACTTTTAGAGGCACCCCAGGGAAGTCAATAGCGCATTTTACGCGAATCAGCCCGGCCTTTGTTCCGTGAATGAACTTCCTTGTTCGATGATTGCACCGCCCAGGCAAATCTCCCCGTCGTAAACCACCACCGATTGTCCGGGCGTGACGGCCCATTGCGCTTCATCAAAGGCGATTGCACATGAGCTGCCGGAGATGCTGGTCGGGCGGCATGGCGCATCGGCCTGGCGATAGCGCGTCTTGGCCGCGTAGCGATGATCGATTTCGGGAGCGCTACCGCTGATCCAGTGACTGTCGAGCGCGGCCAGATGGTTGCTCAGCAAGGCGGGGTGGTCGTGGCCTTGCACCACGATCAAACGATTGTTCGCCATATCCTTGCCTGCCACGAACCACGGTTCGCCCGATGCTTCCCTGGCACCGCCAATGCCCAGTCCCTGGCGTTGTCCGATGGTGTAGAAAGAAAGTCCGATGTGCTTGCCCAGCACATCGCCGCCCGGTGTGATCATTTCACCGGGTTGGGTGGGCAAATAGCGGTTCAGGAATTCACGGAATGGACGCTCGCCGATGAAACAGATGCCGGTGCTGTCGCGCTTGGCGTGATTGGATAGGCCATGCTGTTCGGCAATGCTGCGTACCTGGGATTTCAACAGCTTTCCCAGCGGGAACATTGCGTGGCTCAACTGCTTCTGGTTTAGTCGATGCAGAAAATAGCTCTGGTCCTTGCTTGCATCGCTGGCCTTGAGCAATTGAAACAGGCCGTCCGTTTCGCGCACCTGCGCGTAATGGCCGGTGGCGATGGTGTCCGCGCCCAGCTGCATGGCGTGGTCAAGAAAGGCCTTGAACTTGATCTCGGCATTGCACAGGATGTCGGGATTTGGTGTGCGCCCGGCCTGATATTCGCTCAGGAATTCGCTGAACACGCGTTCCTTGTATTCCTTTGAGAAGTTAACCGCTTCGATGGGGATGCCGATGGTGTCGGCGACCGAAACCGCGTCCAGCAAATCCTGGCGCGACGAGCAATACTCGTCGTTGTCGTCATCCTCCCAGTTCTTCATGAACAGGCCGATCACGTCGTATCCTTGCTGCTTGAGCAACAGGGCGGTGACGGAAGAGTCCACGCCGCCGGACATGCCAACCACGATACGGCGCCGGGATTGGAGATTGTTTCTCACGTTTGCTCCCTCGCCCGCTTGCGGGAGAGGGGAACGAGCTTGCCCGTTAGTCATAGTGGACCAGCAGGTCGAGAGAATAGCGCTTCCCTGCAATGTGATCGTCCACGCAGCGCAATATCAGCGGGCTGCGGTGACGCGTTATGGAGGCGCGAATTTGTTCGGGTGATAGCCATAGGGTTTGCATTATACCGTTGTCCAGCTTGCGGTCAGCCTCATGCCCGGTGATTGTTCCGGTGAAGGCGAAACGCAGATAGGTGGTATCCGCCACATCGGAATGCCAGCGATAGATGCCCAACAGGTGCTGTGGAACAAAGTGATAAGCCGATTCTTCCAGCGTTTCGCGCGCCACGGCGGCTACCAATGATTCATTTGCTTCGAGATGTCCGGCAGGCTGGTTGTAACGTAAACCCTGCGGGGTTTCTTCTTCGACCAGCAGGAATTTCCCCTCGTGCTCAATCACGGCAGCGACAGTGACATTGGGTTTCCAGATCATTTTGTACCCCTCAAATAAAAAAAAGCAGGGTTTCCCCTGCTTTTTTAAGCATGTGCCGGTATTACTTGGCTGCTGCTGGTGCTTCGTCAGCTTTCATTTCTTTTTTTGCTTTGTGTGCTTTTTTTGCTTTGTGTGCTTTTTTTGCTTTCTTTTCTTTTTTTGCTTTTTTTACTTCTTTCTTTTCTTCTTTCTTTGTTTCAGCTTTTGCTGGAGCAGCAGTAGCAGCAGCTGGAGCAGCAGGAGCCATAGCGCCTTCAGCGGCAACAGCAGTGAAAGAAACGGCAGCGAATACAGCAGCGATCAGTAAGGATAACAGTTTGCTCATTGTGAACTCCAATTTTAGTAGATTAATAAACGTTTAAGACACTACGGTGTCGGTGCCTATAACGCGCTGAAGATTTGTTCGGTTGACACCACTAAACGGTTTTATTTACGGAAGAGTACAGACCCGCCGGATACACACCCATCGTCAACCCCCGGGTGCGCAATGGAATCATGCTTGTGAATAAGGGATTGTGGGGCGTTCCATGAACCATGGAAAAGCGCTTGCTGGTGCCGGGGGAGGGACTCGAACCCTCACACCATTTCTGGCACCGGATTTTGAGTCCGGCGCGTCTACCAGTTCCACCACCCCGGCTAAGCGGGCCGCATTATCCCCGAAGCAACGTGCCATATCAACCGGATTCGCAATTTGACCGGATGGGCCGGCCCAGATTCCTGCCGTCAGGCCGCTTGTTTCTGCTGCGGGTAAAAATCAAAGTGGTAGTATTCAACGGCTGCTGGATGGGTGTTTTCAGCCGTTGGGACCAGACTAATGGATGCATTACGGTGGTCATAAACTTTAAGGTCGGGAACAGGATAGCTGATCGTGAACGCAACATACCTACAGCAAGTAGTCGCTATCGCACGCCACGCCGGAGCGGCCATCATGGAGGTCTATCTCAGTGGCGACACCGGCGAGACCAGCAAAACTGACAATTCCCCGCTTACCCGGGCAGATCTGGCCGCGCATCGCATCATTGTTGAAGCCATGACCAGGCTCGCACCGGATATCCCCATTCTTTCCGAAGAGGCCGCCGACATTGCTTACCCGGTACGTTTGCAATGGGCGCGCTACTGGCTGGTCGATCCGCTCGACGGTACCCGGGAATTCATCAAGCGCAACGGCGAATTCACTGTCAACATCGCCCTGATCGAGCATGGCAAATCTGTGATGGGCGTGGTGTATGCACCGGTTCTGGACGTGTGCTACCACGGTGCAACGGGTGCTGGAGCTTTTGTACAGCGCGGCAATGCCGCGGCGCAGCCTGTCAGGGTAAAACCACTCGTCGAGGGCGAAACCATCAGGGTGGTCGCCAGTCGTTCGCATAGAGATGCACGCACCGAAGCGCTGCTCGAACAACTCGGCGATCACCAATGTATCAGTATGGGCAGCTCACTCAAACTCTGTCTGGTTGCCGAAGGTGCTGCACATTTATACCCGCGTCTGGGGCCGACCATGGAATGGGATACCGCCGCCGCACATGCCGTGGTGAGTGCCGCGGGTGGCAGGGTGTGCAACATGAACGGGGACGAATTGCACTACAATAAGGTGGATTTGCATAACCCCGAGTTTCTGGTATTGCCCGCTGATAATCAGATTTTGTCAGCGCTTCTGAAACTGCGCCGGTAAAGACCGGATTGGCCTTTTTGCGGTTGGGTTCGCGCGCGTACCGCAGTGACTATCGTCCGGGAGGGGAGCTTATTTTCGGGCAGATATACACATCGATTACAATCCCGCCTTTGTATAGTTTCCTTCAATCTTGATGCGTACCGATGAATTTGATTTTATTTTACCCGAGCGTCTGATCGCGCAGCATCCGCCCGAGCGTCGCGGTGCCAGCCGGATGTTGCATGTGCATGACGGTGTGCTGGATGACAGGCTGTTTGCCGATCTGTTGCAGTTGGTCGGGCCGAACGATGTATTGGTGCTGAATGACACGCGCGTGATCAAGGCACGTTTGTTTGGCAACAGGGAAAGTGGCGGCAAGATCGAAGTGCTGGTCGAGCGTGTGCTGAATGCGCATGAGGTTCTGGCGCAAGTACGTGCCAGTCACTCACCCAAAGCAGGGAGTCGCCTGTTGCTAGCCGGAACTTTGGCGGTAGAGGTGCTGGGGCGCGAGGGCGAATTCTTCCGCCTGCGTTTTGTAGACAATGAAGATGTGCTGGACTTGCTCGAACGCCACGGGCAATTGCCTTTGCCACCCTACATCACTCACGCGGCGGGCGGCGAAGACGAGCAACGCTATCAGACCGTGTATGCAAATGCAGCCGGCGCAGTTGCCGCACCCACTGCGGGACTGCATTTCGACGAAGCGATGCTGCAGGCATTGCGCGACAAGGGAGTGAAGATTGCCTATGTAACCCTGCATGTCGGCGCGGGAACCTTTCAGCCGGTACGCGCGGAACATATACACGAACACAGCATGCACAGCGAGCGCTATGAAATTCCGCAAACGACGGTGGATGCAATCGCCGAAACCCGCGCAAGGCAGGGGCGGGTCGTTGCGGTGGGAACGACAAGTTTGCGGGCGCTGGAGAGTGCGGCGGATTCCGGCGGGTTGCGGGCCGGGAGCGGAGAGACGGATATCTTCATCACCCCGGGTTACCGCTTCAGGATGGTTGATGTGCTGCTTACCAATTTCCACCTGCCCCGTTCGACGCTGCTGATGCTGGTGTGTGCCTTTGCCGGCATGGATGCAATGCTGGAAGCCTACCGCCATGCGGTTGAAAAGGAATACCGTTTCTTCAGTTACGGAGACGCGATGTTGATTGAAAGAAAACCATGAAATTTACCCTGCATAAAACCGATGGCAGTGCCCGTCGCGGCACACTTGATCTTGTCCACGGCAGCGTGGAAACCCCCGCCTTCATGCCGGTCGGTACCTATGGCACGGTGAAGGCGATGTCGCCGCTCGAGTTGCGCGAGATCGGCGCGCAGATCGTGTTGGGCAACACCTTCCACCTGTGGTTGCGTCCGGGCCTGGAAGTGATAGAAGCGCATGGCGGGCTGCACCGTTTCATGGGATGGGACGGACCCATCCTGACCGATTCCGGCGGATTTCAGGTGTTCAGCCTGGGCGCGTTGCGCAAGATCACCGAGGAAGGCGTGACATTCCAGTCGCCTGTAAACGGCGATAAATGCTTCCTGTCGCCGGAAGAATCCATGCGTGTCCAGCGCGTGCTGAATTCCGACATCGTGATGATTTTCGACGAGTGCACGCCGTACCCCGCTGACGAACGGATAGCAGGAGAATCCATGCGCCTGTCGCTGCGCTGGGCTGCCCGTTCAAAAGCGGCTCACGGAGACAATCCGAATGCGCTGTTCGGTATCGTGCAGGGCGGGATGCATGAACACCTGCGCGACGAATCATTGCGTGAACTGGAGCGTATCGGTTTCGACGGCTACGCCATCGGGGGGCTGTCGGTGGGCGAACCCAAGGAGGACATGCAGCGCATACTGCGGCACACAGCGCCGCAATTGCCGCAGGGCAAACCGCGCTACCTGATGGGCGTCGGTACCCCGGAAGATCTCGTGGCGGGCGTCTCGCAGGGCATCGACATGTTTGATTGCGTGATGCCGACGCGCAATGCGCGCAACGGCATGATGTTCACCCGCCTTGGCGACATCAAGATCAAGAACGCACAGTACCGGATGGACATGCGTCCGCTGGACGAGCAGTGCGGCTGTTACACCTGCCGCAACTTCACCCGCGCCTACCTGCACCATCTGCACCGCATCGGCGAGATACTCGGCGCACGTTTGAACACAATCCACAACTTGTATTATTACCAGCAATTGATGGGTGAAATCCGCGCTGCGATCGAAGCCGGTACGTTTGCGGATTTCGTGGGGCGCTTCCGGGAGATGCGCGGGCAAGGTTGACGCGATCCGGCAACCCGACCCCGGGTAGGAGCATTCCGTAGCTACCGTGGGATATGAATCTGCGACTGGGTAACGCGCATGTCCCGCTGTTCCAATACCAGCGACAGGAACTCGCCGGCGGGTAGCGGATGACTGAACAGGAATCCCTGTGCATGCTGGCAGCCAATCTGCTGCAGGAATGCAACTTGAGCGTCGGTTTCGACACCTTTTGCGACTACCGTCAGGCCCAGGCTGTTCGCCAGAGAGATGATCGTTGTCACGATCGCCGCATGGTCGGCGTTGTCGGGTAAGCCGCGGATAAATGTCCGGTCAATCTTCAGCAAATCGATGGGAAAGCTTCTTAAGTCCCCAAGACTCGAATAGCCGGTTCCGAAATCATCGAGGCAGAATTTGATGCCGATGCGCTTGAGTCCTTCGAAATTGGCAAGAACCGATTCGTTCTTGTCCTTGAAAAAGCCATCCGTGATCTCTAGGTGCAACAACCTCGGGTCGATTTCGGCCTGTTCGATCACGCCGGCGATTATCGTCGCCAGATTCGTTGCGGCAAAATGCTGGGGCGACAGATTTACGGACATGGTGAGTAGCCCCAGTTCGTGCCCGCTCTCTCTCCATGCCTGCAACTGGGCGCAAGCCTCGCTCAGGACCCATTCGCTTAGCGGGGCGATGAGGCCGCATTTCTCCGTCAGGGGGATGAATTCCGCCGGTGAAAGCCATGCACCATGGGTGTTGGGCCAGCGCAGCAGCGCTTCGGCACCGATAATTGCACCGGTTTCCAGATCGATAACCGGCTGGTAATGGAGCACGAATTCGTTGTTTTCGAGCGCCCGCCACATTTCGTCTTCCAGTTGCACCTGCTGCTGAACCTCTTCACTCATGTGTTCAACAAACATCTGGTGCCTGTTCCGCCCAAGACGCTTGGCACTTTGCATTGCAATATCCGCCTTACCTATCAGTGTCTCCGCATCTTTGCCGTGCTCAGGATAAAGTGCGATGCCAATGCTCGCGGTGAGATGAAGCTCGCGCCCGCTGATTTCGATCGGTGCGGCAATGGCATTGAGCATCTTCTTGGCAATCTGGTACAGGTCCACGTTGGAGTGGATGTTGGGTAAGCTCACGACGAATTCATCGCCACCAATGCGCGCGATGGTGTCGCTTTCGCGCACACACCGAGCCAGACGCTGTGCCACGCTTTGCAGCACCTGATTGCTGATGTCGTGTCCCAGGGAGTTATTGATGTTTTGGAAATTATCGAGATCGACGAACGCCACTGCAAGCAGATTATTGTGTCGTTCCGCGGAACTCAGTGATTGCTGGATCCGATCCAGGAGCAGCAACCGGTTAGGCAAATTGGTCAACGCGTCGTGGGTGGTCACATGCTTGAGATTTTGCTCGATGCGGCGTTGTTGCTCATATTGATCCCTGATAACGCGATCGGCATACCTTGCGATGAAGAACAGGATTCCGTAAAGGGCGGCCAGCACCGCGCCCACACTCAATCCAACGAGGAGATCCTCTTTTTTCTCTCTTGTTTCCAGGTCGGTGATATCGGTATAGATCGCCATCACTCCCTCGACTGGCTCGTTTGCGCTGCCGCGCAGCGGGATGTAGCTGGTCAGCACATCGCGATCCGGGAGCTCTCCGTCAAAGGTATTGAAATTATCATAGTGGGTAATGGAGCTCAGCGGCAAACCCTGCTTTGCCGAGAACAAGCCTGCATTGTTGCCATTCCCGGTTCCAATCTGCGTGGCATCGCTTGAGAACAGCATGCGGCCGTCGAGCTGGTAAAGTTGTACCCGGACTGTTTCGGTATTGCGCACTGCATCACGCATGCTCCGACCCAGCTTGATCAGGTCGGGCTGGCGACGCAGCGTATCCGCATCAAGCTGTTTCGCGATCTTGGCGAAGCTGCGAAATTTTGGCCAGTCATTGTTTGCAAAAGCCCGCACCAGCCCGATGTTCCGGCTTTCGTTATAGCTGAGCAGATGGCTCTTCTCAAATATATGATCGAGTATGCCGAAGACGATTGCCGCCGCCACCAGTGAAACCAAGCTCGCGATGGAGAAGTAGCGCAGTAGTCGAAACATGGGTTTCACCTGTTATGTTACGCCTTCAGTTGTCCATTTTCTTTCGGAGACATGTTTGCTGAAACTGCTTGCGTTGCATCTGCCATATATTGCTACTGGTTTGTGGCGATGGCTGGTAAGGCGAGGTAAATTCGATTTACCGCTTTCTGCGGAAGCCTTTACGCCCATGAATAATATGGGGTTATCCAATGCACTGTCAATGTAAAGCGGGTACTTGTCCGCAGAGCGTGCCGGCTGTCAGCCAGAATAAACCGATATCAGCACATCACTGATCGCAGCATCGCGATATCATCATGCCATGCACACTATCGACAGGAATCAGATTTACTCCATCATCAACTGGGCTGAGGGCGGCGCCGAACGCTCTGCCCGTTGGCGCTCGGAAAGCGGCATGCCACCGCCGAAGCGAGTGGTCGTTGCAGACGACACGATGAAGACGGCCGAGGCATATCGCCTGGCTTGCGAAGGGACGGCGCTGTTGTGGCACGGCGATTTTCAGAACGCGAAGCAATTGCTGCAGGCGATGTCGCGGCGCACGGACCGCAAGCCGCGCAAGGCTGCACTGAGTTTGGTCGAAGGGATATCCGCGATTCCGGGCAAAGCTTTTAATCTGCATCGTCAGGCACAGTCGCAACGCGCACGCACGCTGGCGATGATCCTGATTCCGTTGGATAGCGACTATGGCATCCCGTTGCGCCGCGCGCCGGATATCAAGCTGGCCTGCAACGAAGCCTATGGTCATTACGACGAACCCTCGGTGGCCGCACTGCGTGAATTGCTCGGGCTGATCGGTGCGCACGAGTGGCGCAAAAAGGGCGTCGAAATTCCCGCCCTGGGCAATGGAGCATCAGGTGCGCGCATCCATCCGCACTACGGCGTATTCTCGCCGGTGCGCGGCGAGTATGTCGAACTGGTTAATGCCGTGCCACTGCCCAATACATTTCCAAGTCCTGAGCTGGCATTCGACATCGGTACCGGCACCGGTGTACTGGCGGCGGTGCTGGCACACCGTGGCGTCAAGCATGTCGTGGCCACCGATCAGGACCCGCGCGCGCTGGCCTGTGCCCGCGAAAACATCACGCGGCTGGGCGTGGCTGCACAGGTGGAAGTCGTCCAGGCCGACCTGTTCCCGACAGGCAAAGCGCCGCTGATCGTGTGCAACCCGCCGTGGATACCCGCCCGCCCCAGTTCACCGATCGAACACGCCATCTTTGACCCGGATAGCC
>JBDTCC010000029.1:0-24532 GCA_039923775.1 Gallionella sp. | reverse complement strand
AACGTCGCTGCAGGTTTTGTACTTCGATCACCGTCTTGCGGCGATCCGCCTGCGCGCTGACGTGGGTATCCGGTGTTTTTTCGACCTGTACCATGCCGGCATTCTGCTTGAGCAATGCGACGAAGCAATCCTCGAAACGCGGCTCGACCGCTGTGACTTCCGCGCCATTCACAACAGGACGCGTATCGTCCCGCATCACCGCGCGCACGTGCTCGCCGAGAATCAGCGCATCAATTACGCCCGGTGTCTGCGCGACGCGCAATTGCAATGCGCGCTTTCCGATATTGTCAGAACTGATCTCATAGCTGCGACCGCGCATGGTCTCGCGCAGTTTGGCGGGCGCTCCCTGATCCAGCAGTTTTCCATCGTGCAGCAGCACCACTTCACCGCACCGCTCCGCTTCGTCGAGGTAGGCCGTGCTGAGCAGAACGCTGGTGCCCTGCTCGTGCACAAGGCGATAAACGATGTCCCACAGCTCCCGGCGCGACAGCGGATCGACTCCGACCGTCGGTTCATCGAGCAGCAGCAGTGATGGCTGCCGCACCAGCGCACAGGCCAGCCCCAGTTTTTGTTTCATGCCGCCTGAAAGCCGGCCCGCCAGGCGTTTGGCGAATTGCTCAAGGCCGGCCATATGCATCAGTTCGCGGTAACGTTCAGCACGGGCCGATACCGGAACACCCTGCAGGTCGGCATATAGGTCGAAGTTCTCCTGCACGGAAAGGTCTTCATACAGGCCAAAGCGTTGCGGCATATAGCCGATTGCACCCTGCACCGCCAGCGATTGGGTGGTCGCGTCCATGCCGAGCACGGTGATGCTGCCTGCATCCGGCACCAGCAATCCGGCAGCGAGACGCATCAGCGTGGTCTTGCCGGCCGCGTCCGGGCCGATCAGTCCGGTGACGATGCCTGGCCGAACGGCAAAACTGATTTCATGCAAAGCCCGGATGACGCGGCCGCCGGCATGGAAAGTTTTGGATATCTGATGGACAGTCAGCGCCGTCTTGTGCTCGGCTGTATCCATGCGAATCTCAGGGGTGATTGCAGGGATCGACACCCGCGACGGGTGACTGTTCCGTTGCGATCTTCACGGTGGCCGGCATGCCCAGGCGCAACTCATCCTGCGTGTTGCACACGAATACATGTATCTGGTAAACCAGGCTGCTGCGCACTTCGGTGGTCTCCACCGATTTTGGCGTGAATTCGGCGGTGGGCGAAATATAGCCGACCCAGGCGCGATAAGTCTTGCCGGGAAAACTGTCGGTGTTGACCTCGGCGCTCATCCCCGGCTTGATCTTGCCCAGATCAGGTCCCTGCACATAGGCACGCACCCAGAGCGGGTCGGTGAGCGCCATCGTATAGACCGGGCGCTGGGGCGATGCCATGTCGCCCGGCTGGAGGATGCGATCCTGGATGATGCCGCTGTCCGGTGCATAAAGTGACGCATCGGACAGGGACTTGCGTGCCATCTCCACTGCTGCCCGACCGGCTTTCAACATGGATTTGGCTGCCGCGATATCTTCCTTGCGCGGTCCCATTTTGACCAGTTTCAGCGTTTCCTGCAGTGCCTGATATCGGGCCTGCGCGGCATCGGCTGCGGCCATTGCATCGTCCGCTTGCTGCTGTGCGACGAAATGCCTGGCCACCAGATCCTGCAGTCGCTGGTAAGTATGCGTGGCATTGTCGGCGGTGATGCGCGCGGCGTCCACATCGGACTGCGCCTTGAGAATTTCCTCGGGGCGGCTGCCCGCATCGAGACGGGCGACCACCTGTTGTTGCGATGCCAACTGCGCCTGCTGCAGATCGACGTTGCTCGACAACCGTGCGGTATCCAGTGTCGCAAGCAACTGGCCCTTGCGGACCTGTTCCCCTTCGCTGACCAGCATGCTGGCAATCCGCTCCGACCCGTTGAACGCCAGTTGCACCTGCCTGATGTCGACGTTGCCATACAGCGTCAATACATTATTGTTGACCGCACGGTGATGGGAGAAATACCATCCCACTGCCCCGGCAACGCCCAGTGCGGCCGAAACCAAAAGAACAACAAGAATTTTTCGTTGCACCGTCATTAAGCCCTAAAGTATGTTTAGCCGGAGCCGCGCGTAGGGTTATTGTACATTTTCAGCACACGAAATTGTAGCGAACCTTTTGTGCATCTGCTTCAGCGCACAGGCAAAATTTAACGCAGGGCAGCTATCGGCAGATAAGGGGCATTCGGGTTCGCTCTTCAAAACGCCCAATCACAGAATACGCTTGCCCCCTTGCAACGCAGCCAGTTTCACCCCCTATAATTCGCGGGAAATTTTTCGCGGCAATTTGCCCAGGATTCACGCGAATGCCGGGAGCGCAGGCGCTGCCTCGCTGCCAATTGTTGCATTTTGTAACGGGCCAGCATGGGCAGTTCAACCGGCGTATAGTAAATGAACAGGCTCCGGTTACGAGATGGCCGGGCGATGCCGGATTCGGATAATTTGTGATGCACAGAAAATGAAAAATAAATTTGATCAGGAGATCGTTTGATAATGTTGAGACCCACACTGATAATATTCCTGCTGCCTCTTTTTCTCGTTGCCTGCGGAGAGACATTCCCGCTGTTCGGTGCCATTGATTCGCCTCAGGGAATAACGGCAAAGCAACAGCAAGCGGACATATCGACTTGCAAGGTTGAGGCAGAATATCAGGCAAATCAAAATGGCGAGCAAACCAAGGCCCTCTTTTTTGGTGCCGAAGCGCTCAAGAACGACCAAGCCCTGCAGCGCAATGTTTTTGCCAAATGCATGATCGCCAGGGGATACACGGTTACCCCTGTTCAGGTTGTGAAGGCGCAAGCAACTCAACAAGCCAAAACTTCTTAGCTCTCCTTTGTCGAGAGCCCGGGTCGAAAGCCCGGCTCTTCGCTGGCCCACAAACTACAAACATGGCTTGCAGTAGTGCAGGCCTTTTTTATTTCCTGAATACGGCAGCCAACCCATACGGAATCCCAACGCCCCCCGCCTTGACCAGTTGATTCGGAACATATTCTTCTCTCCGGCCTACGACAACAAATAGCATTACACTTATAAATCAGAGTATTGACGATCATTATGGACAATCAGATTGGCGTTTGTCCGGTGCTTCGGAGTCGATTCAACTCTTCTATCTAAATCAAGACAACAATTTACAAATTGACACATTATTTACAAATTGACACAAGTATTAACCTCGGCATACCATACTTACTCCAATCCACATTTTACAGAAGAGGAATTTAGAGTGATCAAATCATTGAAGTTGGTAGCAGCTGCCGCCGTATTTATGACTGTATCTGCAACGGCGAGCGCCGCATACTCAACTGCACCATGCAAGGCTTGCCATACAATCGATCGTGATCTTGTAGGGCCTGCCTGGAAAACAGTTGCAGAAAAATATGGCAATGCTGAAACGCTTGCAAAGGTTTTCAAGTCGGGCTTCAAGGTGGAAGATCGGAAAATTGCCATGTCTGATCCCAAGTTTAAAAAACAGGCCGCCACTATGACCGGAATGTTTAACTCGAAAATCAAGGGCCACGAAGACGAAGCGGCAAAAGCACTTTTTGACGCCGTTAAAGCAGGAAAAATGTAAGACACTTTTAGTATTAGTAGTTGTTAAAGGCGGCTTGAAAGGCCGCCTTTTTCATTTATTCGCAGTAGTCGTGACCTGTCTGACCATGATGCCTGCTCGAAAACCATCTGTGAATCCCACCAGATTCACCAGGCAGACTGCAGCCTAATTATCCGGAATGTGCGCAAATTCCGCTTTTCGCAAGAACAACTTCAAGTGGTCTACTATCGTCGGTTGAGCTGGCAGTCAAAAGTGGACGAAATATCTGCTTGCTGGTGCCCGGATTTATTTCTTCGGGCACACCGGCGAGTAGCACATCCCGGTTGCGGGATCTGCCAATTCTGGAATTGTGGTTGAACATAGCCTGTACATTTGCGCTTATCCCCTTGAGATTGAATATCTGGGGGCGAAATAATAGACAGGAGTTCGTCGTGCATGAAATGTCGATCGCCGAGAGCGTGCTGCAAATCATCGAAGACCAGGCGCGGGCGGAGATCATCGAGACCGCGGGGCAGGGTTGGTGTATGGATTGCGCGCGCAATGTGGCATTGCCGGCGCTTTATGAACCCTGCCCGAACTGCGGCGGTGTTCAGATCGAGGTAACGGGCGGCGAGGAAATGAGAGTAAAAAAATTGGAGGTGGAATAATGTGCATGACATGCGGATGCGGAAAGGGTCAGACTCTGATTGGTGGTCATGCGCCCGCAAGGCAGCGCAAACCCGGCAAGGAGATGCGCTATCGCGCGCATGGCAACCCGCCTGCCCCGGATAATATTGATTTTGGCGCGGGACCGGCAGGAGCCCATGCTCCCGGCATGTCACAGTCGCGCATGGTCAAGATCGAGCGCGACATACTCGCCAAGAACAACGACTATGCCGGTCAAAACCGCAGTTACTTTTCCGCACACGGAATTTTTGCGCTCAATCTGGTATCCAGTCCCGGTTCCGGCAAGACCACACTGCTGGTGAAAACCATCGTTGCCTTGAACGGAACACAGCCGCTCGCGGTCATCGAGGGCGATCAGCAGACCGACAACGACGCCGCGCGCATCCGCGCAACCGGCGCAACCGCGTTGCAGATCAACACCGGCAAAGGCTGCCACCTGGATGCGCACATGATCGGTCAGGCGATGCAACGGCTGGCCCTGAAAGACGACAGCCTGCTGCTGATCGAGAATGTCGGCAATCTGGTTTGTCCGGCAGGTTTCGATCTGGGCGAGGCGCACAAGGTGGTGATATTTTCGGTGACCGAGGGCGAGGACAAGCCGCTCAAATATCCCGACATGTTCCGTGCCGCGAACCTGATGCTGCTCAGCAAGTGCGACCTGTTACCGTATCTGGAATTCGATGCCGATCTGGCCGTGAAAAATGCGCGCCGCGTCCATCCGCAGATACGCGTGATACGCGTATCTGCGGCCAGCGGTGCAGGCATGGCGGAATGGCTGGAATGGATCAGCGCCGGTTGTCGTGATAGAGTTGCCGCGAAGCCGGAAGCGATTACTGCGTGATTCCCGTTACTCCGATTTGGCAGGCTTGCCCAGCACTTTCTCGGAAAACATCCTGATCAGGTCGATCGGCACCGGGAACACCACGGTTGTACTGTTGTTGGCACCGATCACGGTCAGTGTTTCAAGATAGCGCAGTTGGATCGCCTGCGGTTCCTGTGCCAGCACCTGGGCTGCCTGCAGCAATTTTTCCGATGCCTGCAACTCGCCCTCGGCGTGGATCACCTTGGCGCGCCGCTCGCGTTCCGCCTCGGCCTGACGGGCGATGGCCCGCACCATGGTCTCGTCGATATCCACGTGCTTTATTTCCACATTGGCCACCTTGATTCCCCAGGCGTCGGTCTGTGTATCGAGCGCCATCTGAATATCGATGTTGAGCCGCTCGCGCTCGGCGAGCATTTCATCCAGTTCATGTTTACCCAATACCGAACGCAACGTGGTCTGCGCCAACTGGCTAGTCGCGTTAAGGTAATCCTCCACCTGGATAATCGCCTTCTCCGGATCAACCACACGGAAATACAGCACCGCGTTGACCTTGACCGAAACGTTGTCGCGTGAAATCACGTCCTGACTCGGCACATCCATCACCACGGTGCGCAAACCCACTCTGACCATTTGCTGGATGCCGGGAATGATCAACACCAGACCCGGGCCTTTTACTTTCCAGAACCGCCCGAGCGTGAACACCACACCGCGCTCGTATTCGCGCAATATGCGTATGCTCCCGAACACGATCAGTGCCAGCAAAAGTACAATTGTGCCAAAACTAAAATTGAATATCATATTGTTCTCCTTGATTGCACTTGCCAACAGGCACGGGTCTATTCATGACTTGTCTCCACCGGCTCGACATCCAGGATCAGCCCGTCCATGTTCAACACCCTGATCTTTTGCCCCCGGACCAGAGGCAGTTTGCTTCTAATGCGCCAGGTTTCACCATGCACCCTCGCCCAGCCATCCTTGCCGTCGAAATCCATCAGCACCTCTCCGTGGCTGCCGATCAATTGCTCGCGTCCGCTCACCACCGGCCGCTTCCATGATTTCAGCGCCATGCCGGCCACGAAGAAGATGAACAGTGCGCTGGCAAGTGCAACCGGAACGATCACGATCCACGGAATGCCGAACCCCGGCATATCGGTATCGATCAACATCACCGAACCGATCACAAAGGCGACCACACCGCCGATGCCTACTACACCGAAACTGGGTATGAACACCTCGGCGGTCATGAACCCGAGTCCCAGTATGATCAAGGCCAGTCCGGCATAATTCACCGGCAACATCTGGAACGCAAACAGCGCAAGCAGCAGCGAGATCGCGCCGACCACCCCCGGCAACACAAATCCCGGATTGGAAAATTCGAAGAACAGGCCGAAGATGCCAGCCAGCATCAACAGGTAGGCGATGCTGGGGTCGGCAATCACGGCGAGCAACCTGCTGCGCCAATCCGGCTCCAGTGTGACGATGGGCGCATCCTTCAGATTCAGGGTGCGCTCCATGCCCGACACGTTCACCTTGCGCCCGTCGATTTTCCGCAGCAGGTCGGGCACGTCGCTGGCGATCACATCGATGACCCCGAGTTTCAATGCTTCTTTTGCGGTAATGCTCACCGCCTCACGCACCGCCTGCTCCGCCCATTCGACGTTGCGGCCGCGCATCTGCGCCAGACTGCGTATATACGCCGAGGCATCATTGATCTGTTTGTGTTGCAGCGTGGAACCGGCAGCGGGCTGCGCACCGACCGGCGTATTCTTTCCCTTCTGCTTGTCCTGGGGCTTTTCCTGGGGGGTGTCCGGCTGGCCTTCCACACCACCAATGCCGATATTGATTGGCGTGGCAGCACCCAGATTGGTGGCCGGGGCCATTGCCGCGATGTGACTGGCGTAGAGGATATAGGTGCCGGCACTTGCGGCCCGCGCACCGTCGGGCGCAACGAAGGTGACCACGGGAACCGGCGAGGCAATGATCTGCTTGATGATCTGCCGCATCGCCGTGTCCAGGCCGCCCGGCGTGTCCATCTTCAGCACGACCAGTTCGGCATGTTCCCCGGCGGCTGACTTCAGGCCGCGTACCACATAGTCCGCCGTCCCGGGGCTGATCGCACCGTCCACATTGAGCACCACCACGGGCACGGACGCATGGGCCGACCCGGCAAACAATAGCAGGCCGAACAATAAAGCGCGCATGCTGCAAAGTCGATCCATACCGACAACTATAGGCGCTTTTATTCCTTGTGCAAGAATTTTTGCGGCACTGAAGTTACCACAACCATCTCCGAACCGGATGGTTCTGGGTATCCCCCGATCAGCCCAGCCGGTTATCCGCAGGATGATAGAGCGGGTCTTCCAGCACATTCACCTCGATCATGCCGCGGGCCTTGTCGAGCAATTCCAGGCAGTCCGGACTCAGGTGGCGCAGGTGCAGTTTCTTGCCCAGTTTTGTGTAGCGCTCCGCCAGCAGGTCGATTGCTTCCAGTGCGGAATGATCCTTGACACGCGCGTTCCTGAAGTCGATCACCACTTCGGCCGGATCGTCCTTGGGCGAAAACGATGCGAGAAAACTCTGCGTCGAGGCGAAGAACAGTGATCCCGACAGGTCATAAACTTTCCAGCCATGTTCCTCGGTAGAGACGCTCACATTGATGTTCTTGGCGTGCTGCCATGCAAACACCAGCGCCGAGATGATCACGCCGACGATCACCGCAATGGCCAGATCGGTCAGCACAGTCACGATCGCCACCGTCAATCCCACCAATATATCGGCTTTGGGCACTTTGCCGAACAACCGGAAGCTGCCCCATTCGAAGGTTTTTTCCGACACCACAAACATCACGCCGATCAGTGCCGCCAGCGGGATCATCTCGATCCATTTCGACGCGAACAGGATGAAGCTCAACAGGAACAGTGAGGCTGCTACACCGGAGATGTTCTTCACCGCACCGTTGGTCACGTTGATCATGCTCTGTCCGATCATCGCGCAACCGCCCATGCCGCCGAACATGCCGGTCGCCACATTGGCGATACCCTGCCCCACGCAGGCACGGTTCGGCTTGCCGCGTGTCTGCGTCATGTCGTCAATCAGATTCAGCGTGAGCAGTGATTCGATCAGGCCGATTCCGGCAAGGATCAGGCTGTAGGGAAAAATGATGCGCAGCGTGTCCCAACTCATCGGTACGCTGGGAAGATGAAACACGGGCAGTCCGCCCGCAATGGAAGCCAGATCGCCCACTGTTTTGGTGTGGATACCACCGAAAATGACCAGCACAGAAACCACCGCGATCGCGGCCAGCGTCGAAGGAATCACCTTGGTCAGTCTGGGCAACAGGTAGATGATCGCCATGGTCAACGCGACCAGGCCGAGCATCGTATAAAGCGGAGCGCCGTGCAACCATATCTTCGCGCCGTCGGCACCGGCAACCTTGAAATGTACCAGTTGCGCGAGAAAGATCACGATCGCGAGACCGTTGACGAATCCCAGCATCACCGGATGCGGCACCATGCGGATGAATTTGCCGAACTTCAGCAGGCCGAACAGAATTTGCAGCACGCCCATCAGCACCACCGTGGCGAACAGGTATTCCGCGCCATGCTGCACCACCAGTGCCACCATCACCACCGCGAGCGAACCTGTCGCCCCCGAGATCATGCCCGGGCGCCCGCCGATCAGCGAAGTGATCAGGCTCACCATGAAGGCGGCATACAGCCCGACCAGTGGTGATACATGCGCCACCAGCGCGAAGGCGACGGCTTCCGGAACCAGTGCGAGTGCAACCGTCAGGCCGCTCAGTATATTGGTCCGGGTTTCAGCAAAGTCTTTCGGGTTCATAATTTCTCTCAAAATAAATCCAGCCAGCCACTCGCGTGGCCTGGCGTCA
The DNA here is from genome assembly GCA_039923775.1 of Gallionella sp. GTDB lineage: Bacteria > Pseudomonadota > Gammaproteobacteria > Burkholderiales > Gallionellaceae > Gallionella. The sequence continues at coordinate 15,578 of JBDTCC010000029.1, read as the reverse complement.
CTCAAACGTCGAAACGATGGGGATGGAACGAAACTGCCGGGAAGTGCACAAGGAAATCTGGCAAAAAATCGGAATGTACAGAATCTGATTCTGAATTCCAGTCGGCTGCTCTGGTCGGCTACTCCGGCTCGTCAGGCGCGCATTCTATCAGGCCGGCATAATATACTCACGAACAATTCCCTCGCCTGACTGTTGCGCTTGCAGGCATCAGCAAGGGTTTCGGCGAATCGCGATGATCATATGGTCAGGACGACACTCTTTACCTGTGCATACACTTCCATGCCGATGACAAGACCGAGATGGTCGCGCGAGCGGCGCGTGATGCGCGACAGCAACACATGTGATTCGCCCACTTTCATGCGCACGATCACCTTGTCCGTTCCCTCGTCGCGTATCTCGGCAATGCGCGCATTCAGGATGTTGTTGATGCTGGTGCCCTGCGGTTCCTGTGTCGCGATACTCACGTCGCGCGCCAGCACCCGCGCACGTACCCTGCTTCCAATCGGCTGGTCCACCCGGCCGACCCACAGATTGCCCCCGGGGAAATCCAGCTGCGTCAGCTGATAGGCTTGATCATGCTGTGCTACCTCCGCCTCAATCACCGCGCCCGCATCATCCAGATGCGCGATGGGCAGGTCGAGGCGTGCGAGGGTCTCGTCCAGCACACCACTGGCGATCACGCGCCCCTGTTCCAGCAGCACCAGATGGTCGGCCAGCCGCGCCACCTCGTCCAGCGCATGACTGACATAGAACACCGGGATATTCAATTCGCGGTGCAGGCGCTGCAGATACGGCAGTATTTCCTGTTTGCTGGCCGTGTCGAGCGCCGAGAGCGGTTCGTCCATCAACAGCAGACGCGGGCTGGTGAGCAGCGCGCGCCCGATCGCGACGCGCTGGCGTTCACCGCCCGAGAGCTTTGCCGGTTCGCCGCGTGCAATGAGTCTGTTGAGTCCCAGCCATTCGACCACCTGTTCCAGTTGCACCCTGCGTTCGGATAGCGGAATGCGTTTCAGGCCGTATTCCAGATTGGCGCGCACCGACATATGAGGGAACAGACTGGCTTCCTGAAACACGTAACCCAGTGGTCGACGATGTGTGGGCATAAATTTTGTATCGTCCTGCCACACGTCACCATTGATATACAGGGAACCCGCAGCGCGTTCCAATCCCGCGATGCAGCGCAGCAGTGTGGTCTTGCCTGAACCGGACGGGCCGAACAACGCGGTAACGCCCCGATTGGGTGCACTGAACGAGACATCCAGCGCGAAGCTATCCAGTTGCAGTTTGAACTGCGCGCGGATGCCATGTGCATTAACCGGTGTCATCGCATCACCCTAGATAACCGGCCACCCGCGAGATACAAACCGAGCAGCACGACGAATGAGAACAGCACCATGCTGCCGGCGAGCCAGTGCGCCGCTCCGTATTCTATCGCCTCGACATGATTGTAGATCGCGACGGACAGCACCCGCGTCTCGCCGGGAATGTTGCCGCCCAGCATCAGCACCACACCGAATTCTCCGACAGTATGCGCAAAGGCCAGAATGATCGCGGTGAGAATACCGGGACGCGCCAACGGCAAGGCCACGCTGATGAAACGATCCCATGTTCCGGCACGCAAGGTGGCCGCGACTTCCAGCGGACGTTTGCCCATCGCCTCGAATGCGCTGCGAATCGGCAGCACCGCAAACGGCAGCGAGAACAGCACTGAACCGATCACCAGCCCGGCGAAGGTGAACGGCAGGGTACCGAGATGCAGCGCTTTGGTGAGTTCGCCCACCGGCCCCTGCGGCCCCATCAGCAACAACAGATAAAAGCCCAGCACCGTGGGCGGCAACACCAGCGGCAATGCCACCAGCGCCGATACAATACCCCTGTACCATTTTCGATTGTGCGCCAGCCACCATGCCAGCGGCATCGCGATCAGCAACAGCAGCAAGGTGGTAACACTCGCCAGTTTGAGCGTCAGCCAAACGGCTTGCAGATCGTCGGGGTTTATTGTGTGCATGTGAGTGCGCGCATGGTGCGGTCAGGACAATTCAGATCAGGGCAGCGCGTATCCGTAACTGCGGATCACCGCAGCCGCTTTCGCGCCCTTCAGGAATGCGAGGAATGCCTTTGCCGCAGCTTTGTCTTTTGCACCGGACAGCAGCACTGCGCTTTGCCGGATCGGCTGGTACATGTCCGCCGGCACCAGCCACCACGAACCTGCGCTCACCTTGCCGTCGCGCATCACTTGCGACAGTGCGATAAATGCCAGCTCGGCATTTCCAGTCGCGGCAAACTGGTAGGCCTGCGTGATGTTCTCGCCCATCACCAGCCTGTTCCGTAGCGAATTCCACATCGCCAGCTTTTCCAGCGTTTGTTTCGCCGCCATGCCGTAGGGTGCAAGCCCGGGATCGGCGATGCCCAGCCTGGTGTAGTCGCCCTTGCGCAATACCGCGCCCCTGTCATCCACATAGCCGGGCTGCGCGCTCCACAGCACCAGCTTGCCCAGCGCATAGACGAAACGCGATCCGGCTACCGTCTGCCCCTCATCATCGAGACGTTGCGGCGTGGCCGTATCGGCCGCAACGAACACGTCGAACGGCGCGCCCTGTTTGATCTGCGCATAAAATTTTCCGGTCGAACCGAAGCTGAGTTTCACCGTGTCGCCGCTGGCTTTCTGGTACAACTCGGCGATCTGTTTCATCGGCGCGGAAAAATTGGACGCCACCGCAGCGTTCACCTCACCGGCAAACACCGGCAAACTGATCAAACCGGACAACACCGCAACAGCAGCAACATGAACGTGCAATCTGGAAAAACGCATCATCAGTATCCCTGTGTAGTGAGGTGTCATGATATCAAGCAAGACGAAAGTCCGGACAGGATTGTTCCGCGCATCGCGGCAAATCGCTCATGCCGTATTCAACCCGCATAACCCCCGCTGCAAATTTTCCGAAACAGGGATCACTGAACTTTTTTATTTTCATTGCGTCAACGTGCGCAACAACTTCGCATGCCCGACAATTTTATTTTTTGATACGGCAACATGAATACATTATGAAGACAGGTTATTCACATGAACAATCACCAGCCATTTCCCCGCTTGCAAAGGCCCGCAGATGAACAGATGCAGGACAGAGAACTCCAATTTGCAGGATGATAAATAGTGAAGCAAACAGCACGGCAGATCAAAAAATTCAAACCGGCATTACCCCAAACACTGCGCATTTACCCGGGGTTGCTATCGCAGTATCAGGGATTTTTTTGTTACAAAAAATTACAGGAGGAAATGAATAATGGATAGTCTTGTGGTTGATCCGACCATCACAAAAAGCGGCACCCTCACCGCCTTCGAAGAACTGCGCCGTTACCTCAATACACAGATTTTGGGCCAGGAAAGTCTGGTGGAAAATCTGCTGGTCACGTTATTGGCCGCGGGTCATTTGCTGATAGAAGGTCCGCCCGGCCTGGCCAAGACACGCGCCATCAAGGCACTGTCGCACGGTGTGCAATGCGACTTCCAGCGCATCCAGTTCACGCCCGACATGCTGCCGGCAGACCTTACCGGATCGGACATTTATCGACCCGAAGACGGCAGCTTCCGCTTTCAGCGCGGCCCGCTGTTTCACAACCTGATCCTCGCCGACGAGATCAATCGTGCGCCGGCCAAGGTACAGTCCGCACTGCTTGAGGCGATGGCAGAGCAACAGGTCAGCGTGGGCATGACCACCTATGCATTGCCCCGGCTGTTCCTGGTCATGGCGACACAGAATCCGATCGAGCATGAAGGCACCTACCCCCTTCCGGAAGCCCAGCTTGACCGCTTCATGCTGCACGCGCTGGTGGATTACCCCGATCGTGCCAATACCCGCCTGATCATGGACCTGGCACGGCGCGAGGCGCTCGACGAACGCGAATTGCCACCACCTGCACGCCTGGTTACACAGGAGATCGTGTTCGCGGCACGCCGCGAAGTCTTAAGCCTGAACCTCGCTTCTTCGGTGGCCGATTACATTGCCGCGCTGGTCGATGCAACACGCCGGCCAGATACCTACAGCAGCAAACTGGTCGAATGGTTGCGCTGGGGTGCCAGCCCGCGCGCGGCAATTTCCATCGAACGCGGCGCGCGTGCACTGGCCTGGCTGGACGGACGCGATTACGTCAGTCCCGAGGACGTCCAGGCAATTGCGCCGAACGCATTGAGGCATCGTTTATTGCTTGACTACACCGCACTGGCACGCGGCGTCACCGCCCAGGACTGCATCGGGGAATTGCTGCAGAAAGTTCCAGCTCCATGATCTTTCCCGATCTCGAAGAATTGTCCGCGCTGCGCGGCGCGGCAAGAGGACTGAGCTTGCGGGCCCGCCGTCCTGCCATGGCGCAATTGCAGGGCGGTCATCGCAGTGCCCAGCGCGGGCGCGGGCTGGAATTCGAAGAGGTGCGCCTTTACACGGCAGGCGATGATGCACGCAACATAGACTGGCGTGTCACGGCCAGACGCGGACGCCCGCATACCAAGTTGTTCAGGGAGGAGCGCGAGCGTCCCGTGTGGCTGGTGGCCGATATTCATCCCGGTCTTTATTTCGGCAGTCGCCGCCAGTTCAAATCGTCAGTCCTGCTGCGCGCCGCAGCCATGCTCTCCTGGGTCGCTGCAATGGGCGGCGACCGCGTGGGTGCGGTGATTTCCGTTGCGGGATCGGAGCCGCTGATTTTTCCGCCGCGCGCCCGCGAGGCCGGTGTGCTCCCGATTCTTCAGGCGCTGGTAACGTCACAACCGACCGAACCCGGCACCCCGGCACCCGGAGGATTGCTTAACGCCGTCTCGACCCTGCGTCCGTTGCTGCAGCCCGGCAGCCTGATCCTGTTGCTCAGTGATTTCGCCGAACTCGACACCGCCACCGAGGACCTGCTGTCCAGCGCAAGCGTGCACAGCGATTGCCGCCTGCTATGGATTACGGATCCGCTGGAAAGCAGCGGACTGCCATCCGGAAACTATCGTGTCGGCCTGCCCGATCGCATCTGGTGGATGGATGGCGATCAGAGCCGCAGGTCCTGGCAAAAGTCCTGGCAAGCTCGCGAACAACGTCTCAATGATCTGGCAACACGATTGAATCTGCCGCTCAGCCGCCTCGATACGCAAGTCCCGGTTACCGAAAGCATGATCGCATTGTTGCAGGAACCGGCATGGGCAGCGTGAAACCCGACTGGCTGGCGCAGCTTGCACCCGAACACGCACCGCCTCCGGCGGGATGGTGGCCGCTTGCGCCGGGATGGTGGATATTGCTCGTGCTGACTGTGCTGGCCATCGCCTACCTGATATTCAGGTTGCGCCACCCTAACCTGCGCCTGCAGCGTGCTGCACTGGACCATCTGATATATCTGGAAACCTCGCCCATCGACGACAGGGTGCTGGCGCGCGAGCTCGAGCATCTGTTGCGCCGTTATGCAGTCGCGCGTTTCGGCCGTGACCTGGTCGCGGGACTGAGCGGTGAAAAATGGATCGCTTTCATCGTCGAACATGGCGGAAGCGCATTGGCCGGAAACTCCGGAACCAGCATGTTGCGCGCGGCTTACGGCGGAACCGCCAGCGTGGACCGCAGCGTGATTCTTGCCGGCGCACGCGCCTTTCTGAAGAGGAAATAATGCTGCACTTTGCCTGGCCCTGGATGTTGTTGGCACTGCCATTACCGTGGTTGATCGCGCGTCTTCTGCCCCGTTCAGCAGCAAGAAGCGGGGCACTGTTTTTGCCGTTCGCGGCTACCGTATCGTCCGACTGGGCTCCTTCCCTGGGCAGACATGCCCGCGCGCGCAGCCTGCTGTTTGCGCTGGTCTGGATATTGTTGATCGCAGCCGCCACCCGGCCGCAGTGGCTGGATGATCCGCTGCCGGTGCCCACCACCGGAAGACGTTTGTTGCTTGCAGTCGATGTATCCGGCTCGATGGCGACACAGGATATGGCCGACAATTATTCGCGCCTCAATGTGGTACAGAAGGTGGCCGGAGATTTCATCAGGCATCGTCAGGGCGACCAGGTCGGCCTGATCCTGTTCGGTACCCGACCCTATCTGCAGGCGCCATTGACGACCGATCTCGATACCGTCGGACAATTCCTGCGCGAAGCCATGGTCGGGGTGGCCGGCCCGCAAACTGCCATCGGCGATGCGATCGGACTCGCGCTGAAGCGCCTCGACAGTGACCGCAGCGCATCCGGCAAGCGCGGAGATACGGTGCTGATCCTGCTCACCGACGGTGGCAACAATGCCGGCATGATGGATCCGGAGGCCGCCGCGAAAATGGCCGCCAGCGCGGGCCTGCGCATTTACACCATCGGTGTGGGTGCCGCCGCACAGCAGGGATTTTTCGGCACCAGCGGAAATACCGATCTGGACGAAACCACGCTGAAATCCATCGCGCAGATCACCGGCGGCGAATATTTCAGGGCGACCGATGCGGCCGCATTGCAGCAGGTGTACGACCGGATTGACAAGCTCGAACCCAGTGCGGCACGCGAACAATGGTACCGCCCGCACCGCGAATGGTTCCAGTGGCCGCTGGCTCTGGCCCTGTTGTTCAGCATACCTGCGGCATTCATGCGGGGCAGAAAATGAGCCCGGACAACTTCATGCACACATTCCATTTTTTGCGCCCGTTATGGCTGCTGGCGTTGCCATTGCTATGGATCCTGGTGTTCTGGCTGGCACGGCGACGCAGGGAAGACAGCGCATGGTCCGGCTTTATCGACGCAGAACTGCTGCCCACATTGCGCCTCGACCAAGACCGGATCACCGGCATCAAACCGTGGCCGCTGCTGGCACTGGTATGGAGCATCGCGGCCATCGCCCTGTCCGGACCAAGCTGGGAACGCGACCAGGCACCGGCCTATCGCGCCTCTGCGGCATGGGTATTCGTGCTCGATCTTTCACCTTCGATGACGCTGACCGATGTCGCACCCGACCGGATCACACGGGCACGCTACGCGCTGGATGATCTGCTGGGCGCGGCCCATGACGCGCGGGTGGGGCTGGTGGTATTCAGCGACGAGCCCTACACCGTCACGCCGCTGACCCAGGACATCGCGACGGTGAAGGCGCTGCTGCCGCCGCTCAAGCCCGGCATCATGCCCAGCCCCGGCGATCATCTGGCGCCGGCACTCAAACAGGCAGCCAAACTGCTCCAACAGGGCGGTGCCAGGGATCAACGCATCGTGGTATTGACTGACGGGTTCGACGACCCAGCTGCAGCGTTGTCTGCTGCGGCAGCAATCAAGGCGAAACATATTTCGTTGAGCGTCGTCGGTGTCGGCACGACAGGCGGCGCCCCGCAGCCCAGCAGCAGCGGCGGTTTCGTGCAGGACAAACAGGGTCGTGCGCTGATGGCCCGTCTGGACAAGCCCCGTTTGCAGCAGCTGGCTGAAACCGGCGGGGGCCGCTATGTCGATATCGCACAATTGCCCGCGCTGCTGGCAAACATGCAGGCCGCATCCGAATCGGCAAACGGGGCATTGGCGGTGCATGGTGTCGAGGTCGCGCAGTGGCGTGACGCAGGCATCTGGTTGCTGCCTTTGCTGTTGATACTGTGTGCCTTTCTTGCGCGCAGGGATTGGCTATGATGCGCGCGATCTTGATGCTCATCCTGTTCGCCATCGCGATTCCGGCTGAAGCAAATGCCGGCTGGAACCGTCTGTGGCTGAACCCGGATCAGCGCGGCGAAGCGCTGCTGCAACAGGGCGATGCAAGCGCTGCAGCCAACGTATACAGAGACCCCAGACGCAAAGCCTACGCCGAGATGAAAGCGGGGAATTTAAAGCAGGCGGCCAGCGATCTGGGCAATCAGCACGACAGCGATTCCGACTACAACCGCGGCAATGCACTTGCAAAGCTGGGCGACCTGAAAGGCGCGCTGGATGCATACGATGCCGCGCTGAAGCGCGACCCGAAAAATCATGACGCGCAACATAATCGCGATCTGGTCGAACAGGCACTGAAGCAGAAACCGCCGCAGCAAAAATCCGGGCAACAAAAATCTGGCGACAACAAACAGCAGAATGGCAAGTCCGGCGGCAAACCGGATAATCAATCCGGCAAAGGCAAAAATAGTGGGAACGGACAGCAGCCCCCTGAAAAAAATTCATCACCATCCGGAAAAAACGGCGGCAACACTGCGGGCGGAAATTCCTCTGCGCAACAAAACCGGCAAAACGGATCAGGTGAAAGCAATACACAAAATAATTCGAAACAGCATAAAGGCAATTCAAATTCCACGGCACAGTCCGGGCAAGACCAGAGCGGCCAAGGCCAGACTAGCCAAGATCAGACCGGCGCGGCAGCAAGCCGGCAGCAGAGCGGAAAGGTCGGCAGCAATGCCGGCAATAATCCATCCCCCGACGATGCCGCACAGGCCCGTCAGGATGCCGCGGCAAGTCTCGCCGCACCCAAAGACAAACAGGGTGCAGGCGGAAACGAAAGCGCCTACAACGCAGAGTCACCTCCTGCCCAAAAAACTCCCCCGAGCGAACAACAACTGTCGAAGGAACAATGGCTGCGCAGTATCCCCGACGATCCCGGCGGCCTGCTCAGGCGCAAGTTCATGATCGAGTACATGTTGCGACAACAGAAGGCACAGCAATGAACAATATCCATCGCATATTCCTTGCACTGGTCTTCATGACTTTCACGCTGCCGGCGCTGGCATCGGTCACCGCCACGCTGGACAATGACCATGTCGCATCCGGACAGACCGTGCAATTGCAACTGCAGCACGACGGCACCACCGACAGCCAGCCCGATCTCGGCCCGCTGCGCAACGATTTCGATGTGCTCGGCAGCAGCTCCGGTTCCAATGTGCAGATCATCAACGGACACATGTCATCGCAGACCCAGGTCACCGTGCTGCTGTCGCCCAGGCACGATGGCAAAATCCGGATACCGCCACTGCAATGGGACGGCCAGCAGACTGCCGCGATCGATCTGACGGTGGGCGGTAGCGGCAATGCAGCAACAGGTCAGCCCAGGCCCGCTTCCGGCAACGCATCGCAGCATATCTTCCTGACCGCGACGCTGGACCAGAAGCAGCCCTATGTGCAGGCCGCGGACGTGCTGACGGTGCAACTCCATGCGGACCAGCCGATCTTCCAGGCCAGCCTGGATCTGCCCGCCAGCAGCGATGTGCTGGTCAAACAGCTCGGCAAGGACCAGCAGTCCACCGAATTGCGCAATGGCCGCAGCTACCAGATCGTCGAGCGCAAATACCTGCTGTTTCCGCAGCGCAGCGGCACGCTCAGCCTGGACGGGCCGGTACTCGATGCTCAGGTGCAGGCCACCCCCGGCAACGACCCGGCGTTCGGCAACCTGTTCGGGCAAATGCCGCTCGCGGGCATGCTGAATGCAACACGTCCGATACGTCTGCATGGCAAGACCATCACGCTCAATGTGCTGAAGCGCCCCGCTGCCGCGACCGGCGCGAACTGGCTGCCCGCACAGAACGTCACGCTGCAGGAAACCTGGCGCCCGGATTCGGGTGATATCCATGTCGGCGACCCGCTCACGCGCCATCTGCATCTCGAAGCACTGGGGCTCACCGGTGCGCAGTTGCCCGACCTCGGTGCGCTGATGTCCGTACCGGACGGCATCAAGACCTACCCCGACCAATCCAGCGTCAAAGATGCAGTACAGGGCGACACGGTACTCGGCAGCCGTGATCAGGATATCGCGCTGATCGCGTCCCGCCCCGGTCGTTTCGAATTGCCCGAAGTAAAACTTAACTGGTGGGATACAGTGCACGATGTCCAGCACATGATCACGCTGCCCGCGCGCACTCTGGATATTCTCCCTGCTGCCGGAGGCAGTGCCACAGCGACGCTGCCGCCGCCAGCCAATGCGGCATCGTTGAATCTGCCTGGTCCTGCTGTCCAGACAGGCACACCCGCACAGATACAGCAGAGCGCGAAACCCGTGACGTGGATCTGGATCAGCGCGGCCCTGGCTCTGCTCTGGCTGGGCACGTTATTCGGATGGTGGTACACCCGCCGCCGCGCACAACCGGTGCAGGCAGAAATGATCGCAAAGGAAACGACTCCTGCCGCCGCACCCGGCAGAGCCGGCGCATTCAAGGCATTCAAGCACGCCTGCCTGAACAACGACCCGCATGCCGCACGCAAAAACCTGCTGGCCTGGGCAGCGGCGGCGTGGCCGGACAAACCGCTGGCCGGGCTGAACGAGCTGTCGCGCAGGGTCGGCGGCCCGTCACTAACGGAGGCGCTCAGGCAACTGGATCGTGCCTGTTATATGGATGACAGCTGGCACGGATCACACCTTGCCAAACTGCTGTCTTCACCGCCCGAGCGGATAAGTCTTCCGGAAAGCAGGGAGCAATTGCCGGAGCTGTATACCTAGCTGCCTGGCAGCTGACACAGACCTGCGGCGTTAAGATAGGATGCGCGTTGTGCACGCTAGGATCCGTGCAAGGTTCGTTAGATCCTTCCCGACATCTCCAACGGAGGTCAGCATGATTCATCAAATCAGTTCGATGCGTTTCCCGAATGTCGCTGCCTGTGCCGTTCTGTTATCGCTGGTCGCGATGCATGCGGCGCATGCCGACACCATCGTGTACAAATATACCGGGACAAACGGTGTGACGGTATATACCCAGGCACTGCCGGAAAATCACCCGCCCAGCGAAGTGACCACGATAACCATCAAGACTTTGCCCGCCGAACAGCAGCGCGCCGCCCTCAGGATGCTGGATGCAATGCAGCGCGAAAACAATACCGGTATCGAGAAGCAACGTTCAAAACTGGCTGATGCCGACCGGCAGATCAATGACGCGATCAGCAAGCTGCAACACGAGGAAGCCACGCTGCAGAGCGGCTCGGTACCCACCGGTAAAGACCGGATCGGCAAGGTCGGCGGAGGAACCCGGTTACGCGAATCCTACTTCCGGCGCTTGGAAAAACTGCAGCACGCGGTGGACAAGGCAAAACTCGAATTGGAACAGGCTTACCAACAACGCAATAATCTGCGCTAGCAGCGGCATTTTTTACGGTACCGTACAATCCAACCCGATCACACGACATGGCAACAGGTTAGCGAGTCTGCCGTGCTGGTGACTTTGATATTTCACAGGAGAAAATGATGTCGATCTCTTTAAAGGAAACCTACCCCCGGCTCGTGGGCGACATCGGCGGAACCAATGCCCGCTTCGCGATGCAGTTATCACAGGGGATGCCAATCTCCGAACCGCAGGCGCTGCCAAGCAGCGATTTCTCCGGGCCTGCTGAAGCGATCCGGCAATATCTGAAGCTGACCGGACTACCCCATCCCCGCTGGGCCGGGTTGGCGATAGCCACCCCGATTTCGGGTGACCAGCTTACCATGACGAACAATGGCTGGAAGTTTTCCATCCGTGAGACACGCGAGAAGCTCTCGTTGAAACATCTGCGCATGCTCAACGATTTTACCGCGCTGGCACTCGCCCTCCCGAAACTCGTTCCCAATGATTTGACGCAGGTCGGAACCGGCAAACCCGAAGCGGAAAAACCCATCGGCTTGATCGGACCCGGAACCGGGCTGGGTGTCTCGGGACTGATACCCACCGCACAGGGTTATAGCGCTATCGAGGGTGAAGGCGGACATTCGACCATGCCGGCGTTCAATGCCCGCGAAGCTGAACTGATTACCCTGGCGAGGAAAAATTACCCCCATGTGTCTGCTGAAAGGCTGCTCTCCGGTTCGGGTCTGATGACGCTTTACCAGGTGATTGCAGAATCCGCCGGAACCCCGCGCGAGAAGCTGCAGCCTGACGAGATCAGCCAGCGCGGCATTGCGGGCAGCTGTCCAATCTGCAAAGAAGCACTGGATACGTTTTGTGCGATGCTCGGAACCGTCGCGGCCGATGTTGCATTGACGCTCGGTGCACGCGGGGGGCTCTATATCGGGGGCGGCATCGTTCCAAAACTGGGAGACTATTTCGCCACCTCTCCTTTTCGCGCCCGCTTCGAGGAAAAGGGCAGATTCAGTTCGTATCTTGCGAAGATACCGACCTGGGTAATACATGCCCCCTGGCCGGGGCTGATCGGAGCATCCAGCTCGCTGGATGATGATGCCAGGAACATGATGCGCTGAGCATCCATCAATCAAAAAGCCCCGTGAGGCACAAGCCACTCTCTAAATCGTGTTGAGATTGAACAGCACACAAACGACCGCTTATCGGTCTTATGTGCAGCTGCTCATAAGTTCTACGGTCAACGGGCCACAATGATATCTATGGGTCACATAGCGGGCAAACCCGGCTAGGAAAGTATCCCGGTAGTGCAACTCGAAGCCAAGACGATGGCGCTCGGCAATATAGTTGTCGATACGTGCCTGCAAGCTGATATGTGCGCTCATGATTTTCTCCCCGGCCGTGGCAGAGGCACGGTGGATAGCTTTGGCGTATCAAGCTTGGCGTAGATCAAAGTTGTGTTCAGCGACCGATGGCGCAATACATCGGCCACCTCTTTGAGAGAGCTACCGCTCTCAAGCAATCGACATGCAAGGGTATGACGCAGCGCATGGGAACTAGAGTGCATCAGGCCGATGCGGTGGCAGGCTCGACTGATCACCTTCTGGATTGCGGATGAACTGGTGGATTGATTGTGAGGTGCCAGCTGCCTGACGAATACTGCAGGATTGGCAGTTCCTGGCCGCTCGTGTTGCAGGTAATTGGCAAGTGCCTGACCAGTCGCCATTGGCAAAGACATGATGTCTTGCCGTAGCGACTTTGTACCCCTCAGTGTCACCGTACCGGAACGCCAGTCGATGTCATCGAGCATGAGATGGGCGATTTCACCGGCTCGTAACCCCAAGTCCAGTGCGCAGCGAACAATGGCGTAGCCTCGCTTCGGCCAACGCCTGGAGGTAGTGAAATAATTCAGTAGACGATCAACCCCGCCAGGCTTTAGCGCACGCGGCAAGGTTGCCAGTTTCCAGTGAACCGGCGACGAGATCACTGCGGTCAGTGCATTGACCTGATCACCGCAGGTGGTTCGTTAGCGGAAGTAGCACTGCAGTGCCCCTGCCAATCTGGAAGCATTAGAAATCGTTCAGTGCGCATCTAACTGGCTGGCAAGAAATCGGCGCACGTCGTCTGGCCGCAGCTTGGCAATAACGACAGGACACTCCACAAATTTCTGTTGCGGTAGCAAGCCTGCAACACGAATGTAGTCTTCACGCGTCCCTGCCGCTAGCCCTCGTACATCTCGAAGGTGTGCGTCATAGAAGCGGAGTTCTTCGGCAATGTGGTCGGTGGGTACTGCAGATGACCGTGCGCTTGGCACGGCTTGATGCAAAGTGATGTGGTTCATAACGGTCTCCTGAAGTGGGATCACCACTTCAAACGACCGCAGGTATTATGTCCAGTATTCGGCAGTGTCAGCTGCCGCCAACCCGCTTATTGCTTACCTTTTAATGCAAACCACTCCAGTCACTCCACATAATCAACAGCTGCACATAATCGACCATTTTTGCCGCTCATTGCTATGCAGATGAACTCCCGCTTTCGATCCAAAGCCGACCTTAGATATCACACAATCCCATCCAGCAATATTCATGAAAAATCTTCCTTAAACAATAGTTTCCATGTGTTTCGGTAGGCGATTTTATGCTGTGTATCGGCAGGAAGCTGGGACAAAAACATTCTGTGATTATGATCTTTCTCGCCAATCTTGTTCATACGATCCTGTCCGAGATCAAGTGCGGAGAAAATGCGATCAGAGTGCGCCACGATCAGGTCCCGCCATTCTGATTTTAGGCCACCTCCTTCCGCCCACACGCGCGCGTGATGTTGGCCGCTTAACGGGTAGGTCGAACTTGCATTACCAAAAGCCGTGTCAAAATATAGATTCGGGAATCTGGCGATTAAGGAATCGACATAAGTTGGCGTATATCGGGACGCACGTTCGATATACCGTATCTGCGCCAAGTGGCACCAAATCACTTTTGATTTTGGATATTGCGCCAACATGCTCTCAAGGGGCAACAACAACTCGTCCTCAATTTCATAATGTATTTGAAAAGCCATCCCGGTTTTTTCGCTGAGACTAAATGCATGATGACCAACAGGGCCGTTGATTGGCACAAAAACATCCCTGTCCGTCTTGCCCCGCTTTACTTGCCTGGGCGAAGGGTAGTGCCTGAATTCATATTCCCCGAACAGTAATATCTCATGTTCCTGCGCTACCTTATCTTGTGCATCAAGAAATTCATCCGGAGATATTGTCATCCCTCCGTTCCCAACCGGAATGAAATGATTTGGATAACTGGAATTCAAGGTTCCTGACAAGTCATCGTATATGGGTTCCTTGACATCCGCAGATAGTGCCATCAACCCGATGTTGAGTTCATCCATACTTTTCGCAAGCCAATCAATGTCAATTTTGCTTGATTTGCAAGAGCTCTCAATATCGATATATGGCAAATTACCTTTATTTAAAATCAGTTTCAGGCGTTGAGCATATCCAACCTTTAACTCGGAAATATTAGGAAGATTTTGCGCAAGCGCAAACTTTGGAAAATAAAATACAAGGGGAAGTGTAGATAATGCTTTAACGAAATTCCGTCTATTTAGGTATGTCATATGGAGTTTGATTGTGCAAAGTTACAATTCAACAACTTTTTATTTTTCAGAAACATCCACTTATGGGACAGTTCTGTCCTTCGCGACTGTCCGGTTTGGCGGAGTCTAATCTATGGCAGTGATGGACTGCAACTGGCACGTTCCGGGCATTAGCGTTGCTGAATACCGGCCATTCACTAGAAACAATGAGAGGTATTGTCATCAAGCAGCAACATATCATTACGACCATTCGACTTTCTTAATGTAGTTGAAACTAATTCAAATACCTAAAGGCATTAAAAAAATCGAAAGCGAGCACAAGAAAAATAGTTATTTGCGGAACAGTTTTTCGTTTCAAGTATTCATAAAAATGATACTTACTACGTTTATGCCAGATTCTCCACATGTTTTGAATAAGTAATGCAGACCAAAACAGACAGACCTTAATAACAGTTTCTGGATTTTCTAAATAACTGGGTCTGTCCGCTTTTGCCTTAGATACATCGCAAGTAATGTAATAAACACCAGAAAAAAGGTATGCACAAAATATAGGAAAAAAATAGGGCGAAATAAGGGGCCACAAGATATTCATATTATTCTTGCCGCTCTTTACCTGACAACAACGACTATCCCTTGGCTATCTAAACGCTAGTAGCTATGGCGGCTATCGTCACCGATAGCGCGGCCAGCCAGCCCAGATTACTGATATATTCGGTGTCTTCCTCCGATAACTTTTCCTTGTTCTTGATCTTTAAATTGATCTTTTCAAGTTCAGTTTGCAATGCGCTCAGGTTCTTTTGCTGAGCGAGTAATTCGTTCAGTTTGTCTTGTTGAACCATTCTCAACTTCGTGGTGTCCGTCATGTTTTCCATGCTTGTACTCTTTTGATTTTCCATGATTGTGATCTCCTTATGAATGTGCAAAACTGCCACAAAATGAATACTAGACCCCCTTCCTTACGCTAACCTGAATAAAGTACGAATATGCGCATTCTTGTTGTT
>JBDTCC010000028.1:0-14464 GCA_039923775.1 Gallionella sp. | reverse complement strand
GTGGTGCAGCAAACGGCTGCCCATGTTGGTTGCGCAGTTGTCGAGTTGCGAGAGCAGGGTGGGGGCGGGTTCGCCGCGCAGTGTCTGGGTGATTTCCAGATTGCGCCGCGTTGCGGCGTCCATGCGCACGTACTGGTCGGCGTTGTATACCTGCATACCGCGCACATGCGCGATGCTCTGTCCCTGTGTGAGTCTGGCGTAGCCGAGCAACGCACCTGCGGCTTCGAGGCCTACAGTCAAATCGTTGCAGCCGAAGCCCGCGAGATCGAGCGTGGCGAATTGCTGGCATAGCGCGCGCCGCGACGTTTCGAGATCGAAATGCCAATCGGGCAGCGACTTCAGCACGGCATGATTGTTCCCCAGCACGGGTGTGTTTTCCGCATGCAGTATCTCGGAAGGTTGCAGGCGTTCGAGTTCGGCAGGAAGCTCGGAGGCGGAGGTTTCGGTAACGACAAACTGGCCGGAAGCAAGATTGAGCCAGGCGAGGCCGACTTCATTCCGGCGCTGGTGTATTGCCAGCAATAGGCTGTCGCGCTTTTCTTCCAGTAGCGCGGAGTCGGTGACGGTACCGGGCGTGACGATGCGCACCACCTTGCGCTCGACCGGGCCCTTGCTGGTGGCCGGATCGCCGATCTGTTCGCAGATCGCAACCGATTCGCCCAGTTTCACCAGTCGGGCGAGGTATTGCTCGGCAGCGTGATAGGGCACCCCGGCCATCTTGATCGGTGTACCGTTCGACGCACCGCGCTGGGTCAGCGTGATATCGAGCAGCTTGGCTGCTCGCACCGCATCGTCATGGAACAGCTCGTAGAAATCTCCCATGCGGTAAAACAGCAGCATGTCGGGATGCTCAGCCTTGATGCGCAGGTATTGCTGCATCATCGGGGTATGCTTTGAACTGGGATTCTGGATGCTCATTATTTGCCCGGAAATGGCTGGGTTGTATTGTCAATTAAAGTTATCATGTCCGCGCAGAAGTGCAAAGTGAAGTTTGATCGGAACGGTGCATGCTTCTGCATTTGGAGGAGTTAAGCGTTGCGTGACATTCAGCATCCACTGAAAATATTCCTGATACTGCTCGCCTTTATCTTTGCGGTCGAGTTTGGCATTATGTTTCTGCTCGCCATTTTAGGGGAGAAATCCACAGTCGACTGGATGGACGCTTTTGTCGATGCGACACTACTGACCGGGCTTTGCGTTCCGTTCTTCTGGCATTTCGTCGTCAAGCCGCTGAAAAATGCGCTGGAAATTGAGAGCTTCAAGTCGCACAAGATACTGGAATTGGCGGGCGAAGGAATCGTCAGCATCGATACCAGGGGAAAATTGCTGACCTTCAATCGTGCCGCACAAAAGATATTCGGTTACAGCGAAGAAGAGACGCTCGGCAAGAATGTCTCGATGCTGATGCCGCCCCCTCATCGGGAGAACCACGACAGGTATCTGTCGCGCTATTTGCTGACCGGAGTGGCGCATGCGATCGGCAAAACCATGGAATTGCAGGGGCGGCGCAAGGATGGCATGCCCTTTCCGCTGGAATTGTCGATAACCGAGATCAAGTACGGCGGCGAACATATATTTGCCGCCGTGTTGCGCGACATCAGCGAGCAGAAGCTCGCGCAAGCGCACATCGAGCAGCTGGCGCATTTTGACGCACTGACCCATTTGCCTAACCGCAGCCTGTTCTATGACCGGCTCGGCCAGGCCATCTCCCAGGCAAAACGCAAGCGGAACAGTATCGCGCTGATGTATATCGATCTGGACGGCTTCAAGAATGTTAACGATTCGATGGGCCACCATATGGGTGATCTGTTGCTGAAACAGACGGCGGAGCGATTGCGTTTATGCGTTCGGGAAAGCGACACGCTGGCCCGCCTGGGCGGCGATGAATTCACGGTATTGCTGAATGATGCCCTTGAACGTGAACATGTGGAGATGATGGCGAAAAAAATTATCAACTCCCTTGATCAACCGTTCGATCTTGAAGGACAGACAGCGCGTATAAGCGCGAGTGTCGGCATCGCGCGCTATCCCTACGATGCTCCAACCGGCGGTATGTTGCTTATCGTGGCCGACAAGGCCATGTATGCCGCCAAGGCTGCGGGGAAGAACACTTACCGCTTCGGTACCCCGGGTGATGCGACCTCGGCTTACCCCGTGATGAAGCCTGTTTAGCTTTTTGCGCTATTTCCCCTTCAACCCTGCCGTTAAATGGGGTGCCATCACCTGCAGCAATAACGGGTGGATGTTGGGGTTGCCCGCACACAGGTGGCCGGTTTTCAGGAAAGTATCCGAGCCGTGCAGGTCGCTGATCATGCCGCCTGCCTCGGTGATCAGTAACGTGCCTGCCGCGATGTCCCAGGGCTTTAGGCCGGTCTCGAAAAATCCGTCGAAGCGTCCGGCCGCCATCCAGGCCAGGTCCAGTGCGGCAGAGCCGGGGCGGCGCAGACCAGCGGTCTGTTGCATCAGGTCTTTGAAAATGGCGAGGTAGGCATCCATGTGTTCGAATTTGGTATAGGGGAAACCGGTGCCGATCAGACTGTCGGCCAGATGCAGTCTTTTGGTCACGCGCAGACGCTTGTCGTTGAGGAATGCGCCGCGTCCGCGCGTGGCAGTGAACAGTTCATTCCTGTTCGGGTCGTACACCACGGCCTGGGTGATGATGCCCTTGTGTTGCAAGGCGATGGACACGGCAAATTGGGGTAAACCGTGCAGGTAGTTGGTCGTGCCGTCCAGCGGATCAATGATCCAGAGAAATTCCGATTCGCCTTGGGAACCGCTCTCTTCTGCTAGAATCGCATGGTCCGGATAGGCATCCAGCAAGGTCTGGATGATGGTTTCCTCGGCGGCGCGATCCACTTCGCTGACGTAATCCGCGTGGGATTTTTTGGTGATGGTGAGGTGATCGATCTTGTCGGCAGAGCGTTGAATAAGATTGCCGGCGCGACGCGCGGCTTTCACCGCGATGTTGAGCATGGGATGCATGTAAGTACGACCTTTTTAATGAAAGACCACCTCACAACTACTGCGCTTGCACATACTGCGTTAAAAAATTGCTCAAAATCCTCATGTATTGAAGTGATACATTCCGGTTTTTCGCAATTTTTCGCCTTGTCTGAGCTGCGCTCGCTACGTTGTGCGGAGGTCTTTAGGTTTAATGAGCGTTAGAATCTAGCCTCGTATTCTAGTTGGAATCGCATTTTGAATATACATAATCCTTTGTCAAATATCCGGGTCGTGCTCAGCCACACCACCCATCCGGGCAACATCGGTGCGGCGGCACGCGCGATGAAAACCATGGGTTTGCACCACCTGTACCTGATCAATCCGCGACTTTTTCCCGATCCGCAGGCCGTCGCGATGGCGGCGGGCGCCGATGACGTGCTGCGCGATGCGGTGGTGTGCAGTTCCATCGATGAGGCCCTGCAGGGCGTGGTGTTCACGGCCGCGATGACGGCGCGGTTGCGCGATATCTCCATCGAGGTGAAGACGCCGCGCGAGGCGATGCCACTGCTGTTGCAGGAGGCCGCCACACAGCCGGTGGCGCTGTTGTTCGGCACCGAAATGTCCGGACTGACCAACGAGGAAATGGGCAAGGCACAGGTGTTGGTGAATATCCCGTCACATCCTGATTTTTCATCGCTCAACATTGCGGCTGCGGTGCAGGTGGTGGCTTATGAGTTGAGCGTGGCGTCGCAAAGCTATTTGCCCGGCGTGCCGGAAGTTCATCCCGCGACGCATGAGCAGGTGGAAGGTTATTTCGCGCACATGGAAAAGACTTTGTTCGAGATCGGATTTTTCACCACGCAAAATCCCGCCCGTCTGATGCAGCGGCTGCGCCGTCTGTATGCGCGAACACGGCTGGAACAGGAAGAGATCAATATCTTGCGCGGCATATTGAGTATCGCCACCGAGTATAATGCGCGCCTCAGGGCGCGTTACAAACAAGAGAATCCAACCGGTTCAAAACACCATGATGTTTGAGAACATTAAAGAAGACATAAGCAGCGTATTCGACCGTGATCCGGCTGCGCGCAGTACTTTTGAAGTGCTGACCTGCTATCCGGGCCTGCATGCGCGCGTCATTCACCGCCTGTCGAACACGCTGTGGCATGCCAACCTGAAATGGCTGGCGCGTTTCCTGTCGCATCTCGCGCGGTGGTTGACCGGCATTGAGATTCACCCCGGTGCGACCATCGGGCGGCGCTTCTTCATCGATCACGGCATGGGCGTGGTGATTGGCGAGACCGCCGAGATCGGCGACGATGTGACTTTGTACCACGGCGTCACGCTGGGCGGCACGTCATGGAAGGAAGGCAAGCGCCATCCGACCCTGGGCAATGGCGTGGTGGTGGGTGCGGGCGCGAAGATACTGGGTCCGATCAGTATTGGTGAAGGCGCGAAGATCGGTTGCAATGCAGTGGTGGTGAAAGATGTTCCCGCCTCTGCGACCGCAGTGGGCATCCCGGCGCGCATCCTCGATGAAGACAAAAAAGCCGCCGCCGGATTCAACGCATACGGCATAGGCAATGACCAGAACGATCCGGTCAACAAGGCTTTGCATGGCCTGATCGGACATAGCGTGACGGTGGATCAGCGCATCGAATTGATCCTGCAGCAACTTGAGAAAATGGGCGTGCCGGTCGATGAAGAACGCGCCACGGCAGACAAGTTCGATCCCAATCACTTGAACAAGATAGTTGATTAAAAGATTCAAGTATTCTATTATCCCTGTCAATCAAATTTGTGCCTGATATTTAAAGACGGTGTTGAATTTTCGAACTCTATCCATGACCGGGAGATGAAATGCGTTTGACGACCAAAGGACGTTTCGCTGTAACTGCAATGGCAGATCTTGCGATGCGCGGCGGAAAAGCGCCGGTAACGCTGGCTGCCATCAGTGAGCGGCAAAAGATTTCGCTCTCCTATCTCGAACAATTGTTCGGCAAGCTGCGCAGGAACAAAATCGTTGAAAGTGTGCGCGGGCCCGGCGGTGGTTATTATCTGGCCCGCCCCAGCAACAAGATATCCATCGCCGCGATCGTGATTGCGGTGGACGAGCCGCTCGATGCAACCAAGTGCGGCGGCCTGGGCAACTGCCAGGGTGATCAACAACCCTGCATTACGCATGATTTGTGGATGGGCCTGAACGAGAAGATTTACGGTTATCTGGAAGAAATCACGCTGCAACAGCTGGTGGAAAGCTACACCAATCGCAACCAACAAACCTCATCGATTACCCTGAGAAAGATGAGCAAACCGGAGAATGTTCCGGCATAAAAACTATGGAAGCGCCGGTTGCAGGCAAGCGACACTTGTCAGTAATCGGCACTTCCATGCACCACTCCGCGATTGCGTTGATTCGCCGGCATCTGACGGATAGAATCACCCCGCTGCAACACCAAAAAATTATCCTGCTATCCTTGATTTTGAAAAAAATGACCGGGGATGTTGCCGGTTATCGCGTGTGCAGCTCCCAAACGTTATAAAGGTGAGCATGAATTATGTTTAAACTTTGGCACAGCCTTTCCAATCGCTGGCTATATCTGGTCGGTGCGATGTTTGCCAGCGGTCTGATGGGCTTTGGTTTGTTCCTGCAATACGTCGAGCATCAGGATCCCTGCCCGCTGTGTATGGTGCAGCGTCTGTTCTTCATTGCAATCCTGGTAGTGTGTGGGCTTGCCGTCCTGCATGGGCCGAAGCGTTTGGGAGAGCGCATTTATGCGGCGGTGATCACATTGCTGTCCCTGTCAGGAGTAGCTGTCGCGTCACGCCATATCTGGATCCAGCATCTACCCAAGGATCAGGTGCCCGCCTGCGGCCCCGGTCTGGATTACATGCTGGATACCATGCCAATGTCCAACGTATTGAAAGAGCTGATGCACGGCTCCGGAGAATGCGCGGCAAAAGGCTGGACTTTCCTCACGCTCGGCATTCCGGAATGGTCGTTGCTGTGCTATCTGGCGCTGGGCGTGTGGGCAGTGATGATCGCGTTGCGCCGCAAGAATTGATGTAGTCAAAATTGATTCGACACTGCAGATTTGTTTTTGTATAGTCCGTACCCATGATAATCAGGAATTCTTCCTATCAAGGCAACACTCTCCCCGGCAAGCGACTGTGGCGCATCTCTGCATCCGCGTTTCTGTCCTCCTGAAGAATTTTTAACAGCAAAGCGCGGGTCTGATCGAGATTGTTCAAGCCGCGATTGCCTGGACCACCCGCATAAGACCCGCGATATTTACCGGGGTCTTGCATGTCATCAACAACACAAAATATTAATGTTTCGCCGCAAAAAATGGCCGGTATTGTTTTCGCACTTGTCGCGGCGATCGGTTTTTCCGCCAAGGCGATCATGGTCAAACTCGCCTATCAGGATGCGGTGGATGCCATTACGCTGCTGGCTTTGCGCATGGCGTTTGCGCTGCCGTTCTTTCTGGTCGTTGCGGCACGGGCAAACCGTAACAAACACAGCCAGCCGCTCACTTCCAGGGACAAGCTCGCGGTCATCGGCTTGGGATTTGTCGGCTATTACCTGGCCAGTTATCTGGATTTTCTGGGTTTGCAATACATCAGTGCGGGGCTGGAACGACTTATCCTGTTCCTGTATCCGACCATGGTGGTGCTGATTTCCGCGCTGGTCTTAAAACAGCGGATAGGTCGCACGGTCTTGTTTGCTTTGCTGATCAGTTATGCCGGCATCGCGCTGGTGTTCCTGCACGACATGAAGGCGACAGAGCTCGACGCGGTGACCGGTTCGGCATTGGTGTTCGGCAGTGCCCTGGCGTACGCCGTATATCTGGTCGGGGCGGGGCATACCATTGCCAGGATAGGTGCAAGCAGGTTCACTGCCTATGTGATGACGGTTGCATGTGTAGCCTGCCTGGTGCAATTCGCGGTCACACATCCGCTTGCGGCGCTGAAGCTCCCCGCCAGGGTTTATGGGTTGAGTATCGGGATGGCGGTGTTCTCGACCGTGTTGCCGGCCTTCCTGCTGGCTGCGGCGATGCGCCGTATCGGTTCCATGCACACCTCGTTGATAGGTTCGATCGGCCCGGTCTCGACCATACTTCTGGCTTATGTGTTTCTCGGCGAGCGTATGTCGCCGGAACAGATTGGCGGGTCGATACTGGTGTTGATCGGCGTGTTGATGATCAGCCTGAATAAGCGTGCACAGGGCTGAGCGTCGCAGGCGGAACGCTCAGCTATTCCACGAGTGATGCGCGTACGCTGGGGCGTTCGCTGATGCGCGCAAACCATGCGGCCAGATTCGGGTGTGCACCGCGCCAGTCGCGTTCGGCCTGGCGCAGGTCCAGGTAGATCAGCGCGCTCGTCAGCGCCAGGTCGGCCAGTGAAATGGATGAGCCCTCGCACCATTCCCGTTGCCCCAGCTGGCCGGACACAAATGCAAGGGTGCGCGTGATCGCATCGTTTGGCCTGGTGATGTTGCCTGCATCCTGTTTTTCGGCAGGGCGAATGCGCTCGGTGCGGACCTGCACGGCCGAATCCATGATGCCGTCTGCCAGTGCTTCCCAACGCTTGACGCGCATCCGCGCCATCGCATCGGCGCGCGGGATCAGGGTCGGGGATTCGTTCAGCGTGTCTGCATATTCGGCAATCACCGGCGAATCGAACACGCAAGATTCATCGTCCAGTATCAGTGCAGGGATGCGCCCGAGCGGATTGACCCGCGCCACCTGGCTGCCGGGTTCGCGCGGCGCATCGACGAGAAATTCATGTGGGATGTTCTTTTCCAGCAACACCAGGCGCGCCTTGCGCACATAGGGGCTGTTGAGGGTGCCTATCAGTTTCATGTTGTGTCTCCGCTATATGATGGTTGTCGCAGCACAGGCTGCAACGTTATTAAAAGGACGCTCCCGGCTTATTTGGTCAGCTCCTGCTTCATTGCCTGACCGGTCTTTTCCAGTACCTGACCGCCTTTTTCCAGCGTTTCTCCGGTTGCCTGTTTGAGTTTCTGGTTCAGGGTTTGAGCATCAAACGGGTTGGAATACAGTGGCACTTCGCGCCCGATATTTACTCCCATCCACAACCCCGCTGCAAGACCGACAACAAGGCTGAACAATATTGCTTTAAGTAGTTTCATCTATTCCTCCAGTGAGTCACAAAATGGCGGTGTAAAAAGCATACAGGCAAACAGATCCATTACGCCCGGGCAACAGGATTATAGGACAAGCCGGTGTTGCGTACAGGTGATTATCGGCTGCCTGTTTGAATGACCCGCTGATTCCGGTTTGCTCATTTTCTGTAGAGATGAAAGCCGGATGCTATGCCGCAACCGGGTGCGTATGCCCTGCCATAAAAAGGCCGCAACAGCGTGCGGCTCTTTTCGTCATTCCAAAATTGAAGTTATAACGTTTTACTTCGATTTTTTAAGCGGGGGTTGATTCCCTTCCTGGGCATAGGCATAACCCTGTTGTTGCAGGTAGATTTCACGGGCAAAGGCACCCTGGTTGACGTAAATTCTGCCATGCGCGGCGGGATCGGGCTTGCCTTCCGCATCATAGGTATAAAGATTTTTCTTGGTGAGACCCGCGCCATTCATGGCAGCGGCACATGCTTCGAGCTGAATATTCACGCCTTCTTTTTTGAGTTTAAAGATTTGCTCGATCCATTTCTTTTGTTGCTCGGGTGCTGACTTGGTCGCCCACTTGAGAGCGGTGCCATGCATGATACCGATGATCGAGACATCTTCCGGCTTGATCAAACCCTTCTTGATTTGATCTTTCATGACGCTACCCATCATGACCATGTGCTTCAAACCGTTGGAGTTACCTTTGCCATCGACGGCCATCGTATCCATATTGAATATTACTTTTACCCTGTTCAGGGTTACCGGAATATCGACACAGACACTGGTGTTTTCAGTACCGAACTTCTTCGGCATTGCCGAATTGGTTGCCAGCGGAAGATATTGACACTGATCGAGGATATCGTTGCCTTTGTCGGCGGCGTACACCGATGCGGAACTCAAGAATGCGCTTGCAAGTACCAAAGTCTTGAGAAAACGCTGCTTATTGCTTTTCATTGTTACTCCCAAATTGATAAATACACGATTGAAAGAGAAGATGGATTTTCTTCCGGATTAGCCCAATAACGGCATGCGGCCAAAGTACAAGACTCATTATGATCATAACAATCACCGCTCAATTCAGACGGTTAAGAGATGTAACAAAATACTCGGGATTGAATCTGGAGTGCGAACCTGATCCCGATGGGGATCGGGTCGAGGTCGTGATGAGTGGCAGGTATCTTCGCTGCAGGCGTTAATGAACCTGTGTCTTTCTGGAGATCAATGAGGCTGGGGAAATTTCTGCGTTCCGCTGCTATGCTTCAGCCCCCGCATTACTTCGGTAGCGGGCCTTCTGACTCGATATGCACGGTGTGTGTCGGGAAGGCGATCTGCGCACCGTGTTGGTCGATGATCCCGGCAATCTTGAGCAGCACGTCCTGCTTGACCTCGTGGAAGTGAATCCACTCTTTTGTCCTGGTGAACGTGTAGATAAAGAAATCCAGCGAGGAAGGACCAAAGGTGTTGAAATTGACGATCAGGGTCTGGTCAGCATCGATCTCCGCGTGTTTTTGCAGCATGGCCTTCACCTCTGCCACGATAGCACCCATCATGCCGATGTCTTCATAGCGGATACCGATCGTCTCATGGATGCGGCGATGGGACATTCGCGAGGGATTCTCCACCACGATGGTGGTGAACAGCGCGTTCGGCACGTAGATGGGATTCTTGTTGAAGGCCCGGACCCGGGTGTGACGCCAACTGATGTATTCCACCGTACCTTCGATTTGTTTGTCCGGCGAACGTATCCAGTCACCCACGCTGAAGGGGCGGTCCAGATAGATGGTGAGACCCCCGAAAAAATTGGCCAGCAGATCCTTCGCGGCAAAACCGATGGCGAGACCGCCGATGCCGCCGGCGGTCAGTATCCCTGAGACGCTGAAACCGAGTGTTTGCATCGCCAACAGACCGGTTGAGATGATCACCGTGAGATGGGCCAGCTTAGTCAATGCGTCGATGGTGGTGCGGTCTACCTCTTCGCCATTTTTCTCATGTGTCGCGACGACGTTAAGTGCGAAGTTGCGGATCAGGCGGATCATGAACCATGCGAGGCAAACGATGATGCCGACATCGCGGATGTGCGGCACGGAATCGAGGATGGCAGACCGGCTCTCATTGCCCGCTATCCCGGCAGCATAGGTGATGCCGGTCAACCAGATGATGATCGGCAGCGGCCGCTTTGCCGCATTGATCAGCGCATCGTCCCAACGGCTCGTGGTCATGCGAGCGATCTTTGCCAGATAGCGCAGAATTAAGTGGGCGACGACATTGACCAGCATGGTCGCCAGGACAACCAGTAGAACCTGAAAGAGTGACGGCTCCGCCAGAAAGGAGAGTCCCAGTTTGTCTAATAATGCATCCATATCTATAAGTGCGGGGGCTATTGGCAGTAAGGGTAATGCTTTATTTTAACAGACCACGTGATCGTGCAGCGCGGATGACCTGCAATACGCACTGGAAACTTTAACTTGCATTGCTGGTCGGAGTTCGGCAACCTTGGCTGCATGACCATCGCCGTGATGGCCGTTTACCTCACAGGAGGACAGAATGCGCAATCTATTAATTGTGTTGTCGATACTGCTTTTACCGGTAAGCGCAGCCCGCGCCGAGGTAAACGTCGGCATCGGGATCAGCGTTCCCGGTGTCAGCATCGGGATCAACATGCCCGCCTATCCAAGATTTGTTCGTGTGCCGGGCTATCCGGTTTATTACGATCCGCGGGTGGATTTGAATTTCTTCTTTTACGACGGCATGTACTGGGTGTTCCAGGACGACGGCTGGTATGTGAGCAGCTGGTACAACGGGCCGTGGCAAATGGTGGCTCCCGAATATGTGCCCGTGTATATGCTGCGCATCCCGGTGCGCTACTATCGCAGGCCACCGCCGTTCTTCCGCGGCTGGCATGCCGATGCCCCGCCGCATTGGGGCGAACACTGGGGTCGCGACTGGGAGCAGCATCGCAACGGATGGGACCACTGGGACCGCCGTGCAACCCCGCGTCCCGCACCGCTGCCAACCTACCAGCGCAGGTTCTCCGGGGATAGCTATCCGCGCGTGCCGGAAGTGCAACATTCGATCGAATCCAAGAAATATCGCTATCAGCCGCGTGAGCCTTCGACGCAGCGGTATTACCAGCAGCAGCGCCGCGAGTCTGTGCAGCAAAACAAGGGACGGAAAAATATGCGCGAGGAGCGCGACCGGGGTCGTGATCAGGAGCAATCCCCGGATCGTGAGCGTGAGCGGGATCGCCGCTAATTACACCTGATCGAAAACGGCCGCATTGCGGCCGTCTGCACTAATGAGGGGTTTCTTTGGCTTGTTCCTTGACTGTATAGTTTCGTTCCTCTTCTATGGCCTTGCCTATCGTCATGTCCTCCGGGATGGGATCGGACTGGCTTCCAATGTGCCCTTCGGGCGCACCGATCGAATGCCGAATCGCATACATCGAAAACAGGGTCTTTTCCTCATGCGTCAGTTTCTGGAGGGACGGCTTTACCGAGCTGCTCCACTTCGAGATATCAGTGGGCACCGTGGTGTCGTGTGGGTCGCCGCTGCATGCGGCCATTAGTAATGCCAGGCAAAGTATCGAAAATAATTTCACGGTAACTTCCTCTCACTATCCGGATTGATGGCTGGTCGGCATATGACGCCCGAGTGACATTATTTTATGGGATTATCTGCACGGATGAAAATTATATTGATCCTGGTTTCCCCGATTTTTTCTGGTCGCCGCGAAAATTGTGCATTGATTGACGGGCCTATATGCGGATAATGGAGGCATGATTCCAAAGCGCCGCACCCGCCTTGCCGTGATGGCCATGCTGTTGTTGATCTCCGGTTGTGCGACTTATCAGCCTGAGCGAACCGACAATCTCTGTTCCATCTTCCGTGGTGATATCAATTGGTACAAGTCCGCCCGCGATGCGAATAAGCGCTGGGGAACGCCGGTGTGGGTGATGATGGCGATCATCGATCAGGAGTCGCGTTTTGTCAGCGATGCACAACCGGCGCGGGACTGGTTCCTGTTTATCCCGTTACCGCGCCGCTCATCGGCTTATGGTTATGCCCAGGCGCAAGACCCGGCGTGGGAAAAGTATATGAGGGAGACGGGCAACAGCGGCGATGATCGTGATAATTTTGCCGATGCGATCAACTTTGTCGGCTGGTATACCAACACGACACAGCGCACCCTCGGTATCTCCAAGTGGGATGCCTACCACCAGTACCTCGCCTATCATGAAGGGCAGGGTGGTTATAAGAGTGGCAGTTGGAAAGGCAAGGGATGGCTGAAGCAGGTGGCCGGCAAGGTCAGGAATAAATCGGCTGCCTATAATGCCCAGTTGAAGCAGTGCAAATCGGAGCTGGACGACAAGGCGGACAACTGGTTTTGAACATCATTGCAACGAGTGCCTGTCCGCTCCTGTA
Source organism: Gallionella sp. (assembly GCA_039923775.1). Classification (GTDB taxonomy): domain Bacteria; phylum Pseudomonadota; class Gammaproteobacteria; order Burkholderiales; family Gallionellaceae; genus Gallionella. The sequence goes on along the minus strand of JBDTCC010000028.1, from coordinate 1,956 downwards.
CCCGCCACTTACCACCATTCACAAAGCATCTTCGTTGTCCTGCAGGGAAAATGCGGGAATCAATGTTCGACTGATAGAGTCAACGAAAGTAGCATCAAATCACGCTAAAGCTGTTACCCACAGCAATAGCGACGGGAAGCATCACTTCTGGCATCAATCTTACAGAGGAGATAGCCGCCATGAGCAAATCTGTCGATGGACTACACAACCATGAAGACGCCACCAGCCTGATGGATGACCTGTTGTTTTCCATTGGGATCACGCTGTTGCTTGGCGTAACAGGCATTTTATTCTGGTCCGCGTTTTAAGGATCGAACCCTTTAGCCCGGATGTTTTTCAGGTACGAATAATTCGGGATCGACCATTGCGCCGTTAAGGATGACACTCCAGTGCAAGTGCGGCCCGGTGGCGCGCCCTGTCATTCCGGAACGCCCGATGCGCTGACCCCTCTTCACCATTTGGCCGGCTTTCACGCCGATACGGTCCAGATGACAATACATGGTGATCAACCCGTCACCATGGTCGACAAAGATTGTCTTGCCGTTGAAAAAATAATTCCCGACTGCCAGCACCTTGCCCTGTCCACTGGCCTTGACCGGCGTGCCTCGCGGCACAGCGACATCCAGGCCGGCGTGCGGTGCGCGCGGTTCCCCGTTGAAGAAACGGCGCAGGCCGAAGCCGCTGGACAGTTCACCTTTGACGGGATAGATAAACGCCATTTGGGGGTTCCGCACATCGCGCCAGTGCAGTTTCAGTTTCTTGATTTTTGCGATCTCGCGGATAGCGCGCGCCTCATCCCTGGCCGACAGCTCCACCTTGCTCTTGTCTTTCAGAGTGATGTGCTGCTCGGGATATTCTTTCGAGTTGACCGTGAAGTCCTGCTCTTTGGTGATGTCACCGATCTGGATGCGCAGCTGATGCGGCCCCGGTGTGATATTGAGCGGCAGGCCGACCACCGCGTACCATTTATCGTGATCTGCGGTGACCAGTACAGGCCGGTCGTCCAGCCAGGTTTGCGGTGTATGGGTATTGCCTGTCACGCTGCCGAGCGGAATGACCACTACGCCGCCAGGAACGCTGGACGATAGCGGGAGACTGGCCTGTGCAACCAGGGGGAAAGCCAGAAGGAACAGGCCAAAGCGCAAACCGGTTCGAAATGCGGAGGCAGCAAATGCAGGCATGATCCTGTGATTTGAAACGGCGATCTGTTTGCTATTATTCAACATCACTTGTCATTTTCGGGCGGGGTATAGGAACAGCGCCAACTGGTGACCTTGGAATCCTTCGGCACCGCATTACTCGCCAGAATTTCGGCAATCGCCTGTTTTGCAGCCGCCTTGCACTTTTCAATGGTTTTTATATAGGGATTGAACACCCAGTACTGAGGGACATTTTCCGAATTATCCAGTTGGAGGATCAGCACCGTGCCATTGGCCTCTCCCTGGCCGCACCCCACCATGAGCAGCAATCCAAGCGCTGCCAGCAGCGTCATGATCCTGTTTGTTGTGCGGGAAAGGCTGTGGTGTAGTGAGTTACGCATAGGGGTGAGTACCGGTTCATGGAGATTCGTTCCGGTCAGTATACTATTCCAGCGCCGCGATTGAGAAAAAGTCGCGGAAAGTCGCTGTAAAAATCGGAACAGGCCTGCCGGGAAGTTCCAAATTAAGACTGCGATAGTGTGGTCGGCCACCTATTGATGCCTGCGAGCAGCACTCACACTGACGTGGCACGCGGTCATTATTTCTGTCCATTTCTACGTCAGGACCGTTCCTGGGAAAGAAGGTGGCTTTTTCGCTTCCCCACGCATTCAAGCACGGCAACCGGGCCATGTTCCCAATTAACCAGTTTGGATAATTGGCAGGCTGCAACGGCGGCCTGTCAATTGAATATCACATTGGTTGAGCAAATAAAAGTATGGATTTTGCATCAACACCATCTCCAACATTGGGTTAAGAT
>JBDTCC010000027.1:0-9918 GCA_039923775.1 Gallionella sp. | reverse complement strand
CTATCGCCACTACTGCGGCGATGATGCCATCGCCGCGCAGATACATGACAGTTACGCCAACGCCGATGCTTTCCTGCGCGCCACACCGGGCATGGCCATGACCGGCCTGCCCAATCTGATCGAGGTACCACCCGTCGCCGCGGTCGGCACGAACCGGAGCGCTGAACTCGCCCAACGTCTCAAACTGTCTTCCGGTGAGAAACTGGTGCTGGTCAGCCTGGGCGGCATCGCCAGCCGTTTGCCGATCGAACGCTGGCCGCGCATCGCAGGCGTGCGCTGGCTGGTGCAGGAAAACTGGCAGGTCAACCATCCCGATGCGGTCATCCTGGAAACATTGCAGATGAATTTCAGCGACCTGCTCGCCAGCAGCGACGCGCTGATCTGCAAACCCGGCTACGGCAGCTTCACCGAAGCTGCCGGCAGCGGCGTGCCGGTGCTCTACGTCAACCGCCCCGACTGGCCCGAAGCCCCCGCCCTGGTCGAATGGCTGCAACAAAACAGCCTGTGCCGCGAAATCTCAAGGCAGGAACTGGAACAGGGAAAAATTGCGGATGTGCTCGAAGAAATCTGGAATGCACCCAGACCGAAGCCGGTCAATCCGGAAGGTGCAAAGCAGGTGGCTGAGTGGTTAGCAAGGAAACTTAAACAGTGAAAGTAGTACAATCAAAAACAACTTTTAAAACCTTTGCACAACGTCGCGAGCGCAGCTGCGGGCATGACACGGTTTTGCGTAGCATCCGGTGCGGGAATGCCCGCATCGCACCTGTTCCCGCAATCGGGCCTTACGGCTAACGTGTCACAGGTGCACAAGGCATAAAATAGCGAGGAACCGGAATGTGCATCAAGCACATGAGGATTCCGAGCTATTTTATAACGCAGTATCAGCAAGCACAGCAGTTGTGCAGAGGTTTTTTAGTGGACGTGCCCACCCTCTTCATGCACATGCCCATGCGCCAGCTCTTCCGGCGTGGCCGCACGCACATCGACGACAGTGCAGTTGAAAGTGAGCGTCTTGCCGGCCAGCGGATGATTGCCGTCCACCGTCACTTCATCGTCGGTCACTTCCACCACGGTGAAGAGCAGGAAATCTTCATCATCCGAGGCTTCAGGTGCACCTTCGAATTGCATGCCGACGGCGACATCTTTAGGAAACGAGCTGCGCAGTTCGACTTCGACCATGCTGTGGTCGTATTCGCCGAAAGCATCATCGGGTTGCATGGTGATGCTGCATCTGTCGCCAGCTTTTTTACCGTGCAGCGCCTCTTCCACCAGCGGGAAAATTCCATCATAACCGCCATGCAGGTAGCTGATCTGTTCGTCGACTCTTTCCAGCAATTCACCGGTCGAATCGAACAATTCGTAGTTCAGAGATACCACCGTGTCTTTTGCAATCTTCATTTCATATCCTTTATCAAATTGAGAATTTCCTGCGCATGTCCGTGTGCCTGAACGCCATACATCACATGGCGCAGCTTGCCCAGCTTGTCAATCACGAACGTGGAGCGCTTGATGGACATCTTCTTTTGTCCATCCACTTCTTTTTCATACATCACACCATAGCGTTTGCAGATGCGCGCATCGGGATCCGAGAGCAGCAATACAGATAGTCCGTATTTGTCGCGAAACGAGGCATGGCTCAGGCAGTCATCCCGGCTGATGCCGATCACGATGCTGTCCAGCTTGGCGAATTCCTCCTCCAGTGCGCTGAATTCATTGGCCTCCAGGGTACAACCCGGCGTGTCGTCCCGGGGATAGAAATACAGCACGACATTCATCTTGCCTTGTTGCGATACCAGACTGAAAGTCTGCATATCGGAATCCGGCAACTCAAAGTGCGGTGCTTCTATTCCTGAAACAAGTTGCGTATACATTTTCATTTTCTCCCGAGGGTCATTTTAAACACTTTTTGGACAGCTTATAAAAGTTTTTGTACCGCACCCGAACTTCATGTGACCGGACTATAATCAGTTCGATGAAAAACAAACTTACCCTGCTAGGCGGATTGTCCGTTAACGAATTTCTGCGCGATTACTGGCAGAAGAAACCCCTGCTGATCCGCCAGGCCATCCCGGACTTCAACAGTCTGGTTGATCGGCAACAGCTAATTGCTCTGGCCTGTACCGAAGAGGTGCAGGCACGCCTGGTAACACAGCGGCAGGGGAAATTCGTGTTGAAGCAAGCTCCGTTTGAGCCGGAAGATATTGACAAGCTCGGCAAGTCAAAGTGGACCGTGCTGGTACAGGGGGTGAATCATTATCTACCCGAAGCAGCTGCCCTGCTCAAACATTTCTCCTTCATTCCGCATGCGCGGCTGGATGACCTGATGGTGAGCTATGCACCCAAAGGCGGGGGAGTGGGACCGCACTTCGATTCATACGATGTTTTTTTGTTGCAGGGCTCGGGACATCGCCGCTGGCAAATTTCCGCGCAGGCAGATCGCAGCCTGATACCGGGAGCGCCGCTGCGCATCCTGCGCGACTTCAGGGTCGAGCAGGAATGGGTGCTGGAACCGGGTGACATGCTTTATCTGCCGCCGCACTATGCGCACAACGGTGTTGCAGAAGACGATTGCATGACCTATTCGATCGGCTTTCGCACACCCGCCTACCAGGAACTGGCCGAGCAATTCCTGGTGTACCTGCAAGACCGGATCGAAGTGGACGGCATGTACGCCGATCCCGATTTGAAGACGCAGAAACATCCGTCTGAAATCAGCGCGGCCATGCTGAAGCAGACGGAACAGGCCATCAAACATGTGCGCTGGGACAGGGATGATATCGCGAATTTTCTCGGCTGCTATCTGAGCGAACCCAAGCCGCATGTCTTTTTCAACGCACCCGAACGTCTGTTGAGCCGGGCAAAATTCGGGCAGACGATACAGAAATCCGGCGTGCAACTCGACCTGAAAAGCCAGATGCTGTGTCATGCCGGCCTGGTATTCATGAACGGTGAGGGAATCCGCGTGAATGCACGCGACTATACATGGTTACGTAATCTGGCTGACCGACGTGAATCGCCTGACATCAAAGGCTGCCCGGACGAATCGGCTGAATTGCTTTACCAATGGTATCTGGACGGCTATATTTTTCCAATCTGAACCAGGGAATGATCATGAGTGACGATGCGTTGCAACACACCCCACTGGACGGCATCACCGACTACACTGTTGCGCTCGACACACTATGCAAACTGGCGCAACGCAACCTGTACCTGTTCGAAAAGGATTTCGACGGTCTGGGATATAACAGTGAAGCGCGCTACACGACATTGCGCAATTTCCTGCTGGCGAACCCCGCGCACCGGCTGTTCGTGCTGGCCCATGACATGCATTACCTGTCCACGATGTGCCCGCGCATGATGATGTTGCTGCAGCAATTCGGCACCGGGATGCTCATCCATCAGACACCCAAACACCTGCAGCACATCACCGAACCCTTTTCCGTCGCGGATGAATCCAATTATGTGCGACGCTTCCACTTCGACGATCCGCGCGGCATTTTGGGTCAGTATGATCCGGAAAAGGCGCGCGCACTAAAATCACGCTTTCTGGAGATGTGGGAAGCATCGCATACTGCTGTTTCTGTTACAAAATTAGGCTTATAACAAAATATTCAAAAATATCTGGATTTTCTTATGTTAACTGCTAAAATTCCGCCGCCTTCGATCTTGGGTGCATTGCCGCTTTGCTTCTGGATGCATTTGAATCCGGGTAAATTATTGTGTATCTCAACTACTTACTATCCAAGGAAATCAAAATGAAACGTATTACGCTTGTTGCCGCTTTGTTGGCTCTGGCATTGTCTGCATGTGGCCAAAAGGCTGCTGAAACTGAAGCTCCTGCTGCCGCTCCTGCCCCAGTCGTCGCTCCTGCTGCTCCTGCAGCCGATGCGGCTTCCGCTGTTGCTGCTCCTGCTGCCGCTGAAGAAAAAAAGAATTAAAGTATCCGCTTTTCGAACAATAAAAAGCCGGCGCAAGCCGGCTTTTTATTTTCATTTCCCGAGCCTCAGATAATCTCACGCCAGGCGAAACCCTCTTCCTGGGATGCCACGCCCACCCAGCTCATTTCGCATTTTGCCGCGACGCTCAACGCCCGCACGGCGAGTTCCGGTGTGTTGTTTTTGCTGCTGAGATGTGCGGCAATCAGGTGTTGCAACCGGCTGATATCCAGGCTGGCCAGAATCCCGGCGGCCTCATCATTATTCAGGTGTCCATAACGACCGCCAACACGCTGTTTCAGGCTGTATGGGTAATCACCGTTCATCAGCAATTCAATATCGTGATTGCACTCCAGTACCAGGGCATGGCATCCGCTCAGTGTCTGTTCGATATGCGCTGTGCTGCATCCGGTATCGGTCAATACACCCAGCCGTCGAGCGCCATCGCTGAACACGAATTGCACGGGTTCCGCGGCATCGTGAGGCACAGGATAGGGAAGGATCTCCAGGTCGCCGATCACAAACGCCAGTTGCGGATCTATCTCCCTGATGTCGGCGATGGCGGAAAAAGCTTTTTCCTGGGCGCGCAACGTGCCATGCGTAAGCCATACCGGCAGATTGTATTTGCGTGCCAGCCGCACCACGCCGCCGATATGATCGCCGTGTTCATGGGTGACGACGATGCCGCTCAACTCTTCGGGAGACACACCCAAACGCGCCAGGCGACTGACGGTATCCCGCAATCCAAATCCGCAGTCCATCAGCACCTGCGTCTGGCGGGCGCCCGAACCGGAATTTTTGATTCCGGCCGCAACCAGCAGTGCGTTGCCTTCGCTGCCGCTGCCCAAGGAAGAAAAACGCATGGCCATCAGCGGCTCACCGTCACTGCTGCTGGTTGACGTTCTTGTAGATCGCCTCAAGCATCTGTTTGCTTACCTTGTTGCTCGCGCCATCCTGGTCGGTGATGGATACTTCACACGAAGCACCCCCATCCTTGACCTTTACGCGATAGTGCCTGCTGGTGTCCTCGTCGCTCTTCCAGAACATCAGCTTGTCCAGCCAGCCCCTGTCGAGCCTGACCGGACGCAGATAGTAGATGCCCTTTTCCCTGTCCTTGTCGTCCACCACCAGACCCGCGCCTTCCAGAGCCAATCCCACCTTTCGCCATGACCTGTCAAACGGATCGTTCATCACGATGATGGTGCTGCCGCCCGAAACCTCTCTCAAACTGGATAGCCCCGCCGGTTCGCTGGTATCAAGCGGCCCCACACCGGCTGCGACCTGCGGCACCTTGGGGTTATCGCCGGCCGGCATGGTCACATTCGGAGGTACTTCAAGCGCGGTCGCCATTGTTGTGTCAAGCACCGCGACGCCGCTTTCGGCCTGCGGCACCTGATAGCGTTCATCGCCGGCAGGGTTGGTCAGATCCGGCGGCACTTCGAGTGATGGCACTTTTTTCGCAGCGGCAGCGTAATCGATTGGTTTTTCCTTGAACATACTGCAACCCACCATCGAAACCAGCATCACACCGGCAATCCCTATCTGCAATACTTTCATCGTTTCTCTCTGTCTATGCAACATGTTCAACCAAGTACTCCCGCCTGACGCATCGCCGCTTCGACCTTCGCATATGCGGTTGGCGACAAAGGGGTCAGCGGCAGGCGCAGCTTGTTTTTCATCAGGCCCATGCGCGCCACCGCCCACTTGACCGGTATCGGGTTGGCTTCGACAAACAGCTTGCGGTGCAGGCCGAGCAGCTGGAAATTAATCTCGCGCGCCCTGGCAACTTCGCCGTTCATTGCGGCGATACACATCTCGTGCATCAACTTTGGCGCAACGTTTGCAGTCACCGAGATCGCGCCATGCGCACCGAGCAAAAGCATCGCCAGCGTGCTGGCATCGTCGCCGCTATACACCGCAAAATCTTCCGGTGTACGTTGCAACAGGTCACTGCCACGCTCGATGTTGCCGGTCGCGTCCTTGATACCGACGATGTTGGGAATCTGCGCCAGGCGCAGCACCGTATCGTTGTTCATGTCGGCCACTGTGCGCCCCGGCACGTTGTAAAGGATGTGCGGCATATCCACTGCCTCGGCAATGGCCTTGAAATGCAGATACAGACCTTCCTGTGTCGGTTTGTTGTAATAGGGAACCACCGACAGCGAAGCGTCCGCGCCGACCTTTTTCGAAAAGGCGGCCAGTTCGATTGCTTCCCTGGTCGAATTCGCACCGGTCCCGGCGATGATGCAAATGCGCTTGGCGGCGTGTTTCACCGCTTCGGCGATCAGCAACTCATGTTCTTCAATATCGACGGTCGGTGACTCACCTGTCGTGCCAACTACCACGATGCCATCCGTACCCTGCTCGATGTGAAAATCGATCAACGCGCGGAATGACGGCATGTCGAGACTGCCGTCTTCCTGCATCGGGGTGACGATTGCAACAATACTGCCTTTGATCATTTTTCCCTCGATCATTTGTTGTGGGCTTGCCCAAAAATAAAAAGAGTATTCTACCGTAATTTGCGACCGCTCCCTACGGCCTAGGCGACAAAAGTGACACGAAGTGAAATAATGCCCCCACTCTTGAATTCGCCACCCCTATGTCCGCAACAACCCTTGCCGCGCTGCATCCCGGTGACACCGCCACCATACTCTCGGTACATGCCGAGGAAGCGCTGCATCTGCGCCTGCTGGCATTGGGTTTTCGCACCGGAAAGCAAATCGAGATGATACGCAAAGCCAGCTTCTCCGGGCCCCTGCAAGTACGCGTCGGCACCACTGACGTCATGTTGCGGCGCATAGAGGCAGCAAAAATCAAGGTAGCAAAATTATGAATCGAGATGATCCACCGGGGATGAAACGCCGTTGCAGGAGCGCAACTTGTTGCGCGATGGCGCCGGATCGCCCGACAAGTCGGGCTCCTACCCGTGTCCGGCCAAAAGTTTTTCGGACAAAGCACGAATAATCCAATGGGCAATCCAGAATGAAACGCATCGCCTTATTGGGCATGCCCAATACCGGCAAATCGACACTGTTCAACCGTATGACCGGCGGCGCGGCCCGTGTCGGCAACTGGCCGGGCATCACCGTCGAGCTGCTCAGCGGCAAGATACTGCTCGGCGAAGACATGGTGGAAATCATCGACCTGCCCGGCATCTACGACCTGCACGGTTTTTCCGACGACGAACAGGTGGTGCGCCACTTCCTGCACGACAATGTACCCGACCTCGCGCTGATCATCCTCAACACCACACAGATCGAACGCCAGATGAGCCTGATGCTGCAGCTCATAAAACTCGACTTGAACATCGTGGTGATACTCAACATGGCGGATGAAGCCAGGAAATTCGGCATCAGCGTCGATGCAGAAAAGATGTCCGCGCTGTTGGAAATACCGATCTTTCTGCTCAGCGCGAAATACGGAAGCGGCTATCCCGAAGCGCTGCAGGCCATCACCAGGGCACTGCGTTACCCCACTCCCGGCATGGCGGAACATCTGCGCAGCCAGCTCGCACAGGATGCGCATATCGAAACAGAAATGGCGCGTGTGCTCAAACACACCGTGCAAATCCCCGCGCAAATGTCCGACAACCTCACGGAAAGGCTGGACAGCGTGTTGCTCCACCCCTGGCTGGGGCTGCCGATCTTTTTCGCGGTGATGTATTTGCTGTTCCAGGGCATATTCATCTTCGGCCAGCCGATACAAACCGGTGTCGCCGCGGCATTCACCTGGCTGCGCGAAATCGCGCTGGCACCATTGCTGGACGGCCTGCCGCATGTGATTCAGGGATTGTTGCTGGACGGCATCTATAACGGCGTGGCCACCGTCGCGGCGTTCGTGCCCATCATCGTGCTGTTCTTTTTATTCATGGCCATGATCGAAGACAGCGGATACCTGTCGCGCGCCGCATTCCTGATGGATGCACTAATGGCGCGCCTCGGGCTGGACGGACGCGGCTTCGTGATGCTGCTGATGGGCTTCGGCTGCAATGTGCCCGCGCTGATGGGCACGCGGGTGATGCGCTCGCGCGCAATGCGTTTGCTCACCATGCTGGTGATCCCGTTCTCGCTGTGCTCGGCACGCCTGCAGGTATTCATCTTCTTCACCGCCGCGCTGTTCTCGGCCAGCGCCGCACCGGTCGTGCTGTTCAGCCTGTACCTGTTCAGCTTTGCCACCGCAATACTCACCGCGCTGATCTTCAAGTACCGCTTCAGGAATACCGAACCCTTCGTGCTGGAACTGCCGCCCTACCGCTTCCCCACCCTGCGCCAGATGGCGCTGCGCGGCTGGGTGGAAGTGCGCCACTTCCTGCGCCGCGCCACCAAGTTCATCGTTGCCGGCGTGGTGATGGTGTGGCTGCTCACCCACCTGCCGCTCTCCGCCGTCCCCGCCAGTCATGACACGTTCGCCGGCATGATAGGCGGCGCACTGCAACCGTTCTTTGCCCCGATCGGCATCAACGAGCAACTCACCATCGCGCTGATCTTCGGCTTCATTGCCAAGGAGATCGTGATCGGCGCGCTCGCGGTGATCTACGGCCTGAGCGGCGCTGCTCTCAGCGGCGTGCTGGGCCACCAGCTCGACTGGGTGCAGGCCTACAGTTTCATGTTGTTCACCCTGCTCTACACACCCTGCCTCGCCACGGTCGCCACGCTGCAAAGCGAATCCAAACAGACCAGTTTCACCGTACTGTCGCTGGTCTGGTCGCTGGGACTGGCCTGGCTGGTGAGCTTCGCGTTCTACCAGGGTGCAAGGGCATTGGGATATTGAATGCCGGGAATAATCCCAAGCCCAACAGATCGATGCATGAATAAAACCAACAAAGCAGCACTGCTTATAGTCAACGGCCATGTCGCACAAGCAGCCACTAGCGCCTGCCCTCTAATATTATTAATATGCGGACAGGGGAACTGGCCCAGTTTCTGATAAATCAGGTGGTTATCAATAATATGCACGCTTCACTATTTTTAATAATACTGACCTGTGTGTCAGTCTAATAACTATTTTGGAAATTATGTTTCGTTTAATTTCTATAGTACTTTTGAGTATGTTTTGCAGCGTGAGTTTTGCCGGTGAAACTGCATGCAAAAAAATCGCCGAAATTTCAGGTGGCCCTGAAAATAATTTCAGACCACCGCTTGAAGCTGTAGTGATTGGAAATGGCAGGTTATATTTTTATTCCGCACCTAATGTACAGTGCCAAATGAAGGGTGTATTTGTTGTAAAAGGTGATGCGCTAACTTTGTATCAGACATTTGAAGGCTGGGCTGAAGTAATGTATATCGCGAAGGGTGGTGATGACTTCATGGGGTGGGTTAAAGAAGATAGGGTGAAAGTTCGCGGGCAATATGGAAATAATCCCTAACATCACATTCAAGAGTTGGAGCTATTCAATGATTGGAGCTGCCGGTGTCGCCATAAAAGAAGTTGAGTCGCAGCTTGCTTCGTTGGGGCTGTTACTACTCGAAGACCGGGACTATGGTGCCACCTTCTCAAATGCCACTCACACATTGCATGTTGCAAGTGAGCCTCACTATCCCGGCCTATCTATCTCGCTCCGCAATGCATGCGGCGAAACGTATGAGCTTGGCTTATTGGCTCGCCTGATTGCACCAGAGAGTTACGCCAAAGCCAATGTGCCACGAGGGAAAGATAGCCAAGAAATGTTCGGCTTGAGTAACATGGTTCGCTTTCTCCTCGAAAACAAAGCGCTAGTTTTCGAGCAACCCGCTTCCTATTCCGCTGCATACCAAGAAGCTGCAAAATTGTGTTTGGCAAAGTTTGGCTTGTCAGGGGCAATCTAACTCCAGCGTTAGAGCTCGCATGAACCAACAAATGTCCGCCAAAATGCTGTTGCAAAAGCCTGAACTAAGTTTGCTTCAACCCAGTGTTCGCAAGTCCGAGCAAGTGGCAGAACTCCTGGCTGAAGGTTTTGTTGAGTTTGGCGGTTCAGGGCGAGTGTTCAGCAAAGCGAAAATCA
>JBDTCC010000026.1:0-3321 GCA_039923775.1 Gallionella sp. | reverse complement strand
TTCAGCATGGCATCGGCGCATTCTTGCGGGCATAGCACCACCAGGTCAGCGCTAGACAGGATATGTAAAACACCACAAAAGCGTACAGCGCGGCCTGCGGTCCACCGGTTAGGGCTGCCGAAGTACCAAAGCTCTTGGGAATGAAAAAACCACCGTAGGCCGCCATTGCAGCAGTGAATCCGATCACGGCGGCTGATTCCATATTCGCGGCCTTAATGGCCTGATCCTGCGCGACCGCACTCTTACCCTGTGCTTGCCGCATGTGCTGGGTCATGAAGATGACCGGGATCATGCGAAAGGTCGAGCCGTTGCCAATACCACTAGCCAAAAACAGCAGTAGAAACAACAACAGAAAACCGGCAAAGCTCCCGCCACTGGCACCGCTTGGCAGAAAATACAACACGCCTGGCACCGTCAACGTCATAGCTAAAAATACCCAAAACGTTACGCGCGCACCACCCATCTGATCCGCTAACCAACCGCCGAATGGCCGTGCCAACGCACCCAAGAAAGGGCCAAGCCAGGCATATTGCAATGCATTTACATGTGGAAACTGTGACTTAATCAACAGCGGAAAACCGGCTGAATAGCCAATGAACGAGCCAAAAGTACCCAGGTACAGCCAACACATCAACCAGTTATGCTTGCGCTTGAAAATCACCGCCTGTTCCTTAAACGAGGCGCGTGCATCGCTGATGTCATTCATGAAGAACCAGGCCGCCAGCGTGAACAGGATAATGAATGGAACCCAGATAAACGCGACGTTTTGCGCCCAGAAATGTACCGTGTCGCCGTTCAGGTTAGTGACCACGCGCGGTGCCCCAGCCAGCGGGCCAAAGATGCCGATCACGACAACCAATGGCGCCAGAAACTGCAGCGATGACACGCCCAGGTTGCCAAGGCCGGCATTCACGCCGAGCGCTGAACCCTTGCGCTCCTTGGGAAAGAAAAAACTGATGTTGGCCATCGACGATGAAAAATTGCCACTACCGAAACCGCACAGCAAGGCTAGCGTCAGCATCATCCAGTACGGTGTCGCCGGATTTTGAACTGCGATGCCAATACCGATTGCCGGTATCAACAACGAGGCGGTCGAGATCGCAGTCCAGCGGCGACCACCGAATATCGGCACTACGAACGAATAGAAAATACGCAAGGTGGCGCCAGTCAACGACGGTGCTGCAGTCAGCAGAAACAACTGATCCTGAGTGTATTGAAAACCGAGCTGTGGCAATTGCACCGCAATCACCGAAAACAGTTGCCAAATAGCGAACGCCAGAAACAACGCCGGCGCCGAAATCCATAGGTTTAGAGTAGCGACCGCCTGCCCTTCGCGCTGCCAGAAAGCCTGGTCTTCCGGTGTCCAGATTTTCAGTAGACGGCCGCTCTGCTTGGTGTTAGTTGCCATGGAAAAATTTCCCTGTGGTTGAATGATGGAGCAACACGTTGTGCCTCACGCCATAACCGGAGTGCGCCGCACTTCGGTGAAGTACATCCAAATCAGGGAAACCCAGGTGATCCCGTACAACAGCATGAAGGCCGAAGAGCGTATCCCGGTCAAGTCAGCCAGCGCGCCGAACAGGATTGGCAGCACGAACCCGCCTAAACCACCAACCAGGCCGACAATGCCGGACACAGCACCGATGTTGTCCGGAAAATCGTTGGCGATGTATTTGAATACCGAAGCCTTGCCGAAGGCCCAAGCAACTCCCATCACAAATAGCAGTGTGGTAAAAATCCAAGGACTTAAGCCAAGGTGAAAACTGGTCGGTCCGGTTACGGTCTGAATCACGAATTCAGTCTGCGGATACGACAAGATGAACAGGCAAATCCATGACACCCACAACACCCACCAAGTCACCGTATGCGGGCCGTATTTATCAGAAAACCAGCCACCAATTGCACGCAAGATGCCCCCCGGCAACGAGAAGCAGGCCGCCAGCAAGGCAGCGTTTTGCAGGCTGAAACCATATTCACCGATGTAGTAGTGCGTCATCCACAGAGCCAGCGCAACATAGCCGCCAAATACAATCGAGTAATACTGGCAATATCGCCACACTCGTGGATCGCGCAAGGTCTGCAGTTGCTGGCGTAGTGAGATATGACCGGCCGATTGATGCGCCGGATTGGTGAAAGTAAACAACCAGAACAGCAGCGCAGTGACCAACAAGGCCAGTGCATACACCTTTGGCACCATGGCCCAGCCAAACGCCACCACGATGCTCGGCGCGACGAGCTTGGTTAGTGCCGAACCGGCGTTGCCAGCGCCGAAGATTCCCATCGCTAGGCCCTGGTTCTTTTTGTCTGTCCAGCGCGCAACATAGGCCACGCCGACCGAGAAGGAGCCGCCGCTCAGTCCAGCCAACGCACCCAGCGTCAGCAGTTGCCAGTATTTGGTTGCGTCACTGATCAGCCAGACCGCTGGCACGCAGGCGATCATCAGCAAAAAGAAAACAATGCGTCCACCGAAGCGGTCAGTCCAGATTCCCAGTGGCAAACGGATCAGTGAGCCGGTCAGCACCGGGGTCGCAATCAGCAGGCCAAATTGGGTGGAATTCAAATCCAGTTTGTCCTGGAGCGGAATTCCGATCACCGCAAACATCATCCAGATCGCAAAGCAAATCGTAAATGCGATCGTGCTCATGGCGATAACCGAAAACTGTTGACGATTAAGCATAAATTTACCGGGTGGAAAAATCTGATTGGGCCAGAGACGTAACGACTGCTGCATGATAGGAGCGGACGCGATCAGTAGATAGCCTTGTCCAGCGTGGTCAAGTACCTCCATCTACCTCTAAATAGGTAGTCGTCAAAAATTAAAAGTATTGAAAATCAATGCTTTATAATCGTTAGCAACAGAATTACTATGGCGCGCAGCGAATCTTGCGCATTGGAGGTAGTGGCGCTTGGCAGCTCATAACTTGGTGGCCAGAGTCCCGGTGCAACCCCAATTTCAATGGCCGCGTTCATGGCTGTTTCACTGCACTTTCACAAACCCGAAAGACATCCGAAGTCGGGAGACTTTATGACGGTTTTGACAACCCCATGGCGCGAATCGCTGGCACTACGCGTCGGTTTGGCAATCGGCACCATTACGGTACTGGCAATTTTTTCGATCCTGCTGTCGAGTTTTGTTGCCGAAAACAGTGTTGGCAAGGCGAAAGCAATCAACGACTCTGGCTCGCTGCGGATGTTGACCTACCGTCTGACCGAGCAGTTGACTAGCGGTCAGGCAGCCCAGGCAGTACCGCGCGTTAATAGCTTAATCAACCAGCGACTGGCGACCTTGGGCCAAGTGGTCAATGCGCGTGGTACCGATTA
>JBDTCC010000025.1:0-5629 GCA_039923775.1 Gallionella sp. | reverse complement strand
CAGTTTGGCGCGCTGAAACTGCTTTAGGTCCAGGTACGCCATACCCAAAAATTCTTCAGCTATCCAGTTACTTGAGTCTATCCGTAACGCCTGCTGGTATCCCTCCAGTGCCAGTTCACTTTTTTGTGTGTCTCCCATTCTGGCCTGCAAGTGGTAGACGAATCCATTCAAAAAATGCAATTGCGAGTTGCGTGGGTCCAGTTGCAGCGCTTCATTGATAGTCAGCTGCGCCTCTTGTAACTTGAGCTGCTTGATAAAGTTGACCGCTGCGCCAACTTTGGTCAGCACAGCTGAATCGGAGGCACCCGCCGGTATTAGCGGCAGATTTTTCACCATCTCGACGAACGAAGGTGCTGGTTCACCTGCCCAGGTACATGGCACGAAACAGAGAGAGAGAGCGGCCGCGATTGCCAGAGAGGCTTTACCAAGGCGAATAGTGTTAGTGAATTTTTTCATTAGTAAAGACCGGATCAAATGAGCATTTCTGTGAAGTTTGAATCGTCCACGGCCTCGCGATCACAAGGCCGGGAACGCCCGAAGTTTAGCGCGGTGCCGTCGCTGAAAAGACAAGCTGACTAAAGAAAGTACCGACCTGCCCCGTCATACAGCACAGCCTTTTGCTTGAGTGCGCCCCGCAAGTTTCGTACCGCTCCAGGTACTAGCGCTGTCCACACCAGGCATCGATTTTGCCGATCTATAGTCAAGGGTGGCCATTGCGCCCTTCGTCTTCACCATTATTCAGCCAATGGTCTAGCGCATCCGGATAATTATCCTTGCCGAATGCCTGCTGCAGATCGGGATAACGAGCCAGGTAACTCTTGACACTGAAATCAGAACTGCCCTGACGACCCTCGGCGATTCCATGATCCAGCCAATGCTGAAGTGCGCAATTCAAATCACCGCGACAAAGCTGCTGCAGATCCGGGTAGCGATTGAGATAGTCTCTGGCATTGAATTCGGGACTGCCCTGACGGCCTTCCTTGAATCCGTTGTCACGCCAATGCGTTGCCAGATCCATCTTCGCCATCACGACATCCGGTGCCTGGTCGTAGTAGTAATCCCAATCAAACACTGATGCTGCAAATTTCGGATCAGGCCCTTTCTTGTGTTTGTGTTTCTTCTTACCAAGTTTCTTGAAAGCGTTGCCGGCATCATTGAATGCCTTGTTGGCAGCACCTGAAGCTTTGTTTGCTACATCGCGCGCGGCATTTTTGGTGTTCTCGTATTGCTGGTGCGCTTGGTCTGCAGCCTTTTTTGCGTCATCTGCCGCTTTTTGCGTCGCCTTCTGCGCGTCGTCCGCTGCTTTCTTGGCTGCTTGTTCCGCTTGTTTGGCTGTCGCGTTGGCTGCGTCCGAGATTTTTTTCAGTTCGGCGTTAGCCGCGCCAGCAGTATAGCCACTCAAATTCTTATATTCACCAGCAATCTTGTTGTATGCCACCTCTAACTGCTTGCCGATACAGCCGCTGATCTTGGATGGGTCAACATTTACACCGCCTTGACCCTCAAATACATCCGCAATATTGGTGGTTGCCTGAATTGCCACTTTGGTCTTGATTTCAAATGGATTCACGCAATTGGCAGGAACATTGATGGCCAACGTGGCACCACTCAGAATCACCTCGACCACCTGACCGCCAAAGTTGCCCTTGAGCCGGACATTTTGGGTGTCCTTGTCAATATCCGCTTCAGCGATCATTTTTTGGATAGTAACCTTGCCCAATGGCCCAAGCTTAACGCTGAGGTCCTGAACTGCTTTGCCATGCACACCAGACAGACCCGCGGATGCATCGATCGAGCCAAATTTTTGGCCCAGGATAGTGGCGTTCCCTGCTGCTTTCATGAAGGGGCCGTCTTGTGCGGTTGGTCCCAGCAAAACCATATTGAAATATTTTGGATCATCCGGCCAAGGCTTACTACTGTCACCGAACCGGTATTCTGGAACCGGCTGCGGATTTCTCAGCTGAAACACGGAGAGTGGCTGCAGCACCGTCAACAGTGGTTTTTTGAAAGATTCGATATTGCGGATGAAACCGCCACCATACTTCGCCAACCTGGGATCTGGACTCGCCATCGCGACCATCACGTTTGCAGCATCTTCCATGGTGAAGTTAGGTGGAGTGGCCATACGAAATTGGAAATCGAGCAGATCCATGGCACCTGCAGGGTCAAGCGGAGTCTGAAACTGAATAAGGATTTTCTTGCCGCCGACATTCTTGAAAGCGGCGTTGCCCTTGTAGCCGAAGGTGAGCGCATTGTTGATGAAAAACGTGGCGTCTGTCAGGTTGATTGGCGGTGAGATCAAAGACAGTTTGGCATTCGGTGCAAACTGGAACTCGATATAGGCCTCAGTCTTCGTGGCATCGATGCCCGCCTTTTTTATGGTGTCGCCATGCGCCACAGCATCGGCCACGCCCGCTCCAGTACCTGCGCCACTGGTCAGATCAGTCGGAATTGGCATCACTACGGCCGCCCGCATGGTGAGTTGATCACCCTTCACACCAAAAGCTTCCATCGTCAGTTTAATGGGGCCACCCAAATCAGCCCGCGCTGCAAGCTGCACACCGCTGGAGAAGGATAAAGTATTGACGTTAAAGTAACTATCGCGCACTACCTTTTGCAGGGGCGGCGGCATGTTGATCAGATCCAGATCAAAGTCTGTGGTCGAAATGGAGATGATGGGAGATTTCAACTTGGTTGAGCCCATCACCTTTTGCACGTTTTCCTTCAGTAATTTGGGCATGGCGAGCGTCTTGTCCAGCACCACCAAAAAGGTTTGTTGGGTTTTACCGCTGGTGAAAAAATACAGCTGGATCGGACCCGATTGGGTCATATAACAACCCGTAAACTTGCTACCGCAACTGGTTTTTTTCAGAGCACCAACCATCCCTTGCAAATTGCTTCTAGCCTCATCAACCGGAAAATTACCTAGTATTTTCTTCAGACTTGGTGTGATTTCTGGCATGCCTTGCGCTTGCACCGGCATCTGGAATGCGAGTGCGCCAAGTAGCAAGAAACAGATATTGAGCAGTGCGTTTCTGATAAAAAGGAATCCAGAAAAAAACATATTTGCACCTTGCCCTATGGATAGAAACCTTGAGTGTAAAGGTTTCTATCCGGAAATTACATGAGCAAACCTGAGCAAATTGGCTTATTCGAGACACATTGCATGAAATCGTTTGCATCTTTGCAACGCAATTGATTCGATATAAACGTTTATCGCTGGCACTTCTGCACTCAGAACATTCGACAGGGCAATCTGGCGAAAGCTTGCGCGTTGTGAAATTACTGTTGTGGACTTCCAAAAATTCAGATCTTGTGCTGGATACCCATTTAGACCTTGGGTCAGTAAGGCTGGTAGCGTTTACTTTCCTGCACTTGGTAATTTAATTGATACGAACCTGACTGTCCGGCACTTCCTCTCGCCACGATCTAACTTATTTGTAGCAAAAATGAGATGGCATCACGAATTACTCGCGATCAATGACAAACCTTGCTTGCCTCATAAAAACGATAGCCAATCGTGTGCAAAGTATTTACCGGTAGCGGTTGATTGCACTTCGCTTCGACTTTACGCCGCAGACGACGCATTTGAGTATCCAGGCGACGTTGATCATATTCAGCGAAATCTCCGCCTAACGCAGCAACAATTGTTCTCCGCGTCACACACTCACCGCCTTCCATCAGCGCCCGCAAAACAATGTGATCCTGTTCAGAAAGCGGAATACACACCCCTTTGGGCGAAATCAAACGTCTTGGAGAGGCAAACAATTGCCAGCACGGTTGGCCTTCAGCCAGTATCTGACAGGCGATCAATGCATCATCATCGAATTTTCGTTGAGTGATGTCGCGTGCTACGCCGATTCTTACTTGATGCTGCTCAGACCATGAGGCAGACCAACTGATATAAACGACCTGTCCGTCCTTGCGTATATAACGATTCTCGAAATAACTTTGGAGATATCCGTCCATTATTCTGCCGATCGATTGTAGAGTTCGCGCGCGGTCCTCCGGATGTACCAGGTCAAGCATTTGTTTGCCCGCCATCTCCGCTGGCGTGTAGCCGAAAATACGCTCACATGCTCCGGTTACAGATAAGCAATTACCATTTACATCAACCACACAAATCGCATCCAGCAACAGGTTTTCGTAATTATTTATCAGACCATCACCTTCTATTTTCATGCAAGACTTTCATGCTTTCAATAACGTATTTCCAGCTACATTCTTCTTACCAAAAATTAACTAACCATTACCATCATCCACATTTTTGAGATACTGGTTTTTCCAGATTGGCAAAATTAGCCTCAAATTTCCGGACTGGAGACTAAGTGAAACTTCGTTTCCAGCTCCCACCTAAAACTTGATTGAGAGCAAATATCAGGATCAGCATGCAAACATCCAATTCAGCAACACACATTTTCGATACCGCGATTGCCTTGACCCCGCATGATGACGACAACTACAACGGTCAGACCAGTCCAGCCTACGGCAACATGGTCGGGCCATTTGGCGGCATCATTGGCGCCACTTTACTAAACGCGATGATGTGCCATCCAGCGCGCCTGGGCGATCCGCTTTCACTGACGGTGCACTATGCGGCACCAATTGCCGATGGTGCATTTTCGGTTCATGCACGAGCAGTACGCACCAACCGTAGCACCCAACACTGGATCATCGAACTGATACAAGCGGATCAAGTGGCTGCTTTCGCGACCGTTACCAGCGCGATTCGACGTGATAGCTGGAACGCCACCGATGCGATTTTTCCGAGCGTACCATCGGCTGACAGCCTGACACGCGCTCCCGCCATTGAACGTGCCGCCTGGACCGCCCGATACGATATGCGCTTTATCGACGGCAGCATGGGCACACCTAACACCAGTAGCCACCCATCACAATCGCGGTTGTGGGTGCGCGACGAACCCGCGCGGCCGCTTGATTTTCTATCGCTGGCAGCAATCTGCGACGCGTTTGTTCCACGCATTTTCGTGCGCCAATCGAGATGGATGCCGGCCAGTACGGTCGCGTTGACGACCTACTTCCATGCCGACGCTGCCCAATTAAGCGCACAAGACTGCGCACCGGTATTGGGTATTGCACGGGCGCTGCACTTCGGGCATGGGTTCTCGGATCAGAGCGCAGAGATTTGGAGCACTGACGGCGTCTTGCTGGCGGTCAGTCATCAAATCGTTTATTTCAAGGGATGATTGATGGGAGTGGCTTTGTGTTAGTTCACGGTATTGCGTTTATAGAGTCCGACAATCTTGCTGACCTAACCGGACAACACTATCGTAACACTAACTAAAATAGAAAAACAGACAGTATATATAAAACCATAATATATTATATGAGAAGTTCGGCATGTATAAGAACCAGTATAGTGTCGAATAATAAACGTTTAGCGTGCACGATCGGCGTCTTGCAACGCATTCAATACGTTTTGCGGTTCCAGTGCCGCATAGTCTTGCATCCGCTTGAATGCATTCAGCTTTGCTGATTTATTCAAACGCGCTGCCTGCTCGGTGACCGTACCGCCAGCTTTCTTCGCTTGCGCGACTTCGGTTTGTAACGCGGCCAGATAATCACCGGTGTCGGCTCGCATTGAGGCGACTGTGCCGGCCTTGCCACG
>JBDTCC010000024.1:0-22246 GCA_039923775.1 Gallionella sp. | reverse complement strand
GGGTAAGGTGTGTGTATGTCATTTCTGCAATTTCGACTGGCCGGTCAAAAAGGCATGGATGCTACCGCATCCTACCCACCTGACCAGTGTTACTCAAAATTGCACTTCATTCCTGAATTCGCCTATGGATATTAGCGATTATTGAATGAAAAGATTGCTTGTACACTTGATGATGGGTTTGTCTGTTGAATTTGACTTTGGTTTTGTGTTTGACTTTGATTTATCTTTTCTCGCGAAGCGCGTGCTCTTGGCGCGCAAGCGCTTTTATAGGGGCGTAGCCCCTTTTATCCGCGACCAACGGGAGCGGGTGGGATTTAGTGCTTGAAGACTGGCGATATCGCGCGAAGCGCGTTTTATTGTGGAATTGAAAAGCTTGGGGAATTTTGCTCACGAAAACTGACTGAGCAGGACGAAATAAAAAGGGGGGGATTCCCCGCCCCTCATTACTCCTGCCTGTACATCATTCCCGCATTGGCGCTTACCACTGGTAAGAGATGCCGACCGAAGCCACCGGCCACCATTTGAAATTGCTCAGGTCATTCTGCAGCTTGGTGTTTTCCGCGGCAGCGTCGTTTTGCAGCGTGGTGCAGCTGGGCGTTCCGGCAATTGTGCCGCAGGTGGCGACCAGGCTGGTCTTCGGGGTGCCCTGGTACAGCACGCCGAAATCGGTTGTCATGCCCCAGCCCTGATTATTTGGTGCAGGTTTCCCCCAGCCTATTCCGATATAGGGGGCAACCTTGTTGAATGACATTTCGCCCTGCAGTGAACCGACTTCGGTCGAACTGTATAAATGGCCGTTGATAGTGTAGGTTCCACCGGTGGGTTGTCCGGTCAGGCTGACTTTGTTGTTGTTGTACATCGCCCCTACGCTGGTACGGAAACTGCTGTTATCGAACGGGTACCAATCCGCCAATGCACTGATCGTTTGCAACTTGAAGTTGAAGTCATAGTTGACCGTGCCCGAGGTTGCATTGTATTTATTGTTGAAGGAATTGAGGCCGAGACGTGCTCCCAGGCTTTGAGTGAGTTCGATATCCAGCTCGGCACCCAGTCCCAGTGTGCCGATTTTTCCGGTTAATGACACGTCGGAGCGTCTGTAACTGCGCATCTGGTCTGTTGCCTCGGGCTCGGGCAATTTTTCCGGACTGGCTGCAGGCTTAGCCTCAACGGGAGGTGCCGCTTGAGCTGGTTCCGACTCACTGGCTGCCATTCCTGCCACGGCTCCAGCCGCGATACCAGCCGAAGCTGCGGCCGCGGGAATTGCGGGAACGGGGGCTGTAGCAACCGGGACTGCGGCAACGGCTGGTGTAACCGGCACCGCAGGTGCGGGAACGGGTTCAGGAGCGGGAGAAGGTGCCGGCGCCGGAATTGCGGACGGCTCGACCGGAATTGCCAGCAGCTCGCCGAATGTGCCCGCCGGTATCGCAGACTTTGCCACCAGGGAGGCCAGCTTGCGGGAAGATGGCACAGCAACAGATTGACCTGCGCCGACAACTTTCACGCCACCGGCATTGGTCATGGCTATCTTTCCCTTCAGTACCTGGCTGTACATTGAATTGCCTGCCATGGCTACCATGAAATCGGTCCCGCGTATTCCGATGGTCGCGTTCGGTGTCGATAGCCTGAATGCCTGATGGTTGAGTTTGCCGATCAGGCCGGTGATGAAGCGCATTCCGCCCTGGAACAACGAGAAAACGGCGCTGCTGTTGCTGAGCTGTTTGGGGTCGTAGCGGTATTCCCGCACTTTGAATATCGAATTGGACTGCATCGTGGCGACCTGGCCGTCAGCGAATTTCAGCAGGGCAGTGCTGTTATTGTCGGTCTGGATCAACGTATCGGAAGAAATAGGTTCACTTGTGACGACGCGATGAGCGGGATTTTTTCCGCGCGAGATATACACTTCGCCGCTTACCGCGTACACGCGGCTGCCGGATGTCCGGACTGCATCTGCCGAAGGCGTGTTTGCTTTCATCGCATCAGCATCCTGGGATGCGGATGAAACGGCGGGGAACAGGGCGAGTATTGTGAATATGGCTGCGATTATTTTCATGACATGAAGGTCCGTTAGATTAAAGCGAAAGAATTTCGGCCGGCTACGGACGTGAATGTAATCCCGGGGACGGAAGGGCGTCAATAGTCCCGCGGCGGAAGGGGCATTCGCGAGTGCCGGATATTATTCGGTTCAAAAACGCATCAGCAACGCCGCGCCCGCCTCCGCCTGCACGAAGCCGTTGCTGCGAACCTTGATGGTGCATCCGCCCGAGCAGAACACGGCGGTGTCGGCATTCAGCATGGTGTAGATCGCACGCACATCGACTCGCAATCCAACACTTTTGGTGAAGAAAAACTTTGCGCCGCCGCCGAGCGAGAGTGACAGCCTATTTTCTGTGGTGAGGTCGGAACGTTTAGGAACCATGCGGGTCATGCCGATCGTGCCCGATACGAAGGGCTGTATCAACCCGTCGGCCGGCAGCAGGTACAGCCCACCGATGTGGTAGTAGTCGATGCTGAGATCGAACAGCGGATTGCCCGTGAATGTTCCCGCGGTGGTCAGTTGCGTGTCCTGGCGGCTCAGGAATACCTCGATCTGCTGATCCGGCCCCGAATCAAAGTCGAGCAACAAGCCAAAGCTGGTCGCATCAGCAAGCTCGAATCCGGACAGTGTGTTCGCATCCTGGAAGCTGCCCCCGTAGCGGTGGCCGGTGAAAGGCGCGATCTCTACCGCCTGTGCAGCGGATGAGAAAGCGGAAACCAGTGAGAGCGCCACAATGAGCGCTGCAAAATTGTCCATATCGGCTGGGAATCGATGATGTGGTTGGCTGTTGCAGCGAATGTAATCGCCGGATGGCGGGGCGTCAACAGACATGACTATCGGAGAGAGGTCCCGCTTACCTTCAATCCGGCAGGTTCGGGGTTTTGTGCAGACAGGATTTCCGCCCGGCGATGGTAAGATGGAAATGCAGATAAACAGATTAAGAAAGGAATGAGAATGCAGATCCGCAAGGTTGCAACCAGCCCTTTTATCGATCAGAAACCGGGCACCTCGGGATTACGCAAACGCGTGCCGGTTTTTCAACAGGATCGCTACCTGGAAAATTTCGTGCAGTCCATTTTCGATACCATCGCCATCCCGCAGGGAGCGACACTGGTGCTGGGCGGTGACGGACGATATTTTAACCGTGAGGCGATCCAGATCATTCTGAAAATGGCGGCAGCCAACGGGTTCTCGCGGGTGCTGGTCGGCATGGGCGGCATCCTTTCCACACCTGCCGTCTCCTGCCTGATCCGCAAATACCGCACCCATGGCGGCATCATCCTGTCCGCCAGCCACAATCCGGGCGGACCGGATGGCGATTTCGGCATCAAATACAATGGCAGCAACGGCGGTCCCGCGACCGAGACGGTCACGGAAGCGATCTTCGCGGCAAGCAAAAAAGTTTCCCGGTACCTCATCGCCGACACAGCCGATATTGAACTGGAACGGATCGGTGATTACCAGATCGGTGGCATGACGGTGTCGGTGATCGATCCGGTTGAAGCCTACGCCGGGTTGATGGAATCGCTGTTCGATTTTGCGGCGATCCGCGCCTTGTTCAACAATGGATTCAGAATAAAGTTTGACGCAATGCACGCGGTCACCGGCCCGTACGCACAAGAGATACTGATGAATCGCCTGGGTGCTCCCGCGGACAGCGTGATGAACGCGGTGCCGTTGCCGGATTTTGGCGGAGGTCATCCCGATCCCAATCTGACTTACGCGCACGAACTAGTCGAGATACTGTATGCAGATGACGCCCCCGATTTTGGTGCGGCCTCCGACGGCGACGGTGACCGCAACATGATTCTGGGTAATCATTTTTTTGTCACACCGTCCGACAGCCTTGCGGTACTCGCCGCAAACGCGCATCTGGTCCCGGGCTACCGCAAAGGACTTGCGGGTATCGCACGCTCGATGCCGACCAGCGCCGCGGCAGACCGCGTCGCGAAGGAACTCGGCATTCCCTGTTATGAAACGCCGACCGGATGGAAATTCTTCGGCAACCTGATGGACGCGGGCAAGGTTACCCTGTGCGGTGAAGAAAGCTTCGGCACCGGCTCCGACCACATCCGCGAGAAAGATGGTTTGTGGGCGGTGCTGTTCTGGCTGAACATACTCGCGGTGCGCAAGCAATCAGTCGAAGCGATATTGATGGAGCACTGGGCGCGCTTCGGGCGCAACGTGTATTCGCGCCACGACTACGAAGGAATTCCCGCCGATGCGGCCAATGGTGTGATGAAATTGTTGCATGACAGTTTTTCCGCGCTGCGGGACGCGAGGTTCGGGCAGCTGCAAGTCAAAATGTGTGACGACTTCAGCTATACCGATCCGGTGGACGGCAGCGTCAGCACCGGTCAGGGTGTGCGCATCATTTTCACCGATGGCTCGCGTATCGTGTTCCGCCTTTCCGGAACCGGCACCGGGGGTGCGACACTGCGCATCTATCTGGAATCCTTCGAGCCCGACGTTTCCAAACATCACCTGGACGCGCAACAGTTGCTGGCTACGCTGATCGGCATTGCATCGCAGATATCCGAATTGCGCGAGCGGACCGGACGCGAACAACCCACCGTCATCACTTAAGGCCAGCCCTTAAGCGGCTATAATGGGCGCAAATCTGTCTGTCCGCGCCATTAAAGCGCGGACCCATTTGAAGGAGTGCGCCATGGCAAACAGAAGGATCATCCAAACCCCCGATGCGCCCGCCGCGATCGGCACCTATTCGCAGGCAGTGTGCGTCAACGATACGGTCTACCTGTCCGGCCAGATCGGGCTGGACCCGATCACCATGCAGATGGCTGAGGGTATTGAAGATCAGATCCATCGCGTGTTCCAGAATTTGCGCTCGGTGGCGAGTGCGGCCGACAGCAGTTTCAACGATCTGGTGAAACTCAACGTGTATCTCACCGACCTTAAAGATTCAGCCAAGGTGAACGAGATTATGTCCGGCTACTTTCGCCAGCCCTATCCGGCCCGCGCCTCAGTGGGCGTGGCAGAGTTGCCGCATGGCGCGCTGGTGGAGATGGATGGCGTGCTGGTCGTCCAGGATTAGGTGCACCTCCATAAATCCAAATTTCGTCGTGATACGGCGTTGCTCAATAAATTTTGTCGCTTACATATTAATAATATGCGGCGCACTAAAATTTATTTCGCGCCTTGTCTCACTTAGAACTTTGAATTTCTGGAGGCGCACGCAAAGCGTTTCTTTTACCCACAGTACTTCCTACGTCAATCAAAAAGTAGCATTCATGTTTCCAACAAATATTGTAAAACTTGTGAATTGAACGCTCACGCAAAAATTTCCCCCGCCACGCTGGCAAAGCTCGCCAGGCTCGGCATCCATCACCGCGCTGATCTGCTGTTGCATCTGCCGTTGCGCTACGAGGACGAAACTCATCTTGCACCGATTGCCACAGTTCAAGCCGGTGAAACGGTGCAGGTACAGGGCGTCATCACCCACAGCGAAGTCGCTTATCGTCCGCGCCGCACTCTGGTATGCCGTTTGCAGGACAACGGCGACGAGTTGTATCTGCGCTTTCTGAATTTCTACCCCAGCCAGCAAAAGCAACTCGCGGTCGGCAAACAGATACGCGCCATCGGCGAGGTGCGCATGGGTTATTACGGTATGGAAATGGTGCACCCGAAATGCCGTGCGGTAGATGACGACACGCCGTTGCAGCAAAGTCTCACGCCGGTTTACCCGACCACGGCCGGGCTTGCGCAACCGGTATTGCGCAAGCTGATCGTCAATGCGCTGGAGACGCTGCCGCTACCCGATACCCTGCCGGATGCGCTGTTGCAAAAACTTGAACTGGCCGGCTTCGCCGACAGCATCCGTTTGCTGCACTGCCCTTCACCTGAGACACCGGCAAATTCATTGGAAGAACGCAGCCATGCAGCCTGGCGGCGGATCAAATTCGACGAGCTGCTCGCGCAACAACTGTCAATGCGCGTACATCACCGTGAACGCGGCAAGCGTATCGCGCCCGGATTGGCCGCGCACGGCAAGCTCACCGCGCGCCTGACCAAGGCCCTGCCGTTCGCGCTGACCAGGGCGCAACAACGCACCTTTGCCGAGATCAGCCTTGACCTCGCGCAGCCGCACCCGATGCAGCGCCTGCTGCTTGGCGATGTCGGCAGCGGCAAGACTATCGTGGCCGCACTGGCAGCCTTGCAGGCGATTGAAAACGGTTACCAGGTCGCGCTGATGGCACCCACCGAGATACTTGCCGAGCAGCATTACCTCAAGCTGCTCGACTGGCTGGCGCCGCTCGGCATTGTGCCGGTGTGGCTGTCGGGCAGTTTGAAGAAAAAAGAAAAACTGCTTGCCGCAGAACAAATCGCTTCCGGCAAAACACCTCTTGCCATCGGTACCCATGCCTTGTTTCAGGAGAAGATCGGCTTCCATAAGCTTGGTCTGGCGATTGTGGATGAACAGCACAAGTTCGGTGTGCAGCAGCGCTTGGCGCTTCGCAACAAAGGGAAAATTTCTAAAGCCGTTCCTGGTGAGCTTGTCGAACCACTCTCAGCCCAGACTGATGCCCTTCGACAAGCTGATGAAACAACTAGCCATTCGACTAGGCCGTCTACAAACGACGGCCAAGTCGCTGGTTATCAGGGCGAACAGTCTGGTGAGTCGAACGGAGTAAATTTTCACGAACCCCATCAACTGATGATGAGCGCAACACCGATACCCAGAACACTGGCGATGAGCTATTACGCCGATCTAGATGTGTCGGTGATAGACGAATTGCCGCCGGGGCGCACGCCGGTGATTACCAAACTGGTCAGCGACGAGCGCCGTGACGAGGTGATCGAACGGGTGCGCGCTGCCTGCATGGCGGGGCAGCAGGCTTATTGGGTATGCCCGTTGATCGATGAATCGGAAACGCTTCAATTACAGACAGCGCTGGAGACGTTTCAATTGCTTACAGAGACTTTCCCGGAATTGCGCGTCGGGCTGGTGCACGGCAAGCTGGACAATGCGGAAAAGGCGCGCGTAATGGCAGCGTTCAAATCCGGCGAACTGCAATTGCTGGTCGCGACCACGGTAATCGAGGTGGGCGTGGATGTACCCAACGCCAGCCTGATGGTGATCGATCATGCCGAGCGCATGGGGCTGGCACAACTGCACCAATTGCGCGGCAGGGTGGGGCGTGGCGCGGCGCAAAGCCTGTGCATACTGCTGTTTCAGCAACCGCTTTCGGAGCTGGCAAGGGCGCGCCTGAAAATTATCTATGAAAGTACCGACGGCTTTGCCATTGCGCAACATGATTTGCAATTGCGCGGCCCGGGCGAGTTGCTCGGCGCGCGGCAAAGCGGCATCGCGATGCTGCGCTTCGCCGACATCAGCGAGGACGAAGATCTGTTGAACCAGGCGCGGCAAGTCGCCGACGAGTTGCTGCGCGATTTTCCCGAAGCGGCACAGGCACATCTGCAACGCTGGATGGCCAACAAGCACGATTTCCTGCATGTCTGAGCGCGCCAAAGATAAATTTTGGCACGGCGCGGGGCTGGGTTGCGAAGCCGGACTCGCGCCCTGGTTGCGCGACCGGGGTTCGTTGACACGACGTATTCAGCAACGCTGCGCGAACTTCGAGGTTCGCAATTTGCGTAGCGGACTGGCCCGCATCGCGCTGGACGAATCCGCGCTGCTTGACATAGCTCCGCACCAGCTTGCATGGTCGCGCGAGGTGTTCCTGTATGCCGATGGCCAGCCGGTCGTGTTCGCACACAGCGCACTGGCCGCAGGGCATCTGCGCGGTGTGTGGTCTGAAGTGCGCGCTTTGGAAAACAAACCGCTCGGCGCGTTGCTGTTCGCGCATCCGCAGGTGGAGCGCGACCCGTTGCATTACCGCGCGTTGCGTAACATGCACCCCTTGTATCGTCGTGCCGCCGGGGTGCTGATCGACCCGCCGCACAGGCTGTGGGCGCGTCGTTCGTTGTTCCACTTGCATGGCGCACCGTTGCTGGTTACGGAGGTATTTTTGCCGGGAATTCTGCGGTTGAACGACCCGGTATGAAGCCGGCAGAAAGTATGCCGGATCAAGCGTAGGAGCGCAGCTTGCTGCGCGATTGGTGTGAGAATCAATCGCCCGATGGCCTTGCATAGCCATTCCACTAACCCCTCAAAAAACGATGGCTAAGTGGCTGGTTAAATCGGGCTCCTGCGGTGGTCATGATCGGTTCCAATGGACATACAGGATATCGGTCCGGCACGGATTAAGCCAACCTCGGTTCGTGCCGGGCCTGTCGAAGCACATGAGTCCGTACACATTCCGACAGGCTCAATGCGAACGGATTGATGGATAAAGTGTGCCGGATCAATAATATTGCACAGCGTGTGCAGAAAGGCCATTTATGACAACAATACTTGCCCGGTAACCGCATCGATCAGTATTCCGGAGGGCACATCGCCGCGCTTGATTTCCACCAGATAGGCGGGGTTGTCCGGATTGATAACAAGCCGGTTGCCGGATGCAACACCAACAGCAGCGACATCGGTTTGCGAGCTGACCAGCGTAATCCTGTCCCTGGAATAATTCCCGGTGTCGATTTTACGTTCCCCATCGATGAAGCCTATTGCCGCTGTCAAAGCGATAACACCTGCAGCCCCCGGGAGTATTCTCAGTTTTTTCATGCTTGCTCCTGAATTTAATGTCTGGTTACGGCAAAATGCACGAACCAAAGATACGGTGAAAGTCGGGTTAATCGCTACCCGATGATTGAAACCCGGATGCCGGCGCACAATATGGCTGCACGACTGTTCCAGATGGCCCGGCTTGAAGTTGTATTTACGCCAATACGATTCTGTTTCGATATAAAAGTTCACCGTACCCACTTTTTGAAACAATTTTCAAATGCGCGTGATTCCGCTACAAATCTGTGATCTGCCCAAGATTATTAGGATGCCTGCATCAAATCAAATTACAATCCGCGGTATACGCCACACAGGAGTCAGTTTTCATGATCGCACCCATTCCGTTAAGAGATATTCCGCAGACCAATATCTTCCGCAAAGGCGATGTCTTTGTGTTGTTCGGCGAGTTGTTCGGCCGCGGTTACGCCAACGGCCTGATCAACGAAGCGCGCAAGGCGGGCATGACAATCATCGGTATCACCGTCGGCCGCCGCGACGAGAACAATGCATTGCGTCCGCTGACTGATGAAGAACTGGCCACAGCCGAGTCCAATCTGGGCGGACGTATCATCAACGTGCCACTGATGGCCGGATTCGACCTGGATGCCCCGCCCGGCCAACCCACCCCGACCGATATGCTGGCCGACATGACACTCAAGAGCTGGCAGGACGACAAGCTCGACTGGAAACACATCGATAAATGCCGCGAAGTCGGCGTAAAGCGTTTCAAGGATTCCGCGGCCAGAGTGATGGCGGAGATCGACGGCATGATCCCGGACGGCAGTAATGTCTTCTTCGCCCACACCATGGCAGGCGGCATTCCCAAGGTAAAGGTGTTCCTTGCGATTGCCAACCGCATCTACAAGGGACGCGGCGAACGCTTTTTGTCCTCGCGCGCGCTGTTTGACAGCGACCTGGGCAAGCTGATTCTGATGAACTTCGACGAAGTAACCGCAAATACCCTGCAGCATCTGATCGACGGCAGCGCAGCGATTCGCGCACGGATAGAAAAGACCGGCGGCCAGGTTCGTTACACCGCCTATGGCTATCACGGCACCGAAATACTGACGGATGGCCATTACGAATGGCAGACCTACACCAATTACTCGCAAGGCCCTGCCAAGATGGGCCTGGAACGCGTTGCCGAAACAGCCTGGACGAAGGGCATCAAGGCCACGGTGTATAACTGTCCGGAGATACGCACCAATTCTTCGGATATCTTTGTCGGCGTCGAACTCTCGCTGTTCCCGTTGCTCAAGGCTTTGAAAAAGGAAAACGGCGGCGCCTGGGCGGAAGCTCAATGGCAGGCCTGCCGAGCATTATTTCAGGACGGGCATGCGCTGGATAATCTGCTGAAAAAAATCACCGACTACAACGCAAGCAGCGTGATGAAGAAGTTCAGGGATTTTGAGGCATGGCCGATGGATAACTCCGCAGAGCTGGCAGATTTGATGATAGGCACTTCGGAAGAAATCACCCAGATGCACAAGGACCGCAAGGCACTCGTTACCGACATCCTGAGCGCACTGGTGCTGGAAGGAACCGGGCCGCTGATGTTCCATGAAACATCAGATCCTGCCGGGCCGGTACTCTGGCTGAACCATGACATCATCGCCAAACAGCTCAATCTGATGCACCCATAATCGATCGGGTTCCGGCACTGTCCGGTTCTAACGGTTGATTCGGTCCAGATACAACTCCTCCACTCTGGTGCGCGCCCAGGGGGTTCTGCGCAGAAACTTCAAGCTGGATTTGATGCTGGGGTCATGCGTAAAGCAGCGTATCGGCACCGCTGCAGCCATTGCGTCCCAGCCGATGCGCTCGGAAAGCTGCGTGACTATTGTCTCCAGCGTGATGCCTTCCAAAGCGGGGCGGATTGCCGATTTTTTATTTGTATCCATGCCCGCATTTTACAGATGATCGCCACCCTTGCGGGTTTGCACTGCCCGGGTCACCGGATGTAAATTCGTTGGCGCGGCCTGCAGACCTGAAAAGACTGTGCTGCTTATAGTAGTGATGCATGAAACCATGCGGCACAGACTTAGCGATTACAATGCGCCTCCGCCAGTTCCGGTGCACCTGTTATGACCACCCCCGTACGTCTGGCAAAACACCTTGCCGCAACACTGCCCTGCTCCCGCCGCGAGGCCGAGCTATATATCGCGGGTGGTTGGGTGAGTGTGGATGGACAGGTGGTGGAAGAGCCGCAGTTCATGGTGTCGGAGCAACAGATCGAGCTCCACTCCGAAGCCACGCTCACACCGCTGGAACCAGCGACTATCATACTGCACCAGCCGTCCGGCACAGCCGTTAATCCCAGTGCCTCATTGCAACTGATACGCGCCGAAACTCGCGCGGAGGACGATACCTCCGGCATACACATGCTCAAGCAACACTTTCTCAGGCTCACGCAGCACATACTGCTGGAAAGAAATGCCAGCGGGATGGTGTTATTCACCCAGGACTGGCGCGCGGCGCGCAAGCTCGCTGAAGATGCCTCTTCACTGGAACAGGAATACATCGTCGAAGTCGCGGGCGGGCTGGGCCCGGACGGACTAAAACTGCTCAACCATGGAATTACGTTCAACGGACGCGCATTGCCCCCGATCAAGGTCAGCTGGCAAAACGAAACCCGGCTGCGCTTCGCACTCAAGGGTGTACAACCCGGGCAGATCGCACACATGTGCCAGCGCGTCGGGTTGCAAGTGCTGGCGATGAAACGCATTCGCATCGGGCGAGTGTCGATGGGAAAACTGCCAGCCGGACAATGGAAATATCTGTTGCCGCAGCAACGGTTTTAATTCGAAGGTGGTGGTTGGCTATCCTGCTTGAAACAGGTCTGAGCCGGGTAATCCAGTATCATGTTGGCCATGAGCATACCCCGCTTTTTCGACATGACAGATCGGTTGATAAAATTCAATATTGATTAAAGCCATGACTCTTGCCCAACGATTATCGCTATACCTGCAACTCACCCGCTTGAACCGTCCCATCGGTATCCTGCTACTGCTGTGGCCGACCCTGTGGGGTGTATGGATCGCCGGTGCGGGACATCCG
Source organism: Gallionella sp. (assembly GCA_039923775.1). Classification (GTDB taxonomy): domain Bacteria; phylum Pseudomonadota; class Gammaproteobacteria; order Burkholderiales; family Gallionellaceae; genus Gallionella. The sequence goes on along the minus strand of JBDTCC010000024.1, from coordinate 10,511 downwards.
GCAGGTCACATCGTGCTGATTTTTTTGCTGGGCACGGTACTGATGCGCTCTGCCGGATGCGCGTTCAACGATTATGCCGATCGCGATTTCGACAGGTATGTGAAGCGGACCAGTGAACGTCCTGTCACCAGCGGGCGCATCTCGCCTGGAGAGGCAGTCTGGGTGGGAGTGTGCCTCTCGCTGTTTGCCTTTGTGTTGATTCTGCCGCTGAATAATCTGACGCTGTTGCTGTCATTTCCGGCGGTGTTCCTCGCCGCCAGTTACCCTTTTACCAAACGTTTTCTCGCGATTCCGCAAGCCTATCTCGGCATCGCGTTCGGCTTCGGCATCCCGATGGCATTTGCCGCACAGCTCGGCAGCGTGCCGGCGGTGGCGTGGCTGTTGCTGGTCGCGAATGTATTCTGGGCGATAGCCTACGACACGGAATACGCGATGGTGGACCGCGACGACGACATCCATCTCGGCATTCACTCCGCGGCATTGCTGTTCGGCAAGTACGATGTGGTTGCGGTAATGGGATGCTATGCGGTCACGCTCGCGCTGCTTGGATTGGCCGGACAGATGACGAGTTCAGGCTGGATATATTATGCGGGATTGATGGCGGCGGCAGGAATAGCTGTTTATCATTACACGCTGATTCGCACGCGACAACGCGAACAATGTTTCAAGGCGTTTCTGCATAACAACTGGCTTGGCGCGGCGGTATTTGCCGGCATTGTGCTGGATACCCTGGTACGCAGCCGGCCGTAATTCGCCAATATCGTTTGCGGACCGGATCAGACAACCGGTTCCGGGGCGAGACTTTTCGGTGCCGGGTAACAATTTGTTTCAATTTCTCCCGAACTTCTCCGTCCTGCAGGCAACCAATTGGCATCAGTCATGCGCTTGAGATTTTCTCCGTGATGAGCGGTTGTCATGATTTTTGCTGATATCGAGGAGTAGGAAAAATGAAATCGAAATTTTTGCCGAAGTATGCCGGGTATGGTGTTTTTGTTCTGGTCGTCGCTGCGGCCATGACGGGAAGTTATGTCTATCCGAAAATTTCTCCCGTCAATGAGGCTCTCGCCGGCACGAATACTCCCACAGCCGTAGCTCCGGCAGCGAGTCGATCAGCGCAACCTGTGCTGCCGGATTTTGAATCAATCGCCGCGCAGCAAGGCCCCGCGGTGGTCAATATCAGTGTCTCGGGTACGGAAAAAACCGGATATCCCGGAGGCCAAGGATTGCCGCAAATGGATCCGAATGATCCCTTCTATCAATTTTTCCACCACTTTCAGGTTCCTGCACCTCAAAACAGCGTACCCGTCCATGGTCTCGGTTCAGGCTTTATCGTCAGCTCCGATGGCGTGATCCTTACCAATGCACATGTGGTGGCGGATGCGGATGAAGTGGTTGTCAAGCTCACCGACAAAAGAGAGTTCAAGGCAAAAGTCATCGGCATAGACAAACCTTCCGATGTTGCGGTGCTGAAGATAGACGCCAAGGGATTGCCGACTGTCAAAATCGGCGATCCTCAAAACGTACGCGTGGGTCAATGGGTGGTTGCGATAGGGTCGCCGTACGGGTTCGACAACAGTGTAACGGCGGGTATCGTTTCGGCAAAGTCACGTTCTCTGCCCGATGAAAATTACACACCTTTTTTGCAGACTGATGTGCCAATCAACCCGGGCAACTCGGGCGGTCCACTGTTCAACCTGAACGGGGAGGTGATCGGTATCAATTCCCAGATATATACCCAGAGTGGCGGATATCAGGGCCTTTCATTTTCTATCCCGATCGATGTGGCGATGAAGGTGGAAAGACAACTGATTGATCATGGCAGGGTGAGTCGGGGTCGGCTCGGCGTGATGATTCAGGGAATCAATCAGGATTTGGCCCGGTCTTTTGGCCTGGACAAGACTGCCGGTGCATTGGTGAGTTCTGTCGAAAAGGGAAGCCCGGCTGAAAAGGCCGGTATTGAACCGGGAGACGTGATCCTCAAGTTCAATGGCAGGGATGTTGCCAGTTCCAATGATCTCCCGTCCATGGTCGCTGATATCACTCCCGGTTCGACCGCCAGGGTAGAGATCTGGCGCAACGGCAAGACCAGGGATCTGTCGGTTAATGTGGGGGAAATGAAAATTGCCAGTGCCGACGAACAATCCGGTGGCGCGGATAAAGGTGGCCTGGGTCTGGAAGTGCGTCCGCTTTCCCCGACCGAGCGCAAACAGGCAGAGGTCGGCGAAGGGTTGCTGGTGGAGAACGTGGTCGCGGGTCCGGCCGCACAGGCAGGCATCCAGTCAGGAGACGTGATCCTGTCCGTGAATGGCGAGAAGGTGGGCAGTGCCAGCAAGCTACGTTCCCTTGTTGCAAAGCACAAAAAGAATGTGGCGTTGCTGGTGCAGAGAGGAAGCAGCAAAATGTTTGTCCCCATTCAACTGGGATAAGGGATATTTGCTGATGCGGCAAAACCGGGACGCAGATACAAACTGTCGTGTCCCGGTGGTGCGCTAGATTTCTGGCTCTCCCAGCTTTTTGGTCATCGTGCTGCGTTCCGCGGCATATTCCCCGGTGAGTGCAAACCCGCGCAACAGATTCTGCGCATCGAAAAATCCCAGCTTGATTCCCAGCTTGATTTCCGGGTCATTTGCCAGGATGCGCCATGCGCCGATCGCATCACGCGCAACCGGCAATACTGCGATCGGATGGGCCGGTGTTTTGACCACCACCGGCATGGCGGGAAAATCCACGCGTACATCCTTGCCGGTCAGCACCTGAGCCAAAGCACGCGCCGCATGCATGATGGGCAACACATAAGGCAATACCTGCCCTTCGATTTCGGCGCAATCACCCAGCGCGTAAATCGACGCGTCACTGCTGCACATATGCGCATCAACGACGATGCCACGATTTACGACCAGTCCCGAACTGCGCGCCAAATCGACACGCGGTCGCAAGCCTACGGCGGACAGCACCAGGTTTGCGTGCAAAGTGGAGCCATCGGTCAGTGTCAACGCATAGCCGGTCGACTGCTTGTTTACCGCCTGCACTGCGACACCGAACCGGCTTGTCACACCCAGTACAGCCAGGGGTTCCAGCAGTTGTTTGCCCGCATGTTCGGGTATCAGGCTTGAAAGCGGGTGGGTGGCCGGATCTATTATCGTCACGGCATATCCGGCAGTGGCCAGATCATTCGCAAATTCACAACCGATCAGGCCACCGCCGAGGATGGCGATATGACTTGCATCCTGCTTGATTGATTCAATCGCGCCGCGAAATTTCGCGTAGTCGGCCAGATCGTTCACCGATACCACCTCATCAGCAGCATCACCCTGCAATGGCAGGCGTATCGGGTCTGCACCCAGCGCCAGAACCAGGCGGTCGTACCCGATCACGCCCGAAGTCGTCTGCAACTGTTTGTGCTCGCGATCCAAGCCCGACACTTTGGTATTTTGCAACAGCATAAAATCCAGTTGGCTGGCCATATCGGTTGCCGCAGTGATGACCAGCGCCCCAGCGCTTTTGCCCTGCGCCAGCGCGTTCGAAAGCATGGGCTTCGAGTAATAGTCGCCGCTGTCACGCGTGACCAATGTGATCGCCACACTGCGATCCAGTTTGCGCAACTCGCGCACCAGCGTGTATCCGGCCAGACCGCTGCCCAGCACTACAATGGGTTTCATTACTTTACCTTTTATTTTTCTGCGGGCCGGGCAGAGGTCCGCACATAACAGTCAGCAGTTTACAGCTCAACCATTTCAAAATCGGCCTTGGCTACACCGCAATCCGGACAGGCCCAGTTGTCTGGAATATCCGCCCATGCCGTGCCGGGCTTGATCCCCTCGGCCGGCAAGCCGATTGCTTCATCGTATACGAAACCACAAACCACACATTGCCAAACTTTCATAATTTTCTCCTTAGGTTAAGCGTTTACTATCGCCAACATGGCGCTATATTGATTGGCATGACGCTGTTCCACTTTGGCCAATGCGGCAAAACGTTTCGCAGCTTTCTGCAGCATCGCCTGAAATTGCTCCGCGTGTTGTTTCGACTCGGCGATCTGCTCGTTGATCTCCGCAGCCGCAGCGGCATTTCCTTCCTGCTGTGCGGTTTTGAGAAAGCCCGGGTACATTTCTGTATATTCGTAGGTCTCGCCCTCAATCGCCATTTCCAGACAACGAGCCGGTGTCATGGAGCCCTTCGGGTAAAGCAGATCGAGATGCCCGAATGCGTGCTGCACTTCCTGATTGGCGGTCTCTTCGAAGATATGTGCAGTAGCTTCGTCGCCCGCCGCACGGGCAATTCTTGCAAAGTAGCGATACTTGATGTGAGCCATCGATTCACCGGCAAATGCCGATTCGAGGTTGGCGACGGTTTTGATTTCAGGTCGTTGCATAATGTTCTCCTTAATGATTGATCGAGTGGTTTAGGTCCACGGATGCAATTTAAGCTGTGCACGCTGATAAATCCAATTGATTGTTAATTCCGTATCGATATGGTTTTTAAATCACATGACGCAGGGCGTGTGCCGATGGCCGGATAGATTCGGATCCGTTATGCGAAATCGATGATTGCGTAAAGAATAATGCTGGAATTATTGCACGCCGCCGATTGGCTCAGCCCTTCAAGTCACGCAGCAGGGAAGTATATACCGCGGGAGGGACAGGGTCTATAACGGCCTGGTAGGCGGCGTGATCAACACCCATGCTGAGCAGTGCACCCTGCTTGAGTGCGCGGGACATAACCGGGGTCAATTCGAAGCGCAGGAAATGAACCGCCGAGGTCTTTTGTTCGGTGGCGCGCTCCAGATCTTCGTCGGCAATGGCATAGACCCGTTCGAAACCGGTAACACCCACCCACACGCGGTCTTCAATGCCCAACAGTTGCGTGAGCATGTGGCGGCGTTCCTCGACATCCTCGTATTCGATCATCATGGTTGCTTTCCAGTTGCTGCCGTCAGGAATCAGCGGGTTGTAAGCATCGATCTCATCCTGGATGCCGGCTTCTTCAAACAATTTTTCTGCACGCAGCATTTCCTGCACCTGATAGCGGATCGTCTGCTCGTCCTCGAATATAAGCGTGACGTGGTCGCCCAATGCGACATTGCGGTTTTTCTTGTGCGCCATCACGTCGGTGCGAATCGAGTCGCGCGCTTTGGCGTAGGCTTCCAGCGTCATCAGTTTGGCTTGGGTAAGTTTTGCCATGGAACTAGTGTTGGCCGGCGATCGGCCCCTCCTTGAACAGGTTGTCCTTCAGTTCGTGGTCGAACGCCGGGTCATGGCGGCGTATCCACTCCAATACCATTGCGGCATGTTCCTTTTCCTCATCGCGGTTGTGGGCGAGGATTTTTTTCAGTTCCGGATCGGTGGTGGCATCCACGCGCTGGTTGTACCAGTCCACCGCTTCAAGTTCCTCCATCAGCGACGTGATCGCCCGGTGCATGTCCATGGTCTCGGTGGAAAGCATTTCCAGCGGTTCGTGATAGCCTTCGCTTGCCATTATCTTCTCCTTAATTATGCTTTGAACTATAAATCGTAGGCGATACGGAGCAGCGTTAGCGGGTGCTGCTTCTGAGGGCCCTTTTCGCCAGTGTTGGTTGCGCCTATGCCCTGCATGATTTGACGACCTGCAATCGCACAGTCCGAACTGACATAGTCCGGTTCACCCGAAGCCATCTGCTTGAATACCGGTTTGCCGATTTTCATCGACTCAGCGAAGAATTCGCTTTTCACGCCCCACGTGCCATCGTGGCCGGAGCAACGTTCCACCGTGGTGATAACGGTTTCGGGTACCAGTTGCAGCGTTTCGCGGGTCTTCAGGCCAAGATTCTGCACTCTCAGGTGGCAGGGCACGTGGTAGGAAACTTTGCCCAGCTTGTTCTTGAAATCAGTTTTGAGCAGGCCATCCTTGTGGCGCAGCATCAGGTATTCGAACGGATCGTACATCGCTTCCGCCACCGCTTTCACGTCTTCATCATCAGGGAACATCAACGGTAATTCCTGCTTGTACATCAGCGTGCAGGAAGGAACCGCTGTCATGATCGCGTAGCCTTCGCGTGCCAACTTTACCAGGTGGGGGATATTGGTCTCCTTGAGTCTGGCGACCGATTCCATATCGCCCAATTCGAGCTTGGGCATGCCGCAACAGGCTTCCTTCTCGACCAGTCGTGCCGGGATCTCGTTGTGCGCGAGGATGGCAAGCAGGTCGTGGCCGATGCCGGGCTCGTTGTAATTGATGTAGCAGGTCGCATAGATCGCAACCTTGCCGGGCGTGCGTTCGCCGTTGTTCACCGGGAATTGTTCAGCCAGCACAGCATGCTTGCGGAAAGGGCTGCTGCTGTATTCGGGCAACTGGCGATCCTGGTGAATGCCCAGCACACCGTCCATCACCTTCCGGGCGACAGAGTTTTTGTTCACTGCGTTCACCGTTTGGGCGACTACCGGTATGGACGCCAGCTTGCCCATCAGGTCGGTACTGGACAACAGCTTGTCGCGGAATCCGGCCCCGCCCTTTTTGAATTTGGCCGCCTTGGCGCGCAGCATCAGATGCGGGAAGTCGAGATTGAAGGGGTGCGGCGGTACATACGGGCATTTGGTCATGAAGCACATGTCGCACAGATAGCACTGGTCGACGACCTTCCAGTAGACGGTTTTCTCGACGGTGTCGAGTTCGTTGGAAGGGCTTTCGTCTATCGCGTCAAACAGGGTGGGGAATGCATTGCACATGTTAAAGCAGCGCCGACAGCCATGACAGATGTCAAAAACCCGATGCAATTCCTCCACCAGCGGGGTTTCATTATAAAACTCGGGATTTTGCCAATCCAGTGGATGGCGCAGCGGCGGTTCAAGATTGCCTTCGCGTGTGCTCATTTAATACCTCCTGACGGACAATCATTAAGAATCCATTAGTCCCTTATATTTTTTGGTAATACAGAATATCGGGATTAAAGATTCATGCCGGTTTCGGGAAACGCATCCCCTATCCGGTTCAGACAGGGGATGCGAACCGGAATGTCAGTCGGCCAGTGCGTCCAGCGCTTTCTGAAAGCGGTTGGCGTGTGAACGTTCGGCTTTGGCCAGTGTCTCGAACCAGTCGGCAATCTCGTCGAAACCCTCGGTGCGCGCGGACTTGGCCATACCCGGATACATGTCGGTGTACTCGTGGGTCTCGCCGGCAATCGCCGACTTCAGGTTGTCGCGGGTAGCGCCGATAGGCAAATCGGTGGCAGGATCACCGACTGATTCCATATATTCAAGATGACCGTGTGCGTGACCAGTCTCGCCCTCCGCAGTGGAACGGAATACCGCTGCAACATCGTTCTGGCCTTCCACGTCGGCTTTGGCTGCAAAATACAAATAACGCCGGTTGGCCTGGGATTCGCCGGCAAACGCATCTTTGAGGTGCTGATGGGTCTTGGATCCTTTGAGTTGCATGATCGTTCTCCTTAATAAAGTTGAAATACGGGCAAAACAAACAGGGTGGATATTGAACCACTTGGACAATATAGACTCATTTATTCAATAAACCCAATTGAAATAATCAAACAACATGATTTACTATGCAAATCACGATCAACCGGACACCGACCGACCGGGAGGCACATGACTCTTAACGAATTGCGCTATATCGTTGCGGTGGCGCAGGAACGCAACTTCCGACGTGCCGCAGAAATATCCTTTATCAGCCAGCCTGCACTGTCATTGGCGATACAGAAGCTCGAGGGAGAATTGGAGCTCAAGATATTCGAACGCGGCAAAAATAATGTTTCAGTCACGCCGATCGGCTTGGAAATCGTGGGGCAGGCACAGCGTACCCTGGAAGAAGCTGAACACATCCGCGAGATTGCCAGGCAGGGCAAGGACCATTTGGCCGGTGTACTGCGTCTGGGCATCATCTACAGCGTCGGCCCCTACCTGCTGCCCGATCTGGTTCCCGCACTGAAAAAGCTCGCGCCGGATATGCCGCTGGAAATCGAGGAGAACATCACCGCAAATCTCGACACGTTGCTGCACAACGGCAAACTGGATGTCATCATCATCGCGTTGCCGTTCGGCGATTCGGGTATTGCCACGCAAGCGGTATATGACGAGCCGTTCGAGGTGGTGGTTGATAATCAGCATCGCTGGGTTAACCGGCGCAGTATCAAGGCCGAGGAACTCTCCACTGAAAAAGTGTTGCTGCTTGATTCCGGGCACTGCTTCAGCAATCAGGTCGCCGAGGCATGTCCGGAAATCAACCGCAAGGGAACGGATATTCAACAGGGAACCTCGTTTGAAACAATACGCAACATGGTTGCTTCAGGATTGGGTATCACCGTGTTGCCCGCTTCGGCGAACAGCGCGCGGTATCGCAACAAGTTGCTGAAAGTGATACCGTTCAGCAAACCCGCGCCGTCGCGACGCATTGCATTGGCATGGCGCAAGAGCTTCGCCAGGGGGCAGGCTATCGAGGTGCTCGCAAAAGCCATTGCGCAGGCCAAAATTTCCGGCATCAAACTATTGCGATAAGGTCAAAAAATGCCGCAAAAAGATTTGCCCTATCGTGAAAATTCCATGCTGAGACGGAGCTACAGCCTGATTGCGCCGCTTTATGACATGTTTATAGCGAGACCAATGAAGCAGGCCCGCACCCGGTCGCTGCGCGCCTTGCCGGCGATAGAGTCAGGGAAAATATTGTTGAGCGGCATCGGTACCGGACTCGATCTGCCCCTGCTGCCGAAACTGCATCACTACACCGCGCTAGACTTTAATGCCGCAATGTTGGAACGTGCCAAGCCACGAGGCACGGATTTGCGGGTGGAGTGGGTGCTGGGCGACAGCATGGCCTTGCCTTTTTCCGATGCGCATTTCGATCATGTCGTGCTGCACCTTATCCTTGCCGTTGTGCCGCAGCCCGGGCAATGTCTGAGTGAGGCTGCCCGTGTGCTCAAACCGGGTGGCACTATCCTAGTTTTGGATAAATTCCTGCGCCCGAATCAAACCGCATTCCTGCGTCGCGCGCTCAACCCATTGTCGCGCCGCATTGCCACACGCATGGATGTGGTATTCGAAGAAGTGTTAAGTGTGGTTCCCCAGTTGAAAAAAGTCAGCGACATGCCATTACTTGCCGGAGGCTGGTTCCGCGGAATCGTGTTGCAAAAGGAATGAGCGATATGAGGGAAACCAGGTTCTGACTCTGCCGAATTGATGCAGCACTGAGCTGAACAGGGCTGATGGTTCGTTGTACTATGCCCTTGACTATCAGGTAAGGAGCTTTACAACATGCTGATCTGGCCGGAACTTCTGTTTTGTCTCGCCGTGATAGGCTACGCGGGCTACTTCCTGTCCCGCTACGGTGACATCATCGCCGAGAAAACCGGCATGTCTGCTTCATGGGTCGGTCTCATCCTGTTGTCTACTGCCACTTCGCTGCCCGAGCTGGCGACCGGAATTTCTTCTGTCAGTTTTGCCGATGCACCCAACATCGCCGTCGGCGATGTACTGGGCAGCACAGTGTTCAACCTCGCTATTCTGGTGATGCTGGATGGCCTGTACAAACGCGAGACCCTGTATAGCCGCGCCGGACAGGGACACATACTGTCAGCTTCATTGGGCTCGATATTGATCGCCTTTGCCGGTTTCAGTCTGCTGCTGGATCGCGCTGGCATGAGTCCGTCCTTCGGTCATGTGGGCTTCTATTCGCCATTCATCATGCTGGTCTACCTGGTTGCGATGCGGGCCGTTTACAGCTACGAACATCGCACTTTGGCCGAATATACCGAGGAATCTGCCGAACGCTATCCGGGTGTGACGCTGCGCAGCGCTGTAAAGGGTTATGCGCTGGCAGCGGGCGCGGTGGTGATCGCCGGTACATGGCTGCCATTCATTGCCAAGGACATTGCCGAGCAGATGGGCTGGGGGACCAGTTTTGTCGGCACCCTGCTGGTGGCGGGAGTGACATCGGCTCCGGAAGCGGCGGTCACAATTTCGGCATTGCGCATCGGGGCGCTGGATATGGCGATCGCCAACCTGCTGGGCAGCAACCTGTTTGACATCATCATTCTGGCGATTGACGATGTTTTTTATACCAAAGGACCGTTGCTTGCCCACGTCGACGCCAGCCACGCGCTGACCGCATTTACCGCGGTGATGATGAGCTCGCTGGTGGCCGTGGGTTTGACCTTCCGTCCACAGGGGCGCACGAAGCTCGGACTGACCTGGATTAGCCTGGGATTATTCATGCTGTATGTGCTCAATTCATGGTTACTGTTCGAGCATGCACATTGATAACATCAACTGGCATACGCTGGGCACCGATCAAGTCGCGCAACGTTTGGAGACGACTCCGGACGGCCTGAGCCAGGAGCAGGCCGCCGAACGGCTGGCGCATTACGGTGCAAATGAACTCAGGGAAAAGAGAGCGCGTTCATCGTGGCGCATGCTGCTCGACCAGTTTTCCGATTTCATGATCATCGTGCTGATTATTGCGGCGATCATTTCCGGCATCGTTGGCGATATCGAGGACACCGTCGCCATCATCGTGATCGTGATCCTGAA
>JBDTCC010000023.1:0-6059 GCA_039923775.1 Gallionella sp. | reverse complement strand
TTTCTTGCACCCGAACAGATCGATGAAGTGGATTTGACCCGGATTCCGGGTTTCGATCCGCGTAATTAACTGCAGGGTGCGACTGACAAGAATGGTCAGTTAGTGACAAAAAACGCTTGTCTGTGATGCCTCGATATTTTTAAGTATCAGTAGAAGTTCAATAAAAACAGTGTTATGAAAATATGGCACAGCTCTTGCGTATAACAAGCCGACACATGGTTTTAATGTGTTCAAATTAAACCTAAGGAGCTTTATTATGATGAAAAACATTCAAAAGGGTTTTACCCTGATCGAACTGATGATCGTGGTTGCGATTATCGGTATTCTGGCTGCCGTGGCGATCCCTGCCTACGGTGACTATACCGCACGTGCACAGGCTTCCGAGGCATTTGTGCTGATGGATGGCTTGAAAACGCCGTTGACCGAGCTCTATACAACCAGCGGGCTGTTTGAAATTAATACCGGAAGTGGAGTGTCTGCGATCACCACAGGTAAATATGTTGCTACTGTTGTAGACGCGGATGTGGCTGGAACAGGCGCCAATGCAACAAATGGAACTGGAAGCACATTCAGTATTGTATCGCAATTCAAACCCACGGGTGTGAGCAGCAAGTTGCTGAACGCAGGTACAGGCTTGAAGGTGCATATGTACTACAACCCGAACAGCGGTTCTTGGACTTGCGCTAATGGTGATGCTTCTCTCGACGACCATACCACAATCGCGGGCGTTGTTTCAACAGGTACTCAAGTACCCGTTGCGACTGTAGTAGCAAATAAAGGTGCTGTAAATACCCAAATGCCGGCTGCTGTATTGCCCAAGTCCTGCGGTTAATCTAGTCTGGACTGCTCTTAGGGCAGTGGTGTAAAAAAAGCCCCTCGCAAGAGGGGCTTTTTTATCTGGATTGATCCATTATTAAGCACAGCACGGAAACAATTTACGTTGCGGCTAATGCTTGCTGCTGGCGTCCCTCATCTGGCGCAACTCGCTTAAATCGCTCTCAATGGAAGATAGCTGATAGAAGCTACCCCCCGCCTGTTTGGCCAACCGGAGCTGCTCGATCGCGGCATTCAGGTTGCCCTGCCAGGCATAGCTATAAGCTTGTGCCTGATGCTGTTCCAAAGCCTTGCCTTGCATCGCGTAGGCTCTGGCCTGAAGATCGTAAAGCGTGGTGTCGCTGGGGTGCAGCGTGACTTGATCGGCGAGCAGCTTGACGGCGATCCCCGGCTGATTGTCCTGCAACAGCAGGTCGGTGTAGTCATAAATAAGGGCAATATGCTGCGGGAAATCCTGTATTGCAGTTTGGTAAAAAGCCAATGCAGCAGAATTGTTTTTTTCTGCGCGCAAAACTTCTCCTTGGAGGGTCGCTATCATCGCATTGTTACTGGATGCTGGACTGGAATCGGCCTGTTTGTTCAATAGTGCCATCTCACGGCCGGCACGCGCGATCTGATTGTCGCGCAGCAGCGCGCTCACCAACCCATAGCGTTGTGCTATCGGATTGCCGAAATTTTGCGGACCCAGCGCGGCACTGAAATAGGTAATGGCATCCGGAGCAGATTTTTGTGCTTCAATAAGTTTTGTGCGCACCAGTTGAAAATCCAGGCTGTCCGGTATCAGCAGGTAAGGTTGATTGCGTATGCGATTTTCGATTTCCGCGATACGGTCGCTGGTGATCGGGTGGGTGCGCATATAGTTGGGCGCATTGCCGTCGAGCAGGCGCGATGATTTTTGCAGCCGCCTCAGAAACGTGGGCATGGCGTGGGTATTGAAGCCGGATTTTTCCAAAAGCTGCAGCCCGATGCGGTCTGCCTCTTCCTCGTAGGCACGGGTAAAGTTCAGCCGCTGCTGTATATTGCCCGCCTGTACGCTGGCGATGGTGGCCTCCGCTGCTTGCGGATTGGTGCGCGCTGCGAGTATGGCGACGGCAATGGCAGCCATCGAGATCAGGCCATTACCCCGTTGAGCCTCTATCATGCGGGCCAGATGGTGTTGCGTGACGTGTGAAATTTCATGTGCTAACACCGAAGCCAGTTCCGATTCGCTTTGGGTGATGAGTATCAGCCCTGCATTCACGCCGATGAAACCGCCCGGCAGGGCAAATGCATTGACACTGTAATCATTGACTGCAAAAAACTCGAAATCGAGGGAAGGTTCGGGGCTATTTTCGACCAGCTTGTCGCCGATTTTATTCAGATAATCGTTGACCTCGGAATCGTCCAGATATTCTTTCCTGGCACGAATTTGCATCATGCTTTGCTGCCCGATCTGGCGCTCCTGCTGCGGGGTAAGCGCGGCCTGCGAGACATCGCCCAGATCAGGCAGTCCATCACCCAGGGCGCAGGGTGGGAAGCACAGCAACAGTAGCAGGGTCAGGTTCTTCATGAGAGCTATGATAGTTGTTTTTGCATGCGGTTCACACTGCTTAAGCTACATATTGTTTCAAAGTGTTCTCATCCCGTGTAGACAGCATGCTGCAAAATGCGCAGAATCGGGTTGTTCCCAATCGCGAAATCAGGAAATGGACAAAATTGGCAAATACGAAATAGTACGCGTACTCGGTACCGGTGCGACCAGTACTGTGTATCTTGCCACGGATCCATTCAGCAGGCAGCAGGTCGCCATCAAGTTGTTCGATCTGGGCATGTTACACGACCCCAATCGCGCCAAGATTTATCGCAAACTGTTGATGACTGAAGCATCTCTGGCAGGGAAGTTGTCACATCCGCACATCGCAAAGATTCTGGATGCCGTGATGGAGGGTGACTCCAACTATGTGGTGATGGAATACATCGAGGGCAGCACGCTGGAGAAATACGCCGATGTGGATACGCTGCTGCCGATCGGCACCATTGCGGAAATTGTTTACAAGTGCTGCAAGGCTCTTGAATATGCCCAGCATCAGGGCGTGATTCACCGCGACATCAAGCCGGCCAACATTTTGCTGCAGGGTGAGTCCAATATCAAGATTTCAGATTTTGGCGCGGCGGCAATCCAGAACCAGCAAACCACGCAGGTGAGCGGGGTAGGTTCGCCTGCCTACATGTCACCGGAACAGGTCAAAGAGTTGAAGCTGACCCATCAGACGGATATCTATTCGCTGGGAGTGGTGATGTACAAGCTGCTTACCGGCAAGCTGCCATTTGACGCGAGCAATAATTTCAGCATGATTTACCACATCATCAATATCGATCCGCCGCCGCCCAGCATGTTCCGTCCCGAAATGCCACCGGAGATGGATGCGATTGTGTTACGCGCGATGGAAAAGGATACTTCCAGGCGCTATCAGACCTGGGAAGAGTTCGCGAACGATCTGGTTGGCTTCTCCAGTCATTCGGCTCCTGAAAAAAATGAAATTCTTGATACCGAAAAGTTCGATACGCTGCGCAGTCTGACGTTTTTCAGGAATTTCAGTGATGCGGAACTTTGGGAGGTATTGCGCATCAGTGAATGGCGCAAAGTACCAGAGTCCGAATATATCCTCCGCGATGGTGAAAAGGGCCGCTCCTTCTACATCCTGGGGCAGGGCACTGTCCGCGTGACCAAACAGGGCCGGTTGTTGAGCCTCCTGCATCGGGGTGATTGTTTCGGGGAGATGGCGCACATTCTGGAACGCGACTTCAAGCGCAGTACCGACGTAATCGCCAAGAACGACGTGGTATTGATCGAAATAAATCCCGATGTGCTGATACACTCAACACAAGGCTGCCGCTTACAGTTCGGCGATGCCTTTCTGCGTATGCTGGTAAAGCGGTTGTCGGTTGCGAATACACGTGTATCGCATTTGTTGGCGGACCATAATCAAACGGAAATCGAGCAGGAAAATATCTAGTGCCATGAACAGATTCAAGAATATTACAGTCGCAGAGCTGCAGGCTATGATGGAAAGGGGCGGGCTGCGCCTGATAGATGTGCGCACCGATGCTGAAATATCGCGCGGAAAGATTCCGCAGGGAGAACCGATGCCGCTGCATTTGTTGCCGTTGCGTCTGGGCGAGATGGACAAGGACTCCACCACTGTTTTTTATTGCCAGATGGGTGGTCGCTCCGCTCAGGCTGCCGCATTTGCCGCGGCAAACGGCTTTACCGATGTATACAACCTGCAGGGCGGGATATCGGCCTGGGCGCAGGCAGGGTTGCCGATAGGATCATGAAATTCGATGTTGAACTGGACGCCCGCCAGCTAGCCTGTCCCTTGCCTATTCTGCGCGCGAAACAGTCCCTGTCGAAAATGGATACCGGGCAGGTGCTCAGAATCGCGGCAACCGACAAGGGCGCGCCCAACGACTTTGCGGAATTTTGCCTGAAGACCGGCAACGAGTTGCTGTCTTCAACGGCGCATGAGGGCGAATTCGTTTTTTATCTGCGTCGCCGTTGATCGCTACCGGCCCAGCTTGCCGCGCTGGGTTCGCAATTGGGCCAGTGTCGTGCCGAACTCTTCCATACGCTTGCGTTCCTGTTCCACCACTGCTGCGGGTGCGCGGTCTACAAAGTTGGGATTGGATAACTTGATCTGCGTCTTGTTTATCTCGTTTTGCAATCTGGCGATCTCTTTGTCCAGTCGCTCACATTCGGCCGCGACATCGATCTCAACCTTCAGCATCAGCTTGTATGTTCCGACGATGGCGATCGCGGCATCACCGTTGGGCAAGTCAGCGACAATCTGCACTTCACTGAGTTTTGCCAGGCTGCTGATGTAGGGCACAAGTGCACCGAGTATATTTTCATCACCGGCTGCGATGAGTGGCACGCGTTGTGCCGGAGAAAGGTTCATCTCGCTGCGCAGGCTGCGGCAGGCTGTGATGATTTCCTGCAGCAGCGAAATTTGCTCCATTGCCGCCATGTCTATCCTGGCAGGGTCCGCTTCAGGATAAGCCTGCAACATGATGCTGTCGCCTGTTCTGCCGGCTAGTGGTGCGACGCTTTGCCACAATTCTTCGGTGATGAACGGAATGATGGGATGCGCCAGACGCAGGATGGCTTCCAGTACGCGCACCAGTGTGCGTCGGGTCGCGCGTTGCCGGGCGGGATTTTCAGTGGCGATCTGCACCTTGGCCAGTTCCACATACCAGTCGCAGTAGGAATTCCACACCAGTTCATACACCGTGCGTGCGGCCATGTCGAAACGGTAATCGTGAAAGTGCTGCGCCATTTCGGCTTCGGCCTGTTGCAGCGTGCTAATCATCCATTTGTCCGCGGCTGAGAATTCCAGCGGCAGGCTTTCATCCAGACCGGTGTCCTGCTCCTCGCAATTCATCAGCACGAAGCGCGTGGCATTCCACAGCTTGTTGCAGAAGTTGCGGTAGCCCTCGCAGCGTTGCATGTCGAACTTGATATCCCGCCCCGGTGAAGCCAGCGAAGCGAAGGTGAAACGTAGTGCATCCGTGCCGAATGCCTGGATGCCCTCGGGGAACTCCTTGCGCGTGCGCTTTTCGATCTTCTCCGCATCCCTGGGATTCATCAACCCGGCGGTACGCTTTTTCACCAATGCTTCAATGCCGATACCGTCTATCAGGTCGATCGGGTCGAGCACGTTGCCCTTGGATTTGGACATCTTCTGGCCTTCCGCATCGCGGATCAATCCATGAACATAGACGTCTTTGAACGGGATCTTGCCGGTAATGTGTTTGGTCATCATCACCATGCGCGCCACCCAGAAGAAGATGATGTCGAAGCCGGTAACCAGCACAGAAGATGGCAGGTATTGTTTGACGAACTGGTTCTGTTGCTCGAAGGGCAGGTCATTTTTCCAGTCCAGTGTGGAGAATGGCCACAGCGCGGAGGAGAACCAGGTGTCGAGCACGTCGTTGTCGCGGTCGAGTTGTCCGGCGTAACCTGCCCTGTCAGCGAGTTTGCGAGCTTCGGCTTCGTCATGCGCAACGAAAATTTCGCCGTTGGTGCCGTACCAAGCGGGTATCTGATGCCCCCACCACAATTGACGCGAGATGCACCAATCCTGGATGTTGTTCAGCCACTGGTTGTAGGTGTTCACCCAGTTTTCCGGGTGGAACTTGACCTCGCCGGAGCTCACGCATTCCAGCGCCTGCTCGGTGATGCTCTT
>JBDTCC010000022.1:0-81343 GCA_039923775.1 Gallionella sp. | reverse complement strand
ATCCCTCGGGCAAATTTGTCTATGTGGTGAACAAACTTTCCAACAGCATCTCGGCCTACAGTGTTGACACCAGCACTGGCGCGCTCGCCAGCATCGATGCCGATGGCTCGACGACCGCCTATGACGCCAGCATCGCTACCAAAAGCACCCCAATCTCCATCGCCATCGACCATTCAGGCTCGCACGCCTATGTGGCAAACGCCGGCATCAGCGCCAGCACCAGTAACGTTTCCGTGTACAGCATCGATAGCCTCACCGGCGCGCTGACCGCGATCCCCGCCACGGGTGTCCCCGGCACGAGCACATTCATATCAACCGGTGGAACGACGCCGAATTCGGTCGAGGTCAGCCCCGACGACAAGCTTCTCTATGTGACGAATCGCGGTTCCAATAACATCACTAGTTTCATAATAGGATCGGCAGGTGAATTGACCTATTCGTCCATGAGTACAGCACATGTTACCAACGACAACCCAGTTTCCATCGCGATTGATTCGACCGGGATTAACATCTATGTGGTCAATACCGGCAATAATACTGTCAGTCTCTATCACGCCAACACCGCTGGAGTATTGGCCTACCAGTCCTCATTAGCAACAGGAACTACCCCGATCTCGATCACCATAGACAGCACCGGCCAGTATGTTTATGTGGCGAATTACGGTTCCAATGACATATCGGTATACAGTGTTGCCGGCGGGACGCTCGCCCTCGTAAACTGCGGCGGCGGCACTTCATGCAACGGAAGCTACTTCAAGGCGGGAACGACGCCCAACGCGATCACCACTTCCCCATAGTCCGCGCTGACTTGCTGCACTTCACCAGACCCCGGCAACGGGGTCTGGTTGTTTCAGAGCCCCGACAACGCTGCCTATACACCGCGTTCGTGCACCGTTTCCTGCCGTTCATCCGGATTCCCGCCCCTCCGGTCAGTTGCCGGTGGCGAAGCCGGTTTTATCGTCCTATGATCCGCTTCAACTCAAGTTAAAGGGGCGCGTCATGAGGTTCGCATACGGTAAATCGGCAAACGCAAATTTCGCAAACGGGAAAAAGGCCGGGGGCTTCACGCTGATCGAGCTGATGATCGTGGTCGCGGTGATCGCGATCCTGTCCGCCATCGGCATTCCCGCCTATACCGATTACGTCACGCGCGGCAAACTGGTCGATGCCACGGCGCAGTTGTCCGACGGGCGCATCCAGATGGAGCAGTATTTCCAGGATAACCGCACCTATGTCGGCGGACCCTGCCCGGCGACCACCAAATATTTCATGCTTTCCTGCCAGAACGTCACTGCATCGACCTACACCATCGTCGCGAACGGCACAGGCACCGTGATCGGTTTCGGATACCAGATCGATCAGGCCAACAACAAGGCATCGACCACGAATTGGGGTAACGGCGCAACCTGCTGGATCATGAGAAAAGGGGACAGCTGTTGAGTGCTTTGCACAAAATCAGGCCCGGTGGTTTCACGCTGATCGAGCTGTTGATCTCGATCGCCATCTTCTCGATCACGCTGACCTTCGGCATATCGAGCTACCGCACCTGGGTGCTGGGCAGCCAGATCCGCAATGCAGCCGAATCAATCTCGAACGGCATGCAGCACACCCGTGCCGAAGCGGTGAAACGCAATACCAACGTTGCCTTTGTACTGGGTGCCGCCTCGGCCTGGCAGATCAGCGTACCGAGCATCCCCGGTGTCAGCGGGGTGGTCGAAACCAGGCCCAGCAGCGAAGGCTCTAAAAACGTCGCGATCACAGTTACACCGGGAGGCGCGACGACCATCACGTACAGCAACCTCGGAACCGTGGCACTCAACGGGGATGGTTCCGCCACCCTCAGCCAGATCGACCTTGATTCCTCCTTGGCGGTGTCAGGGGTGCGTGCATTAAGGGTTGCGATCGGGGTGGGCGGCGATCCCAGGGTGTGCGATCCGAGCCCGGCCATCACCAACAAGAGTCCGCCCGATCCGCGCAGGTGTTATTAATCCCGGATGTCATAACCCCCGGATATCATAAACAGAGAAGCCATCATGAACAGACAAATGATCCCGTCCATCAAATCTGCCCGCAGCGGAAAATCCGCACAGCGGGGCGTGGTTTTGCTCGAAGCGCTGATCGCGATACTGCTGTTTTCGATGGGTGTGCTGGCACTGGTCGGATTGCAGGCGGCGATGGTCAAGAACACTTCCGATGCCAATTTCCGCGCCCAGGCCAGTTTTATCGCCCAGCAAAGGATAGGTCTAATCTGGTCTGATCCTGCCAATGTTGCCACTTACCTTGAGACCAATACCGATATTTCTGCGCAGTTGCCCGGCGGTACACGATCGGTCGTTACGTCGGGCACCAACCAGTACAGGGTTACCGTCACCTGGCAACAGCCCGGAAAAGCCCAACATAATTTCACCACCATCGCCACCATCGCGGGTGGGTAACAGCATGAAAACAACCCAACATTCGTTTCCTCACCAGACACCCCAAAATCAGCGGGGCTTCAGTCTGATCGAGATTTTGGTCGGGCTGGCGATCGGCCTGCTCGCGACCCTGGTCATCATGCAGGTGTTTACGGTGTTCGAAGGACAGAAACGCACCACCACCGGATCGGCCGATGCGCAGACCAATGGCAGCATCGCGATCTACAGCATACAACACGAGCTGAAGATGGCCGGATTCGGCTTGCTGCCCACAGTGGACGCTTCACCGCTCAGTTGCACGGGATTCACCTTTGGCGCAACCGGAATTACCAGCATTTCCCCGGTCACCATTACCGATGGCGGGACCGCCGCGGGTGCCAGCGACAGCATCACGGTACGCTATGGCAACTCTGCTTCCGGCGGGGTGCCTTCGCAAATCAAGGGAACAGCAGTGCCGGGACCCAACGATATTTCTGTAGACAACAATCTGGGCTGTCATGTCAACGATGTCGCCCTGATCGTCAACGGCGCCACCTGCAACCTGACGAGCGTGACCGGCCCCACCGACATCGCCGTTCCGCCGGTAGCTTCCTCGCCCCCCGCCACCGGAATAGTTACGCTGCAAAATACCACCGGCGCGATCGTTGGCGCCAACCTTGCCTGTCTGGGCAGCTGGGTGACGACAACATTCCAGATCAACCCAAACTACGATCCGACCGTCGCGGCCAATTCCCAGGCCTACCTGAATAGGAACGGCTCCCCCAGTGTCGCAGATATCGTCAACATACAGGCGCAATACGGGGTCTCTGCCAGCGCCGGCTCAAACCAGATCACCCAGTGGGTGAATGCGATCGATGGCCAGGCCAGCGGCAATTGGGGTCCCGGCATTACGATCCCGGACCGCAATCGCATCAAGGCTGTGCGTGTCGCCGTGGTGGCGCGCAACGGGTTGTATGAAAAAGGTCTCGTGACCAACACCTGCACCACCGCCCAGGGCACCATAAACAAAGGTCCCTGCGCCTGGGATGACACTACCGTCGACGCCGCACCCAAGATCGACCTGAGCAAGGATACCAACTGGCAGCATTATCGCTACCGGGTGTTCGAGACCATC
This sequence comes from Gallionella sp., assembly GCA_039923775.1. Classification (GTDB taxonomy): domain Bacteria; phylum Pseudomonadota; class Gammaproteobacteria; order Burkholderiales; family Gallionellaceae; genus Gallionella. The sequence continues at coordinate 77,815 of JBDTCC010000022.1, read as the reverse complement.
ATTCCGTTGCGCAACATGATCTGGGCCAGGGGCACGCTATGAGAGCACTAACTAACCGAAGCGGACTCCATCGCCGCTATCCAAACCGGCAGCGCGGCGTGGTGTTGTTTTTTGCACTGATCGCGCTGGTGGTGATGTCGCTTGCCGCCGTTGCGCTGATACGCTCGGTGGATACCAGCACCCTGATCGCGGGTAACCTGGCCTTCAAACAGTCCGCCACCACTTCCGGCGACAGCGGAGTGGAGAGCGCGATCGCCGCGCTGAATACCATCCAGATCGCCATGACCAATAGCAACAGCAACGTATTGATGGATTCCAACAATACCTTCAACCTCAACGATGCGGCAAACGGTTACTATTCCAATGCCGATCCCTCGGTGATCCTCACCGCCTCCGCCACTTGGGCCAGTGGCAGCAGCAAGCTGGTTACGGCCGACGACGGCGCCGGCAACCAAATACGCTACATCATCCAGCGCATGTGCCGCGACGCCAATCAGTTGGTCAGCAAGACCAACTGCCTGTTCAGCGCAGCCGCCCTTGACAACAACGGGCAGGAAGTACCCCTGCCTTCCAGTGTTTGCCAGGGCACCGGCTGTCCGGTCGCCGGCCAGTCCCCGCAATATCGCATCACCAGCAGAATAGCCGGACCTGCCAACACGTTCAGCTACGTCCAGGCATTTGTCTATTAGGAGGAAATCATGAAATACCCGCACCGTACCGATTCCAGGCTGCACCGCTTTCTCCCGCTGGCTCTGGCCGCGCTCCTCGTGATGCCGTTGCCGGCGCTGGCCGCCTCGACCACATTGGCGACATCGCCCCTGGCGACCTCCACCACCTCCACGGTGGCGCCCAATCTGATGTTCATGCTTGACGATTCGGGCAGTATGGACTGGGATTTCATGCCCGACACGGCAAAAAACTTTTCCGGCAATTACGGTTTCGAGAGCAGCCACTGCAACGGCGTTTACTATAACCCCAACATTACCTATACCCCGCCGGTCGACTCAACCGGTGCAAGCTATGCCAACGCCAGCTTCACCAATGCATGGAACACCGGCTATCAAACCAATCAGGGGACTGTCGATCTGAACTCGCAGTTCCCGGGCGGCAGCGGCAGCGGCTCGAGCGGCGCAGCCAACTATCAGGGCCCGGCTTTTTACTACGTTTATACCGGCGCACAGAACACCAGTGCGCAAATGGATTACCTGCATACCAGCAGCACCTTTTACAAGGAATGCAACAGCAATGAAGGTTCCACGCCGGGCAGCGCGGTGTTCACCAAATACCGGCTGGCTTCGGTTGCGTCCACCACCATAGTCGTTACACCCCCGCCCAGCGCGGGTGGTGCCACCATCACGATAAACTCGGCCTATAAAGGGCGGGTTAGCAGCATCAATAGCGGGGCCAGTCAAATCCTGTCAGGGCAAACCAGTAAAGAAAGCACTACCGGGAATGTTGCACAGGATATCGCTGACGGAATCAACTACTGCACCAATTCCACTCACAACACCAATTGCACTACCACCGGTTATAGCGCGACCGTATCGGGCAGCGTGGTCACGGTTTATGGACCGGCTGTTCCGGGTACGACGATGACGCTTAGCACCAGCGGTACCTTGACATATACTGTGGCGCCCTTTCCTTCCCCCACGTCGACTTCAGTCAGCACCATACGGGTGAATGGCGTCAATATTTTATATGGTGGTGCCACCGCACTCGAAACCAACGCCAACAACCTGGCCACAGATATTAAAAACAATATCACCGCGACCAATTTTTCCGCAACTGTTTCGGGCAACGTCGTCACAGTCACCTACACCGGCGGCAACCCGGCGGCCGATTCGTCCAATTACACGCCGGTGATCGTCACCACCACCAGTGGTGGTAGCGGTAGCATCGGCATGCTGGTGACCGCCGACCCCTTTCCGGAATCCACGCCTGCCAAATTGCAGAACTTTGCCAACTGGTACAGTTACTACAGCAACCGCATGCTGATGATGAAGACCGGGGTGGGGCAGGCTTTCTCGGCTATCGGCAGCGACTATCGCGTGGGTTTCATGACCATGAACAACAACAGGAACCCCGACATCGTTGACATCGCGCCTTTTACCGCCACCCAGAAAAGTGCCTGGTACAGCAAGCTTTACGATGCCAACCCCGGCAATTCGACCCCGTTACGCGAAGTGCTTGCCAAGGTCGGGCGCTTGTACGCGCACAAATACGGCACCATTACCACTTACACGTCCACCATCACGGTCGGCGGCAGTGGAACAACTGCGGTGTACGGCATCACCGTGGGTACCGACCAATTGATGACCGGCTCATCTGCCCTAAGCTCTTATCAAAGCACCGTGGCAAAGAATATCGCCGGCGTATTCGTTGATCCGAGTTCTTACAACGCCGTGGCATCGGGTAATACGATCACCATCACCGGACCGAGTACCGCGAGCGGATCTGTTCCGGTGATCAGCGACAATGGCGGCGGCATGACCTTCACCGCCACGGCGTTCACCCCCTCCACCTCGACCAACAAACTGAACGGCATCACGCCCAATGATCCGGTACAGTATTCCTGTCAGCAGAACTTCATCATTCTGTCCACCGACGGATACTGGAACGGCAATGCCGGCTACCAGATAGACGGCAGCACCGCTGTAGGCAATCAGGACGGCGCTGTGTCCAGGCCTCAGTATGACGGGGCGAGCGGAACCTCAAAGATAACGACCAACTATACGCAGAACAGCTATTCGCAAGCCACCTCGGGCGCATCCGGATGCGCCAGTGGCCAGTACAAACTGGCCACCCAGCCGCAGGCATTCGCCTGCAGCACGACCACCACCAACGGCGTGCAGGGTGCGGAAAGCTGTACCGCCGCGTCCAACGTCGGGTCACCCAGCTATTCTGGACTTTGTGTCACTTCTGTCACGCTGCCGAGCCCCAACCCGAGCAACCGGGTGGCGGGAACCTCTACCTCCACCACATCTGTCACCGGCGGTACCAGCGACACGCTGGCCGATGTGGCGATGTATTACTACCAGACCGATTTGCGCACCTCGGCACTGAATAATTGCACCGGTGCATTGGGTGGTGGGGTTGATGTGTGCCAGAACAACGTGTTCAAGACCGATACTGACAACAATACCGCACAGCATATGGCCACTTTTGCACTGGGGCTGGGCGCAAGCGGCAAGATGGCATTTTCGCCCAGCTACCTGACTGACAGCAGCGGTGACTACAATTCGGTTTTGAAAGGTCTGAAGGCAGACTCGACCGCATCACCACCGATCTGTTCGTGGCAATCAAATGGCACCACCTGCAACTGGCCGACGCCCAGCAGCGGTAGCGTTGCGAACATCGATGACCTGTGGCATGCGGCGATTGATGGCCGTGGCAACTACTTCAGCGCCACCGATCCGGTTTCCCTGGCAGTCGGCATGCACAGTTCTCTGGCGGCGATCGCCTCGCGCAAAGGCTCTTCCGCCGCTGCCGCGACCAGCACGCTGAATCCGGTTGCCGGCAATAACTACGCTTACGTCGCCAGCTACACCACGGTGAAATGGCAGGGCAACCTGGAAGCGCGCACGATCAACGTGAACACCGGTGTGATCAGCCAGACCGCCAGTTGGTGTGCGGAAAGCATTGTTTCAGGAACCTGCGCCGCGCCGAATATCATCGTCGCCGATAACAGCGGCGGTAGTACGATCTATAACTGCGTTACTTCGGGCTCCACTACGTCGACCTGTACCGCGCCCGGCGTATTCGATACCGCCACATCGGAGTGCAGAACGCCGATGGCAACCAACTGTACCGGCACCATGCCAAGCAGAATCGCGGCGAATAGCGATACACGCACCATCTATACCGCCAACAGCGGCGGCACTGCGCTGATTGGCTTCGGTTCAGGTACCGATTCGACTGTAAATGCCGCGTACGCCACCGCCAATTCGACCAATTTTAATGCAGCCCATATCAGCGGGCTCACCCAGTGGACGTCACTGACGGCAACGCAACAAACTGCTGCGGCTGGTGCGAACCTGGTCAGCTACCTGCGTGGCCAGACCGGTTTTGAAAACCGCGCCGTCAATCTTAGCGCTATCGACAACCGGCTGTTCCGTTACCGCGAAGCCACGCTGGGCGATGCGCTCGAATCCCAGCCGGTATACATCAGCAAACCGGTATTCAGTTATGCCGACAAGGGATACAGCGACTACGCGACGGCGCAGTCCGCCCGGCCCGGCACGGTCTACATGGGTACCAACGACGGTATGTTGCATGCTTTTTCCGCGATTACCCAGAGCGGTGTCCCGGGGGGCACGGAACGCTGGGCTTACGTGCCCAGCATGGTTATCCCCAACATGTGGAGGCTGGCGGACGAGGGCTATGCCACGCTGCATACCAACTATGTCAACGGTAGCGCGGTCATCTCGGATGTATGCACGGCGAACTGCCTGAGTACCGATGCCGGAACCGCGGTATGGCGCACCATACTGGTAGGCGGACTGAACCAGGGCGGACGCGGCTACTATGCGCTGGACATCACCGACCCCTCCACACCCACACTGTTGTGGGAATTTACAACAACCACAGGACAAGGCTCCACCAAGGACGATGACATCGGCTACAGCTACGGTAATCCGGTAATCACCGCGAAAGCGGACGGCACCTGGGTGGTGTTGCTGACTTCCGGCTACAACAACATCAGCCCCGGCTCTGGCAAGGGATATTTATACGTGTTGAATGCCGGCACCGGAGCCATCATCAGCAAGATCGGCACCGGAGCGGGCAGTACCACCACACCAAGCGGCTTTGCCCAGACAGCTGCCTGGAACGATGCCCCCTCCAGCAACCGCGCAACCTATGTCTACGGCGGTGATCTGCTCGGGAACTTATGGCGTTTCGACATCAACAGCGCTGCTACCGCCACAATCGGCACCGGCGATGTGTTGAAATTCGCAGCCCTTGCCGATCCATCCGGTACCGCTCAACCCATCACGACTGCCCCGATACTGGGCAAAATATTGGGCAAGCGCGTCATCTTCGTTGGCACCGGACGTTATCTGGGCAGCCCTGATCTCTCCGATACACAGGTTCAAAGTCTGTATGCGATCAAGGATGACAATGCCACCACCACGCTCACCAATCCCGGTGACAGCCCGAGGGACAGCGTCCAGCTGGTGCAGCAAACACTGACCACAGGGAATGGTGTGCGAACGGCATCCAACCACCCGGTGGATTTCACCACCGGCCGGGGTTGGTATATCGATTTCCCCGACAGCGGAGAGCGTGTGAATATCGAAGGCAGGCTGGTGCAGGGGACGCTGCTGATCGCCACCATCGTTCCGTCGAACACGGTCTGTGCACCCGGTGGATATGGCTGGCTGAACTTCTTTGATTATCAATCGGGCAGTTCGATTGATACTTTCAGCGGTATTGTTTCCGCCAGTTATGACAACACGATTGTCGGTCTTAATGTGCTTTACATAAACGGTGCGCCTGTCATTGAAACGGTCACTTCCAATGACCCGACCCCGTCAGTTAACAACAACGTGCTGATCAAGGGTACCGCGTCCGGCTTCACCGGACAACGGGTATTGTGGCGGGAACTGAATCCGTAAGCGGAAGAAGTCCACACCCCTCCGTTTGCATGATGCCCATGCAACGATTACCCCCGGCACACCCTGCCGAGGGTTTTCTTTTGCAACGGTAATTCGGAGGCTGAACCCGGCCATGATGCCGAATCCCGACTTTGCAGTCGCAATGTTGCAGCGGGGTATGACCAGATTCGGTCCAATAAAAAAACGGCCCGAAGGCCGCTTTTTTAATTTACTGATGTATCGTTTTGCCTATTTTACGACAGCCTTCAATTCGCCTTTGGCGTAACGGATCGCCATCGCGTCCAGCGAGATCGCCTTGATCTTGCCGGCCTGACCGGCGGAGCCGAATGCCTCGTAGCGCGCCTTGCAGATATCCTTCATCGCCTTGGTTGATGCCGCGAGGAATTTGCGCGGATCGAAATCCTTGGGATTCTCTGCCAGGAAGCGGCGTACCGAACCGCTCGACGCCATGCGCAAGTCGGTGTCGATATTGATCTTGCGCACACCGTGCTTGATGCCCTCGACGATTTCTTCCACCGGTACGCCATAGGTCTGGCCCATGTCGCCGCCGAATTGGTTGATGATCTTCAGCCATTCCTGCGGCACGGAAGAAGAACCGTGCATCACCAGATGGGTGTTGGGAATACGCGCATGGATTTCCTTGATGCGGCTGATGGCCAGTGTTTCGCCGGTGGGCGGCTTGGTGAACTTGTACGCACCGTGCGAAGTGCCGATCGCGATGGCCAATGCGTCCACGCCGGTCTGGCGCACGAATTGTGCGGCTTCTTCCGGATCGGTCAACAACTGGTCGTGGGACAGAACACCTTCAGCGCCCTGGCCGTCTTCCTGTTCGCCCATGCCGCTTTCCAGCGAGCCCAGGCAGCCCAGTTCTCCTTCGACGGACACACCCACCGCATGTGACATTTCCACCACGCGACGCGTGACATCCACGTTGTATTCGAATGAGGCAGGGGTCTTGGCATCTTCTTTCAGCGAGCCGTCCATCATCACGCTGGAAAAACTGCTGCGAATCGCGTTGATGCACACCGCCGGCGACGCACCGTGGTCCTGGTGCATCACGACCGGGATATGCGGATAGGCTTCCACCGCTGCGGCGATCAGGTGGCGCAGGAATGCCTCACCGGCATATTTTCGCGCACCGGCGGAGCCTTGCATGATCACCGGGCTGTTGGTTTCATCAGCCGCCTCCATGATGGCCTTGACCTGTTCCAGATTGTTGACGTTGAACGCAGGCAGGCCATAACCGTTTTCTGCCGCGTGATCGAGTAGTTGACGTAAAGATACTAAAGCCATTTTTTCCTCCTGATTAAAAATTCAAAAATTGTGTGTTGCTGTGGAATTGCGTATATCGTATTGCCCGGTGTTTACTTTAGATCGCCAATCTTGACGATCTTCATGGTGTTGGTATAGCCGGTTTGGCCTACCGCCTCGCCTATGGTCATGACGACCATATCGCCGTCCTGCACCAGACCCAGTTCGAACAGTGTTTGTTCCGCATTACGCAGCTCTTCGGTCTGATTTTTGGCGCTGGAATGGAATGCGATGGGATGCACCCCGCTGAACAGCGTGACTTTGCTCAGCGTCTCCTGCACCGGCGTCAGTGCAAAAATCGGCACGCCGGCATTCATGCGCGACATCCACAGCGTAGTCGAACCGGATTGCGTCAATGCCACGATCGCCTTCACCTTGAAATGCGATGCGGCAAACAATGCCGACATGGCGATGGACTGGTCGACACGCGTGTATCTCTGCGCACCGGTGCGGCGGTCGAACACGCTGTCTTCCACTTCCCGCTCGGCCTTGAGACAGATACGCGCCATGGCTTCGATGGTTTCGACCGGATAATCACCGACCGCGGTTTCCGCGGACAGCATCACCGCATCGGTGCCGTCCAGCACCGCATTCGCCACGTCCGAAACTTCCGCCCGGGTCGGGATCGGATTGGTGATCATCGATTCCATCATTTGCGTGGCCGTGATCACCAGGCGGTTTTTTGCCCGTGCCATTTTGATCATGCGTTTTTGCAGGCCGGGCACAGCCGCATCGCCGACTTCCACGCTCAAATCACCGCGCGCCACCATGATCGCATCCGACGCGTCAATAATGTCCGCCAGTGCCGGAATCGCTTCGGCACGCTCGATTTTTGCCATCAACAGGCTCTTGCCGCCCGCCGCGTGCATCAGTTCGCGCGCCACGCGCATGTCTTCGCCGCTGCGCGGAAAGGATACCGCCAGGTAATCGGCTTTGATCAACGCGGCAGTCTTGATGTCTTCCTTGTCCTTGTCGGTCAACGCCGGCGCGGTCAACCCGCCACCCTTGCGATTGATGCCCTTGTTGTTGGACAGCGGCCCGCCGCGTACCACCTTGCAAACAACCTGTTGGCCATTCACTTTGGAGACATGGAATTCCAGCATGCCGTCGTTAAGCAACAACACAGTGCCCGTGCTGACATCGCTGGGCAGTTCCTTGTAATCAAGCCCGACTCGCTGCTGGTTACCCAGCCCGTCAAATCCGGCATCAAGGATAAAGGTATCGCCCTTGCTCAGGATGATCTTGTCATTCTCGAATTTGCCAATACGGATTTTCGGGCCCTGCAAATCGGCCAGTATGCCCACGGTACGACCGCAGATCTTGGCTACTGCACGCACCGTTTCAGCGCGTTTCATGTGGTCCTGGGCGGAGCCGTGGGAGAAATTCATCCGCACCAGATCAACACCGGCCATTATCATTTGTTCCAGCACTTTGGGATCACTGGAGGCCGGCCCCAGCGTTGCAACTATCTTGGTTCTACGCAGCATGTTTTCCTAGAGGTTTATTGACTGGCGCGTTGTTCAAGAATTTCAACAGCGGGCAATGTTTTGCCTTCGAGAAATTCCAGAAACGCCCCGCCAGCTGTGGAGATGTAAGACACCTTGTCAAAAATGTCGTACTTCTGGATTGCGGCTATGGTGTCGCCACCACCTGCCAATGTGAAAGCATTTGTTTCTGCAATTGCCATCGCGATCTTTTTGGTACCTTCACCAAATTGGTCGAATTCAAACACGCCCACCGGTCCGTTCCATACCACGGTGCCGGCTTTCATGATGATGTCGGCTATTTCCTGTGCGGACTGCGGGCCGATATCGAAAATCATTTCATCATCGGTTACGTCATTCGCCGATTTCAGGATCGCCGGGGTATTTTCATTGCCCGCGACAAAGGGTGCCTCCTTGCCAACCACCACATCGGTGGCAATCGGAATGCTGGCACTGCGCGCGGTCATTTTTTCCAGCAATGCCTGTGCGGTGGGTACCAGATCATTTTCACACAACGATTTGCCGACCGGATGACCGGTCGCCTTCAGAAAGGTGTTGGCAATACCGCCGCCAACCACCAATTGGTCGACTTTTTCCGACAGGCTTTCCAGAACGGTCAGCTTGGTGGATACCTTGGAACCGCCGACGATTGCCACCATCGGACGCGCAGGGTCGAGCAGGGCTTTGGTGAGCGCTTCCAGTTCCCGGGTAAGCAGGATGCCTGCGGCAGCAACCGGTGCGTATTTGGCCACGCCATGGGTCGAGGCTTCGGCCCGGTGTGCGGTGCCAAACGCATCCATCACGAAGACATCGCACAGCGCGGCATATTTCCTTGCGGTTTCTTCCAGACTCTTTTTTTCGCCCGTATTGAAGCGGCAATTTTCCAGCAATACCAGTTCACCTTCGGCGACGCTGAACCCGCCGTTCACCCAATCCCTGATCAGACGTACCGGTTTACCCAGCTTGTTTGCGATGACGTTGGCAACCGGCATGAGCGAGTTTTCTTCCGAGTACACACCTTCTTCTGGACGACCCAGGTGCGAGGTCACCATGACGCGTGCCCCGGCTTCCAGTGCAAAGTTGATGGTCGCCATCGAGGCGGAGATACGCGCATCGGATGTCACCTTGCCATCCTTGACGGGGACATTAAGATCGGCGCGAATCAGGACGCGTTTGCCCTTGAGATCCAGATCGGTCATTTTGATTACGGACATTATCTATCTCCAGAATTTAAGTAAGCGGTAAGGATTGGTTCGCAACCAAACCTTACAACTCAAGCAATGTGAAAAACCGGGGGTCAAGACACAGGATGCAGAAACCATCCCGCATCCTGTGTCTGCCTCATATCACCCGATTACTTGGCGACATGCGTCACCAGACGCATCAGGTTGCAGGTATAGCCGTATTCGTTATCGTACCAGGTCACGATCTTGACAAAGGTGGAGTCCAGTGCGATACCGGCGCCTGCATCAAATACCGACGAGCAAGTCTCACCGCGGAAATCGGTTGAAACCACGCTGTCGTTGGTATAACCAAGCACGCCTTTGAGCGGGCCACTTTCCGAAGCTGCCTTCATGGCCGCACAAATCTGCTCGTAGCTGGCTTCCTTGTTCAGTTCAACCGTCAGGTCAACCACCGACACATCGGAAGTCGGGACACGGAAAGCCATGCCGGTCAGTTTCTTGTTCAGCTCCGGTATCACCACGCCAACCGCCTTGGCAGCACCTGTGGACGACGGGATGATGTTTTCCAGGATACCGCGTCCGCCGCGCCAATCCTTGCTGGACGGGCCATCGACTGTCTTCTGCGTAGCTGTTGCCGCGTGCACCGTGGTCATCAGGCCGCGCTTGATACCCCAGGTGTCGTTCAGTATTTTGGCGACCGGAGCCAACGCGTTGGTGGTGCATGATGCGGCAGAAACGATCTTCTCGCCGGCATACTTACCGTGGTTCACGCCATAAACAAACATCGGCGTATCGTCCTTGCACGGGGCGGACTGGACGACTTTCTTGGCGCCCGCATCGAGATGTGCCTGGCAGGTTTCCTTGGTCAGGAAGAACCCGGTGCATTCGATCACGATATCTACCTTGGCTTCATCCCACTTCAGTTCAGCCGGATTTTTGATGGCCGTCAGGCGGATCTTCTTGCCATTCACCACCAGCGTGTTGCCCTCTACCGAAACATCGCCTTTGAAACGGCCATGCACAGAATCATGCTTGAGCATGTAAGCCAGATATTCGGGCTCCAGCAGATCGTTAATTGCAACAATTTCGATTTCAGGAAAGTCCTTTGCGGCAGCACGGAACACCATGCGTCCGATACGACCAAATCCATTAATACCGACACGAATTGCCATTTCTTTCTCCCTCTATGTAAAAACCTACAGCACGCACCCCACGGCCTTTACCCCATTGCGGCGTTGGCCGTGACCGCGCACCTTAATATCGCCACACTCATGCAAGTCCCGCCGCAACGGCGGTTGCGAGCATTCAGCCTATAACTTTTTTCACCGCGGCAACCACATTGTCTGTGGTAAACCCGAAGTGCTTGAACAGTTCCGGGGCAGGTGCGGATTCGCCGAAACAGTCCATGCCGACGACCGCGCCATCCAGACCGACATACTTGTACCAGCCGCTGGTCACGCCGGCCTCGACTGCCACGCGCTTGATACCGTTGGGCAACACTTTGTCCTTGTAGGCCTGGTCTTGCTTGTCGAACACATTGGTCGATGGCATCGAGACCACGCGTACATTCACGCCTTCTGTAGCCAGAGATTTTTGCGCTTCCATGGCGAGATTTACTTCCGAGCCGGTCGCAATGATCACGGCTTGCGGCTTGCCGCCGGCCGCTTCGGACAAGATATACGCGCCCTTGCGAATATTGGCGATCTGAGCAGCGTCGCGCTTCTGGAATACCAGATTCTGGCGGCTGAATATCAGGCTGCTCGGCCCGTCCTTGCGTTCCACGGCCGCAACCCAGGACACAACGGATTCGACCGTGTCACACGGACGCCAAACTTCCATGTTCGGGATATAGCGCAGCGTGGCGGTTTGTTCAACGGGCTGGTGTGTCGGACCGTCTTCACCCAGACCAATGGAGTCATGGGTATAGACAAATATCACACGCTGCTTCATCAACGCGGCCATGCGCAGTGCATTGCGCGCATATTCGGAGAACATCAGGAAGGTGCCGCCGAACGGCAACAGACCACCGTGCAGCGCCATGCCGTTCATGATGGCGGACATGCCGAATTCGCGCACGCCGTAGCTGATGTAATTGCCCGGCTTGGCGCCGTTTACGTGATGCGCTCCGGTCCAGTTGGTCAGGTTCGAGCCGGTCAGGTCGGCTGAGCCGCCGAGAAACTCGGGCAATGCCGGAACCAGCGCATTGATGGCGTTCTGCGATGCCTTGCGCGTGGCAATCGTCTCGCCTTTTTCGTTGATTTGCGCAATCGCCTTGGCAGCGTGATCGGCCCAATTGGCGGGTAGCTCACCCTTGGTACGCCGCTCAAATTCGGCGGCTTCTTTCGGGAACGCCTTTTTGTATTCGGCGAATTTGTTGTTCCACAGGTTTTCCAGCCCGGCGCCCTTGGTGCGTGCATCCCATGCCTCGTAAACATGCTTGGGTATCTCGAACGGCGGGTACTTCCAGCCGATGTGCGCGCGGGTGGCGGCAATCTCCGCATCTCCCAGTGCCGCGCCGTGCACGTCGTGCGTGCCTTCCTTGTTCGGCGAACCGGCGCCAATGATGGTCTTGCAACAGATCAGCGTGGGCTTGTCGGTGACTGCCTTGGCTGCTTCAATGGCGGCATTGAGCGCTTCAGGATCGTGGCCCTGGACGTCTGCAATCACATGCCAGCCGTAAGCCTCGAAACGCTTGGCGGTATTGTCGGTGAACCAGGCGCCGACATGGCCGTCGATGGAAATGTCATTATCGTCCCAGAACGCGGTCAGCTTGCCCAGACCCCAGGTACCGGCCAGCGCGCACGACTCGTGTGATATCCCTTCCATCATGCAACCATCGCCCATGAACACGTAAGTGTGGTGGTTGACGATTTCATGGCCGGGCTTGTTGAATTCGTTGGCCAGCAGCTTCTCTGACATCGCCATGCCCACCGCATTGGTGATGCCCTGACCCAGCGGACCGGTAGTGGTTTCCACACCGGGGGTATAACCATATTCCGGGTGACCGGGGGTCCTGGAATGTAATTGACGGAAACGTTTCAATTCCTCAATCGGCAAATCGTAGCCGGACAGATGCAGCAGCGCATAAATCAGCATCGAGCCGTGACCGTTGGACAGCACGAAGCGGTCACGGTCAGCCCAGTGCGGGTTGGCCGGATTATGGCGAAGATGATGGTTCCATAGCACGTCGGCGATTTCTGCCATGCCCATTGGGGCGCCAGGGTGTCCGGAACCGGCCTTTTGCACAGCATCCATGGCCAAGGCACGGATCGCGCCGGTAATGTCATTGAATTTTGGTTGGGTGACGCTTCGTGTTGCAGCCATTTACTATTACCTCTTAAATCATCCCTGCGGGATTGGTTATGTATGTAAAAAGCACCCCTATAAACATTGCAGCAGTTTATCAGGAGTGCCCTGTGCGGATTCGGGCTCGCAATTATGCCGTACCCCCCCGATTAGGGCAACCGCCATGCTGTATATGGTTTCCCGGCAGGGTTTACTCGACAGCGCCCTTCTTGACGAATTTTATGCCCAGTTGCTTGAGTTTACGATAAAGGTGGGTTCGCTCCAGCCCGATGATTTCAGCCACTCGCGAGACATTCCCCTCCTCTTTTTGCAGATGATAGTCAAAATAAATCGCGTCAAAATGGTCGCGCGCCTCACGCAGGGGCAAGTCCATGGGCAGCGAAATCTGGTGCGCTCGTCCGCCGATTCTCCGGGTGTCTTTTGGGTCTTGCGCCGCAAGCGTTTGCTTTTCCCGTTTGGGTACATCATCCCTGATCGCCTTGGCAATGGTGCTGAGCAGCTTTTGCAGCGCAATGGGTTTCTCCAGGAAATCCACCGCGCCGATACGTGTCGCCTCGACCGCCGTTTCTATCGTGCCGTGCCCCGACATCATCACGACCGGCATGGTCAGCAAATCCTGCTCGACCCACTCCCTGAGCAGGGTAATCCCGTCTGTGTCCGGCATCCAGATGTCGAGCAACACCAGACTCGGTTCATGCTCGATCCGATAGGCGCGCGCCTGCTCGGCATTTTCGGCCAGATAAACCTGATATCCCTCGTCGTAGAGGATTTCCGACAACAACTCGCGAATACCGATCTCGTCGTCCACCACCAAAATATTCCTGCTTTCCATTACGCCTCCTCAACCAGCGGCAGGCTGATACTTACTTTCCCGCCACCGCTTATGTTATTTTCAATGGAGATGTGTCCGCCATGTTCTTCCACTATCTTTTTCACAATGGCCAGCCCCAATCCGGTGCCCTTGGCCTTGGTCGTCATGTAGGGTTCAAAGGCCCGCTTCAGTACGCTTGCCGGAAAGCCCGCACCGTTGTCCTCGACCCGCAGATGAATTTCTTCATCCTGTGTTCTGGTCTGCAGTGTTATTTGCGGATGCGCGACACCCTGCAACGCATCCTGCGCATTCTGCAGCAGGTTATGGATGACCTGCCGCAAACGCGTCGCATCTCCGTTGACCACGCTTTGCGACGCTTCCAGTTTCAACACGATATGAATGGCACTCGTTTCATACAAACCCAGCACTTCCATGATCAATTTGTGCACATCCAGATGCGACAGCTTTAATGCCGGGCCGCGCGCATAATTTGCAAAGTCGCTCACCATGTTTTTCATGGCGGAAACCTGGCTGACGATGGTTCGCGTCGCGCGCAGCAGCAGTTGCGCGTCGCCTTCATCAAGTTTGTCACTGAGTTTATGCTGCAAGCGCTCCGCCGAAAGCTGTATCGGTGTAAGCGGATTTTTGATTTCGTGCGCAAGCCGTCGTGCCACCTCACCCCATGCGGCCTGTCGCTCCGCCTGCAACAGGTGGCTGATATCATCGAACACCACCACGAAACCCGCTTCACCGCCCTCCGGCAACCGCGTCCCGCGCATCAGCAGAATTTGATTGCCATTTCTGCTCAGCCGCTCTATCTGCCTTTCCCATTCGACACTCCCGGTTTCACCGAAGGCTTCCATGACAGTCTGGCAGAAAGTTCTGAGCAGGGGATATTTCCCGGCAATCTGGAGCAAAGACATGCGCTGCATTTCGTGCAAAGGCGCCGCCAGGATATGCGCCGCGCTGGTGTTCACCGAGCGCAGGCGCAATTCATGATCCAGCGCCAGCACGCCGGAGGACAAGTGGGTCAACACGGTTTCCAGATGGGCCTTGGCACTTTCCACCACGCGCTGCTGCTGTTCGCTGGCCTGGCTGGCGTCGAACAACTGGCGCGTCATCTGGTTAAACAGGCCGGTCAATGCGCCCAGCTCATCGCTGCTGCGAATCGGATATTGCTCGGTGAAATCCCCCTGCGCCACTGCGCGCGTACCTTCCGCCAATGCTTCCAGCGACGACCCGAATCTTTCGCTGAGATAGAATGCGGCGGATACCGCCGTCAGCACCACCACCAGCAGAGACAGCGTCAGGGTGATTGCATACAACCGTTTCAATCCGAGACGGGAGAGTGTCAGCTCCTGATAGTCACGGTATACCGTTTGCACGGTCTCGGCATCCGCTTCAATCTGCTTGGGCACCGGCTGGGTAAATTGCAGCACGTATTGTGTGCCCTCTGTCGTCCCGGAATTCACCATCACCAGCGCAAGCAGCGTCAGCCCTTTGTCGGGGAAGGTATCGATCACCGCATATTCGCCCTTGTCCATCGCCCGGCGCAGCAGGTCATCATCCGGTTTTTCCGGCGGTCGCGCATTATTGGCAGGGGAAGACGCTATCAATTTTCCATTGACGGTGAAAACGGCCGCTTGCTGCGCCACATCTGGGTCCACCAGTTGATCCAGTGCGCTCCGGTATTGTCGGGTATGTTTCCCCGCCAGCATCGTTGCGGTAAATTCCGCTTTTTTGGCAAGCTCCTTCAAGCTGTTGTCGAGGCCGCTTCTGCCGAGGTTGAGCCCCCCCTCCAAAGCCTTCTCGACGCGCACGTCAAACCACGACTCGATACTCTTGTCCAGGAATTGCACAGACACCACATAGATTAAAACGCCCGGTAGCACCCCGATCAACGTGAAAAACAATACCAATCTCAGCGTCAACTTGGCCCCGAACACCTTGTTCTTGAGCTTGTTGCGCAACCGCCACAGCTGATAGCCGACCAGGCCCATCAAGGCCGATGCAAGCAGGCCGGTCAATCCGAGCAGGCTGTAATAATCGATGGAAAAACCTTCATTATTGGCACTGTTGCTGGATAACAAATACAGCAACGCTCCGCTCAGGGCGACACTGATGAAGATAAGATAAGTCATCGCGCCGTCAATCCGCTTTGCTGCCGTCGTCAGCGGCGATTTCTGCCGCAGTGGTAGTCCAGCGATACCAGCCTGAATCAAGTTTCCAGTCACTGTCGGTCAGCGCATTCACCTGCAACGGTTTGGGCAGTTCCTCAATATCCAGGCTCAGGCGCGCTGTCGCGAGATAGTTGCCGTCCTTATCAAGCAATTTGGCGGGAATAACGGTGGAGCTCTGCCTGGCCACTATATTTAACGCATCTTCAAGGCTGGCAAAATTCTGGAATAGTGCGCCGCGCGAAATGCGGTATCGGCCGGTCAGTACGCTGTAAGAGATCTTGATGGTCTGTTCGCTTTTGAATACTTCCTTGTCCAGCCACGACCAGCGCGTCAACGGCGTATCGCCCACGATAAAGTGAGGAAGATGGCGCACCATGGACTTTTGCGCGGAATCCAGCCAGCCCCAGCGGGCATGTGTCAGCGAGAACTCACCCACAAAATAAATCGGGATGCCGCGCGACAATGCCTGTTTGACGACAAAATTCAGGTTGATGTAATAGTTGGCGGAAAACTGGTAGCCGTCTTCCCCCAGGCGGATTTCTGCCTTGCTGATGGTAATACCCTCGGCTTGTGCCGTTGCCGTGAACATGCCGGCAAGCAGCACGCCACATAGCAATGCCCTAAGCGATTTTTTGCAACAGTGCATAAAAAAATCCGTCATGCTGATCATCGGGCAACAACCGGCCCCCCAAATTGTCTGGCAAGGCAACCGCTAAACGCCGTGCATCCGGATGGCGCGCCAGAAACGCGACGACAACCTGTTCGTTCTCCTGGCTAAACACCGAGCAGGTGGCGTAGAGCAATTTACCATCTTGAGCCAGCAGCCGCCACAATGCACTCAGGATATCAAGTTGCTGTGCGGCAAAACCGGCAATATCCGTTCTGCGCCGCAGCCATTTGATATCGGGGTGACGGCGCACCACACCGGAAGCCGAGCACGGCACATCGGCAAGTATGCGCTGGAAGGGTTTGCCGTCCCACCACGCATCCGGCTCTGCGGCATCCCCTACCACCAGTTGTGCGTTCAGTTGCAGCCGCTGCAGATTATCCGCGACCCGCTGCAACCGGTTTGCATCCTTATCCACCGCCACCATTTCCACCGCTGCCTGTTCCAGGATGTGCGCTGTCTTGCCTCCGGGCGCGGCACAGGCGTCCAGCACCCGCATCCCGCCCCGGACATCCAGCAAATTTGCGGCATATTGCGCACCTGCATCCTGTACCGAAACCATCCCTTCAAAAAATCCCGGGAGCCTGTCCACCGGTACCGGCTTGTCCAGTTGCAGCGCATCCGGCGCAATCAAGCGTGAGGATAAATTCTGCTGTGTCAGTTGCATCAGGTAGTCCGCAGTTGTGTTGCGGCGCTGATTGACGCGCAAAGTCATCGGCGGATGCCGGTTGCCCGCTTCAAGTATCGCCGCTGCACGTTCGCCATACTGCTCATTTAGTTCATCGATCCACCATTGCGGATAGCTGTATTTACCCTCCGGATTTTGGGCTGCCTGAACCAGCAAAGTATCCCGGCTGCGCAGGAAATTGCGCAAAATCGCGTTTACCAGACCGCTCACTTTCACGTTCAACATTTGCGCGGAACGCACCGCATGATCGACCACGGCATGATGCGCGGCCTTGCTGTATTGCAGTTGGTACAGCGCCACCAGCAGCACGTAGTAGATACGCTGATCCAACATCGGCTTGTGCAACAACAGGGCCAATATTGCGCGCAACTGGCCATAAAAGCGCAGCGTGCCATAGCTCAGATCCTGCAAGGCGGCACGCTGTGCCGGGGTCCATACCGATTTTTTGCGTAGCGACTCCTCCAGCAGCTGGTTGAGGTTACGACCGTCCGCCAGTACCTGCTGAACGATTTGCCCGGCGGCGATTTGTATGTTGTGCATTTATTTTCTTGAAAATTGATCGCCGATTCCGATCGGCATTGCCTGCAAAAATTGCGCGGCGGGTTGCGCCTTGCCCCCGGGACGCTGCAGTATTTCCAGCCGCAGCGCGCCCTTGCCACAGGCGACGGTGATGCCAAGCTTGTCTGCCGCCAATACTTTCCCGGGTTCACCGGACGTGTCGGCAAATATACCGGCCTGCCAGATTTTTATCGTTACGCCATCCAGCATGGTTTGGCATACCGGAAACGGATTGTATGCGCGCACCGCCCGTTCGATCTGGCGGGCACCCTGCTCCCAGTCGATCTGTGCTTCCCCCTTGAGCAACTTGGCCGCATAACACGCGGCCTCATTGTCCTGTTTGACCGGCGTCAACTGGTTGTCCTTGAGCAGACGCAACGCTTCAAGTATGCAGTCCGCGCCCAGTCCGGCCAGTTTGTCATGCAGGGTTTCGGCTGTGTCGCTTTGCCCGATGGGACAGGTTTTGCGCAACAGCATATCGCCGGTATCCAGCCCTTCGTCCATCTGCATGATGGTAATGCCGGTTTCTTTGTCACCCGCCAGGATTGCACGCTGTATCGGTGCAGCTCCGCGCCAGCGCGGCAACAGTGATGCATGGATGTTCAGGCAACCATGGCGCGGCAACTGCAGCACGGCTTTCGGCAGGATCAAGCCGTAAGCGGCTACCACCATCACATCGGCATCCAGGCCGGCGATCAGTTGTTGTATCTCCCCGGTCTTCAAGGTGGCGGGTTGCAATACCGTCAACCCGTGCTGCAGCGCATACCGCTTCACCGGACTGGCCGTCAGTTGCATGCCTCTTCCCGCGGGACGGTCCGGCTGGGTCAGCACTGCAACGATGTGGTGCTCCTTGTGCAGCGCGGCCAGCGCGCTGGCCGCGAACTGTGGTGTGCCGGCAAAGATAATTTTCATTAGTTATTTTTCCAATTTCATTTCGAAGGTGAAGCAAGGCGGCGACGAGCGAATGACGAAGACAGTGCTATAGCACGGCAAGGAGTGAGCGAGGAAGCCAACGCAGTTTCACCGATGAAATGGAATTGGAATTACATGGTTTCGCGCAGACGCTTCTTAAGTTTGGCGCGAATCCGGGTCTGCTTGAGCTGGGATAAATATTCGACAAACACCTTGCCAAGCAAGTGATCCATTTCATGCTGGATACAGACTGACAATAATCCCCCGGCATCCAGCGTAAAGGTTTCACCCTTTTCATCAAAGGCGCGCACGGTGATTGTTTCCGCGCGGCTCACCGTTTCATAAATGCCCGGCACCGACAGACAGCCTTCCTCGCAATCGCTGGTGCCGCTGCTGGCGATGATTTCGGGATTAATGAACACCCTTAATTGATCGTGCGTCTCGGAAATATCGACCACGATGACACGCTCATGCACGTCCACCTGCGTCGCCGCAAGGCCGACTCCGGGCGCTGCATACATGGTCTGTGCCATATTGCGCACCAGCTTGCGGGTGTCTTCGTTGATCCGAGCAACTTTCTTCGCGACTTTATGCAGACGCTCATCTGGATACTGCAAAATTTTCAGAATTGCCATACGTGACCTATAAATGCTTGCTAATTTAGTAGACTAGAGGCAGAATTTAACGAAGCGCAGTAACTTTGCGCGCCGTTTATTATCGACTCTGCCGGAGTTCCCATGCGCAAGATTATATCGCTGATTTTCTTTTTATTGCCTGTTTTGGCCTTTGCTGCCGGATCCGGGAGTCCATCCGATATCGGCCTGAACATTCGCAGCGATGCGCCTGATCGGCACATCGTGGTCAAGGGCGACACCCTGTGGGACATTTCCGGCACATTCTTCAAAGACCCCTGGAGATGGCCTCATCTCTGGGGGCTGAACAAGGATACCATCAAGGATCCGCACTGGATCTATCCCGGCGACGTAATTTACCTCGATCGCAAAAACGGTACTCTGAGTTTCGGCGAGCCGGGTGCAATCACTGCCGCGAGCGGCGTGGGCGCGGCGAGCAGTGTGGGCGAAACGGGCAATACCGTGGTACTTTATCCCAAGGTACGTATAGAGCAAAGCTCTCACGATGCGATTTCGAGCATACCGGCCAGTGTTATTGCTCCATTCCTGACTCGGCCGCTGATCGTTGGAAAAGATGAGCTGAAAAATGCCCCGACGCTGATCGGTGCCCGCGAAGGGCGCGTGATACTTGGCAACGATGATACCGCCTATGCCAAAAACCTGCCTGCCGGCAAGGGTGACCAGTGGCAGATCTACCGCCCGGGCAAAACTTTTGTCGACCCGGTCACCAATGAAATTCTGGGCATCGAAGCCATCTATCTGGGTAACGCCCAGGTCACACACTTTGGCAATGTCAGCACCGTCACAATCACCCATGCTGTCGAGGAAATCAATGCGGGCGATCGCCTGATCCTGCACTCCGAAGACGAGGCCAGCAATTATTTACCGCGCGCACCGGAAAGCAAGATTTCCGCAACCGTGATTTCCATCTATGGCGGCGTATCCCAGGGCGGGCAAAATACCGTCATCACACTGAACAAAGGTGCGCGCGACGGGCTGAAAAAGGGCCATGTCCTTGCGCTGCACCACAAAGGCGAAGTGGTCAAGAGCGATGGTGAAAATTACACCCTGCCCGATGAGCGTTATGGTTTGGTGTTCGTTTTCCGCGTATTCGACAAGGTGTCCTACGCACTGGTCATGGAGACCCGCCTCCCGGTACAGTTGCTGGACAGCGCCAAAAATCCCTAGCTCCACGGGCATACCCCAATATTTGGCTATCGTTCCGACTTTCAGCAACCAAGTGGATGACTATGCCGTATTGCACAAGGATTTTCTGAGTTAATCCCTTTTGCGACGCGACAAAACAAAGTTTCAATATTCCTTAAGAGGCTCCAGGTGAATTTTGATCCTTCACTCAAAGCTTGGCTTGCACTCAGCCTGACGCGCGGTCTGGGCGGTGAGGGTGCGCGTCGCCTGTTAAAGGAATTCGGTTCACCGGACGCGGTTCTCGCCGCTTCATTGAGTTTACTCAAATCCTTCGTCAAACCTGATGTCGCCGCCGAAATCAAAAAGGGAATCGCCGACGACGCGCTCAACCTTGTACTGGCCTGGCTGGAAGACAACAACAATCATGTCGTCACCCTTGCGGATAGCGACTATCCGCAGGCACTACTGAACATCCCCGATCCGCCGCTGTTGCTTTATGTGAAAGGTCGGGTGGATTTGCTCAATCATGCCGCGCTGGCCATCGTTGGCAGCCGCAACGCCACGCCACAGGGAATTAATAACGCCGAGGCATTTGCCGGATCATTGAGCGATGCCGGACTGTGCATCATCAGCGGCCTGGCGCACGGTATCGATGCGGCCGCCCATCGCGGCGCATTGCGCGGCTCAGGCAACGGCCAGGGCAGCAGCATCGCCGTGGTCGGCACCGGTCTGGACAAGGTCTATCCCGCCTCCAACCGTGATCTCGCTCATGCCCTTGCGCAACACGGCACGCTGATCTCCGAATTCCCGCTTGGCACTCCCCCGCTGGCGGCCAACTTTCCACGCCGCAACCGTCTGATCAGCGGCATGGGTCTCGGTTGCCTGGTGGTGGAGGCCTCTTTGCAAAGCGGTTCGTTGATCACCGCACGGCTGGCCCTGGAACAGGGCCGGGAAGTGTTTGCGATTCCCGGTTCAATACATGCGCCACAAAGCAAAGGCTGTCACGCATTGCTCAAACAGGGCGCCAAACTGGTTGAGACCGCCCAGGATATTCTGGAAGAACTGGGCGGGCAGCGTGTTTCACCCGCTCAACAGCCAGATCCGCAAGGCCCGGACTGCTCGCTGCTTGATCATCTCGGCTTCGATCCGGTGGATGCGGATACACTGAAGGAGCGCTGCGGCTTGACGGTAGCCGAGCTATCCGCCATGCTGTTGACACTTGAACTGGACGGCCGCATCAGCGTCCTACCCGGTGGTTTATATCAAAGAATCCATTAACTCACTGCGCAAACCATGTTTGAAATCCTGATGTACCTGTTTGAAAGTTATTTTGATGCAGGCAGCTATCCAGAACCGGACAAATTGTCACGGAAGCTCTCCGCAGCCGGTTTTGAGGGCGACGAAATCAGCGAGGCACTGACATGGTTATCGGCATTGCATGAACAGAACCCCGACAGCTATCCCGACAGCCTTGAACACGCGGGACAGCGTCATTTCGCCGAACTGGAATTGCAATTGATCAGCGATGAAGCGCGCCAGTTCCTGGTGTTTTCCGAGCAGCAGCACCTGATTTCCGCCGTCGAACGCGAGATGATCATCGACCGTTCCGTCGCACTGAAGCAGGAAAACCTGGCACTCGATAAACTCAAGCTGATCATGTTGATGGTGTTGTGGAATCGCCATCATGATCTTGATCCGCTTTTGATAGAAGAATTGCTTACACCATTACATTCCGCTCAACTGCATTGATCCCAGGATCCAGAAAACACACACTCGCATGGCAACCAATCTACTGATCGTCGAATCCCCGGCCAAGGCTAAAACACTGCAAAAATATCTGGGCAAGGATTTCGAAATACTTGCCTCTTACGGACATGTGCGCGACCTCATTCCCAAGACCGGCGCGGTCGATACTGAAAACGGTTTTGCGATGAAATACGAAACCATCGCGCGCAACAGCAAACACATGGATGCAATTGCCAAAGCTGCTGTTGCTGCAGATCACATCTTTCTGGCACCCGATCCGGATCGCGAGGGTGAAGCGATCGCCTGGCACATTTCGGAATTGCTCAAAGCCAAACGCGGCATGAAAGGCAAAAGCATGCAGCGCGTGGTGTTTTACGAGATCACCCAGTCTGCGGTGCGCGAAGCGGTCGCTCACCCCCGCGAGATCGCGCAACCACTGGTAAATGCACAGCAGGCGCGACGCGCGCTGGACTACCTGGTCGGTTTCAATCTGTCGCCGTTGCTGTGGCGCAAGATCCGTCCGGGGCTTTCAGCGGGACGCGTGCAAAGCCCCGCGCTGCGCATGATCGTCGAACGCGAACTGGAAATCGAGGCGTTCAAGAGCCAGGAATACTGGACGGTGCATCTTGATACCAACAAGGATCAGCAGCCATTCTCGGCCAAGCTGTTCCAGTACCAGGGCAAGAAGCTGGAACAGTTAAGCATCGGCAGTCAGTCCGAATATGATGCAATCCAGGCCAAACTTAACGATGCGAAGCTGCCACCCAAGGTGGTGCGCGTGGAAAAAAAGGCCAAACAGCGTTATGCAGCCGCACCGTTCACCACCTCCACGCTGCAACAGGAGGCAGTACGGAAACTCGGTATGACCGCCGATCGCACCATGCGCACCGCGCAATCGCTGTATGAAGGCGTGGACATCGGCGGACAGACCGTCGGCCTGATCTCCTATATGCGTACCGACTCGGTATCGCTGGCGAAAGAAGCCGTGCAGGAGATTCGCGATTACATCGGCAACAATTTCTCGCCTGAATACCTGCCGGGGACCCAGCCGACCTTCAAGAGCAAAACCAAGAATGCCCAGGAATCCCACGAGGCGATCCGCCCGACTTCGATTGAGCGCACCCCGGACAGCATGCGCAGCTACCTGACCGCAGATCAGGCGCGCCTCTACGAGATGATCTGGAAGCGCACGCTGGCCTGCCAGATGGCGCCGGCACGCTTCGACACAGTCAGCCTGGACATACGACTGGGCGGCGACAATACGCTGTTCCGCGCCAACGGCCAGGTACTGGTATTTCCCGGATTCATCGGCGTATACAGGGAAGACGTGGACGATGCGACCGAGGAGGAGAGCGGCAAACTCCCCCCGCTGGCCGAAGGCGATGTGTTGCCGATTGACAAGCTTTATGGCGAACAACACTTTACCCAGCCGCCCCCGCGCTACTCCGAAGCGAGTCTGGTCAAGTCGCTGGAAGAATACGGCATAGGCAGGCCCTCGACTTATGCGACCATCATCTCCACGCTGCAAGCCCGCGAATATGCCATTCTGGACAAGAAGCGCTTCATGCCAACCGATGTCGGCCGTGTCGTGACGCGCTTCCTGACCGACCATTTCACCCGCTATGTGGATTATGGTTTCACCGCCCACCTCGAAGACGAACTCGATGAAGTTTCCGAAGGCAAGCGCGACTGGATAGGCGTGATGGACGAGTTCTGGAAAGGCTTCTCCAAACTGATCAAGGAAAAGGCCGACATCGAACGTCCGGTCGAGTTGATCGACGAAGCTTGTCCGGAATGCGGAAAACCGCTCGCCAAAAAGCTCAGCCGTTACGGCAGCTTCATCAGTTGCACCAACTATCCCGAATGCAAATACAAGCGCAGTCTCAGCGGCGAATCGCAGGACGATGCATCGGCACGGGTGGAACTGGGCATGCATCCGGACACCCAGCAAGCCGTGCTATTGCTACGCGGACCTTATGGTCACTACGTCCAGCTGGGCGAAGCCGTCAAGGAGGAAAAGGTAAAACCCAAGCGCGTGTCATGGCCGAAAGAAATGCCGCTGGAACAGGCCGACCTGGCCAGTGCGTTGAAGTTGTTGTCCCTGCCGCGCGAAATTGGCTTGCACCCCGAAACCAACAAAAAAGTCATCGTCAATATCGGGCGCTTTGGTCCCTACATCGGTCACGATGGCAAGTTCAAATCCATTCCGCGTACTGACAGCATCTTTGACATCAGCCTGGAACGTGCGGTGGAATTATTATCACAGGCCCGGGATGGCAACACTGTATTGCGCGTACTGGGCGATCACCCCGACGATAAAGCCAGCGTGGAAATTTGCAGCGGTCGCTACGGCCCTTACGCCCGCCACGGAAAGATCAACGCGACACTGCCCAAGGGCGTGTCACCTGATGACATCACTTTGGAAGAAGCGCTGGAATTGATCGCGGCCAAAGCAGCCAAGGGACCAGGTAGCAAAAAACCATCGGCCAGAACCGCTAAAGCCAAAGCTGCACCCAAGGCGACAAAAGCCAAGACGGCCAAGCCGAAGACGAAAGCTGCCAAGACTGCGGCCACCAAGACAAAGACTGCAACAAAATCAGCCAAACCTGCCGCCAAGAAAGTTGCAGCCGGAAAAGTGACGAAGCCGGCCACCAAGAAGACCGCTGTTAAAAAGGTTGCCTAAGCTTAGCTTTAAAGCAAGCCCTCAGCATACCCGCGTTATTTAACCGTCTTGAGCTGCCACGCTGCATGGCAGGCAACGCATTTCGCCAAAGTGTCCGATGTCATTTTCAACAGTTCCGCCGTCGGTCGACCGTCACCCGCTGCTTGGGCGATTGCATCCATGTCGTGGTGTACGCTCATCCCCAGCGCTTTGAACTCCAGGGGCAATTTTGCCATCAACGCCGGATTGACCTCCGCCGTACCGGCCATGCCTCCTGAACGTGCAGCCTTGATGATATGCGGTATATCACCCTGGTTGGCACCCTCCAGAATTCCCTGTGTCGCGACCAACAGACCGCGCATTTCGGACAGTACCAACTCACGCTCGGCGGGAGGCAACATGATCGCGATTCTGTGGTCCGTACCCGCGGTAGTACTCCCGCGCAGGAAGAACCATGCCAGTACGGCAATCGTGACAACCCACAACAGCAGGGCAACCTGGGCGAGCCGATTTGTTTTCATGGCATGATTCTACCCGTATCCTGATCCCATGGGTTGGCCGTGGACTATCCAGGAGTCAGGCCGCATACCTGAACACTGCCCAGTAATGACATGCGGTACCCGCCATCACAAACAGATGCCAGATAAAGTGGCCATAGCGCAAGCGCGAATCCGTCACGAAGAAAGCCACGCCGGCCGTGTATGCCATCCCTCCCGCTACCAGCCATAGCAGGCCTGACAGGGGTACGCGCTCATACATCGGATAGGCTGCGATCAGAATGAGCCAGCCCATGAAGAGGTAGAGTCCGGTCGAAATTCCGGGGTGAGGAATTTTCTGAAATACCTTAAATGCCACGCCGGCCAGTGCAATACCCCAGACCAGCCCGAACAGGGTCCAGCCCCACGCACCGCGAAGCACGCCTAATGTAAACGGAGTATAGGTACCGGCGATCAGCAGAAAGATCGCCGAATGTTCAATGATGCGGAACACGCCTTTGGTTTTGCCCACAGGGAGCGCGTGATAGAGGGTTGACGCAAGGTAAAGCAACACCATGGTAGTGGCGAAAACGCTCACGCCGACAATATAACCCGGGGAGCCGCGACTTATCGCTTCCATGATCAGAGACGGGGTTGCCGCCAGCGCCGCGATCAACCCGATACCGTGGCTGACGCTGTTGGCGATTTCTTCGCTCCGTGACTGCTCACGCTGTGCAGGCAAGGTACTCATGATTTTCATTTTTGGATCGGGATTTTGAGAACAGCCCAACCGTCAGCATGTGTCGAATCAGATAATTGAATCAAGTTCGACCGGCTTGATCAAGATAGCTTATCCCGGCCAGGGAAAATCCCGCGATATGCTCCCCTATCGCCTCGATTTCCTTGCGGTCATAGCGCAATCTGGGATGCAGACGCTGCAACACCGGGTGTGAATGGCGATAGAACAGGCACTGGCCGATGATACTGTGCACACAGCGGTGCAGCTCAGCCTCGCTGACCTTATCTCCGACGATCTCGCGCACCAACCGGCCCAAAAACTTGTGCAGCGGCGCAATGGCTTCACGTACGATCTTGTCCAGCGCGGGAGTCGGGTCAGCCAGCTCGCGCACCATGATTCGGCATTGTGATGAAGAATTTTTCTCATCCAGTAACATCACCATGAAATCGCGCAGAAACAAGCGCAACCGTACCCTGGGACATTCTGCCAAATTGAGGTTGGCTTTCTGCAATGCAGCAAGCGGCGCGAAGTTAAGGGCTTCTGCAAGCAGTTCGTCCTTGCTGCCAAAATGGTAGTTAACCGCCGCAACGTTCGCATCTGCACGGCGACAAATCTCGCGCACTGTCGCACCCTGAAAACTGTGCTCCGAGAACACCTCGCGTGCCGCATCAAGCAAACGCAAACGGGTTTGTTCACTTGCGCTTTTTATTTCCGCCTCAGTCATCATTTTCTAGCGGTCTCCCGCGATGTACTGCCTGCCGAAAAGTGGCTTTCACCTACTATTTCCAGGTAGAAAGTTGCGTTGCAGGGCTGAGCCACGCGAGCCTTGTATATTCTTCATGTTTAGACTGCATCGACAGATTCAATTTGTTTCACATGATTGCTGGAAATCAGCATGTACACCGCTGGCACCACGAGCAGCGTGAACAGGGTACCGATGGCGAGTCCGCTCGCGATCACCAGCCCCATGTTGAAACGCGATTCCGCGCCTGCGCCACTGGCAATGATCAAAGGGATTACCCCCAGCACCATCGCAGCGGTCGTCATCAGAATAGGCCTCAACCGGATGCCGGCAGCTTCTTCAATTGCCTCGCGCTTGGTCTTGCCTTCCTGACGCAGGTTGTTGGCAAACTGTACAATCAGAATGCCATGCTTGCTGATCAGACCCATCAAGGTCACCAGCCCTACCTGAGTGTAAATATTCAGGCTGGAGCCGCCAACCCCGAGGCTGATGAAAATCATCGCCCCGGCGATCGACATCGGCACCGAGACCAGGATGATGAGCGGGTCACGGAAACTTTCGAATTGGGCTGAGAGCGCCAGGAAAATAATGACCAGCGCGAACGAGAACATCGCGATAAATCCGCTGGATTCCTGCATGAACTGTCGGGACTGCCCGCCGTAATCCACCGAATAGCCCTGTGGCAGGGTTTTGTCGGCGAGGCCCTTGAGATAACTCAGCGCTTCACCGGTCGTCACACCCGGCGACGCGACGCCCTGTACCGTTGCCGCGTTGAGCTGCTGAAAATGGTTCAGCGACTCAGGAGTCGTTTTAGAAGTGATGTGCACGACGCTGGACAACGGCACAGATACTCCACTGGCGGTGCGAACATAATAGTTGAGCAACTGTGCAGTATTGAGGCGATAGCGCTGTTGCACCTGTGGGATCACCTTGTAAGAACGGCCCGCAAGACTGAAGTAGTTGACATAACCACCACCCAGCATGGCCGAAAGCGAATTGCCGATGTCCTGCATGGACAGGCCCAGCAGTGCCGCCTTGTTGCGGTCAATCACCACGGTGGATTGCGGCAGATCAATACGCAGGTCCGTATTGATGAACATGAACATGCCGCTCTTTTGTGCCTTCTGCAAAAATTCCTGCACCACGTCGTTCAAACGTTCGAACGGCTCGGTGGTGCCAATCACGAACTGTATCGGCAGGCCCCGGCTGCCCGGTAGCGAAGGTGGCTGGAATGCCACTGCCTGTACGCCGGCGATCTGGCTCAATTGGTGCTGGATACCCGGTTGCAGCTGACTCGCCGTCTTGCTGCGCTCATCCCACGGTTTCAACACCATACCGGCAATCATCCGGCCGGGCATATCAATCTGGAAAACGTGGTCAGTTTCAGGATGCCCGGCGTAGATCTGGTAATTCTGCTTCGCATAGGGCTCGCGTTGCTGCAGGGTCGAGTTTGGGGCGGCAGTCAATGAGGCAATGATTACGCCCTGATCTTCCTGCGGGGCCAGTTCGTGTTTGGCGGAGGCATACAGGAAATAGATGCTGCCCAGCACGATCAGCGCAAAAACCGCTGTCACCGGTAAATAATCGAGCGAACCGTGCAGTATGCGCTCATAGCGGTGGTGTAATTTTTCGAAGCTTGCATCGATGAAATGCACAACGCGGGATTCCAGACTGGTATCCGTTGCAAGATGCGGCCTGAGTAATCGCGAACACATCATCGGCGACAGGGTCAGTGCGATGATTGCAGAAACAGTGACGGTGCCGACCAGTGTAAACGCGAATTCGGTGAACAGGGCGCCGGTCAGTCCGCCCTGAAATCCGATCGGCACATACACCGAGATCAGCACGATGGTCATGGCGATGATCGGGCCTGCCAGTTCGCGCGCCCCATAGATTGCCGCCTGCATCGGTGCGATGCCTTCCTCGATATGACGGCTGACGTTTTCCACCACGATGATGGTATCGTCCACCACCAGTCCGATGGCAAGCACAAAGGCAAGCAGAGTCAACAAATTGATCGAGAAGCCAAATGCCAGCATGATGGCAAAGGTGCTGATCAACGACAGTGGAATCGCAATCACTGGAATCAGCACCGAACGGGGCGAGCCAAGGAAGGCGAATACCACAAGAATAATCACGATCAAAGCTTCGGACAGGGTCTTGATCACCTCGTGTATGGAACTGTTCACGAACTTGGTGGAATCGTAGATGACCTTGCCTTCGATGCCCTGAGGCAGCTGAGCCTGAAGCTCCGGCATCACATCACGAACCCGTTTGATCACGTCGAGCAAGTTGGCCGTGGGCGCCACCTGGATGCCGATATACACCGCGCTGTTACCGTCGAACGCCACCTCCGATTCATAGTCTTCTGCCCCCAGCGTAACATTGGCGACATCCTTCAAGCGCACGATGGCATTATTCGACTGCTTGATCACCAGGTTGCGAAATTCGTCCTCAGAGTGCAGATTCGTTGTCGCATTGAGATTGACCTGAACCATCAATCCCTTGGTATTACCAACACCCGAGAGAAAGTCATTTTGTGCCAGCGCGGTACTGATATCAGTCGCAGTCAAGCCGTAGGCGGCCAACTTCTTGGGATCCAGCCATGCGCGTAGCGCAAAATTCTTCGCGCCTATCAGTTCCGCAGTCTGCACACCATCCACCGCCTGCAGCTTCGGTTGCACCACGCGCAGCAGGTAATCGGTAATGTTGTTGGACGGCAACACTTTGCTGGAAAAACCGATATACATCGCATCAAGGGTCGCACCGACGCTGATTTTCATGACCGGCTTTTGCGTCTGGGGAGGCAACTGATTAAGCACCGAACTGATCTGTGCATTCATCTCGGTCAGCGCCTTATCCGAATCGTAATTCAGCTTCAGGGTTACAGTAATCACGCTGCTGCTGTTGGTACTGGTCGAGGACATGTAATCGATGCCATCGACCTGGGCAATGGCATTTTCCAGCGGTGTGGTGATGAAGCCTGCAACCAGATCGGGGGCTGCGCCCGCATAGACTGTGCTCACGGTGATCACCGCGTTCTGCGTGCGCGGAAATTGAAGTACCGGCAGAACGCCGAACGAGCGCAGCCCAAGCACCAGCAGCACCAGACTGACAACAATGGCCAATACCGGCCGCCGGATGAATAGATCGGTAAATTTCATTGCGGCAGTTCCGTGTTATTCATCCTTGGGCTCGGGATTGGGCTGATTGCTCGGCTGGATATCGTTGTTGATAGTAACGAGCGAGCCGTTGTGCAGTTTGACCTGGCCCGTAGTAACAACGACATCTCCTTCCTTGATCCCCTTGAGTATGGCCACCTGGTCGCCGCGCGTGTTGCCGGTGGTGACAAACTCCTGCTTGACGATGAGTTTCGGCTTGCCTTTGTCGTCCGTGCCCTGCTGCTCGGTCACGAACACGATATTCCCGTACGGGTTATAGGTAACCGCCGTTTGCGGGAGCGTGATATAGCGTTGCGGCTTGCCGGTAGAGATATCCACGGTCGCGTACATGCCCGGCAGCAATCGATGGTGCGGGTTTTTTAGTTCCGCCCTCACCTTGACGTTCAGTGTAGTCGTATCAACTTCCGGATTAACCACAATGATTCTCCCGGTAAATTTTTCCTCCGGGTAAGCATCGGAAGTCGCGGTCACCTTCTGCCCATGTTGAATCATGCTGATGTTTTGTTGTGGTACCGAAAAGTCCAGAAAGATCGGATCCAGTGCCTGCAGCGAAACCACCGGCGTACCTGCATTCAAATATTGCCCCACGCTTACCTGACGTATGCCAACGCGACCCGAAAATAGCGCATGGATGTACTTCTTGTTCACCATTGCCTGCTGTTCCGCCACGGCAGCGTCAGCCTGCGACAAATTCGCCTTGTCGATGTCCAGCGCCTGCTGACTGACCGCCTTGAATTCGAATTGCTGTCTGTCGCGCGCGTAAGTGCTCTTGGCCAGTGCGGAAGCAGCCTGAAGCGAATGCAGCCTGGCGACGTCGCTATCTGCAACCAGTTCCACCAGTACCGTTCCTTTCTTGACATCCTGACCCTGCATGAAATTGAGCGCGGCAACGGTGCCTGACACTTCAGGGCTGACCTCGACACCATTGATTGCGCGCAGGCTGCCGACCGCCTCCAATTGCGGCAACCATTCCTGATAGCCGGCTGTGATGGTTGAAACCGTTTGTGGCGTATTGCCCATGGAAGACATGTATTTTTTCATCATGCGCCCCTTGAACGCCTGGAAGCCGAATATGCCGCCAAATACCAACCCGGCCAAAACGAGCATGATCACCATTCGTTTTGTCATTGTTGCTGTCTCCGTTTTAAATTCTGCTGTATGGTTACGATACTCATTGTTTGTCTACCTCTGATATTTTGTGACTGGTCTGGTCTGATCCATCGTCACGATTCCACCAGCCTCCGCCCAGCGACTGGAACAGCGCGGCCGTATCGGCATAACGTGTGGCACGCGCCTGTGCCAGCGCGATCCGGGTTTGCTGATATGCCTGCTGGGCGTTGAGCAATGACAGATAACTTGCCGCCCCAACCTGGTACTGTTTGCGCGTAATGTCGAGACTGTCGGTTGCCGATTGCGCAGCTACCGTCTGCGCTTCAAAGATGCTGTTATCGGACTGCAGCGCATCCAGCACATTGGCTACGTCCTTGAAAGCCGACAACACAACGCTGCGATATTGTGCAGCAGCGGCATCGTAGGCGGCGACCGCGGCACGTTTTTGGTGCAGTAGCGTGCCACCGCGGAAAATCGGCTGTATCAGCCCTGCACCAACATTCCATATCCCGCTTCCTGCTGAAAACAAGCTGCCGGCACTGTTGGCAACCGATCCCGCTCCGGCGCTGAGCGTAAGTTGCGGGAACATGCTGGCCGTGGCTACACCGATCTCGGCGCTGGCAGCATGTAACTGCGATTCCGCGGCACGAATATCGGGACGCTGCTCAACCAGTTTTGAAGGCAAACTTACCGGCAGTTCATGCGGAAGTTGCAACATCTCGAGATCAAATGCTGCGGCGCCATTTTCGCTCGGGAAATAGCCTGCAAGTGCGGCAAGTTGATTGCGTATCTGGGCCAGCTGCTTTTCCAGTTGCGGCAAGCCGGCGCGGGTTTGCGCAAGCGCAGTTTGCTGGGCCAGCACGCTGGATTTGGAAAGCGCGCCTACATCGTATTGCTTCTGCAACATGTCCAGTTGCTGGGCTTCGGCATCGATGATCTCCCTGGTTGCCGAAATCTGGGCACGCAACGAAGCTTCCTGCACTGCCGTAGTCACCACGTTCGCGGTCAGGGTCAGGTAGGCGCTTTCGAGCTGAAAGCGCTCGAACTCCTGTTGCGCCTCGACCGTCTCCAGACCCCTGCGGGCTATCCCGAACAGGTCTATGCCATAGGAAACGCTGACTGAAGCGTTATAGAGTGTAAACAACGAGCCCGGGAATTTCTGTCCGTTCTGGGCACCGCTGGTCTTTTGCCGCATGACTGACCCGTTGGCATTGACGCTGGGAAACAGCGTGCCTTCCGCTGCATACACATTTTCCTGTGCCTGCCGCAAAGTAGCCTGTGCCGCCTGCAGATTGGGATTTGCCTTCAGCGACCGCTCGACCAGCTGGTTAAGCGCCGGCGAATGGAACAGCGTCCACCATTGCGCAGGAATGTCACGGCCCTCCACGAACTGCTGTCCGGCATCCGTTGAAGAAGGATGGGCAGGCAATGGTTCAGCGGTATAACCTTTAACGGTAGGGGGCGCCGGCCGCTTGAAATCGGGGCCCACGGCACATCCCGTCATCAGCATGGCGAGTGAAAGAGCAACCGTTATTTTTTTTATTTGTTTCTCCATGGTTCAACCGTTCTTTAAAATATCACCCGGGTGATGCAAATTTTAACCCCGCCACTCTATCAAACAGTTGTTTGAAAGTAAAACGAGACGTGTCTATTCCCCCGGCTCAAGCAGGGTTTTTGATTTGCAGGGCCCGTTGGTACAGCTCGTTACGGCTTGCTCCGGTAATTTTTGCGGCGAGTTGTACCGCCTGCTTGAGCGGTAATTCGTCGAGCAGTGTGGAAAGTACGCCGAGAGTCTCAACAGACAAACCCGGTTCCGGTATCGCACCGGAAACCATCACGACAAATTCGCCGCGTTGCTGATTGCTGTCGGATTGTAACCAGGCTTCGGCATCGGACAATGCGCAGGAGTGTATTGTCTCGAACAGTTTGGTGATTTCGCGGGCCAGCACGATCTGCCGCTTGCCCCCCAAAACCGCGCACAAATCTGCGACACATTCGACGATCCGGTGCGGCGCTTCGTAAAACACCAGCGTGCCGGTGTAGCTGATCAACGTTTGCAGCACGGTACACCTTGCTGCAGATTTGTTGGGTAAAAATCCGCAGAACATGAAATGCGGCTCGTTCAAGCCGGACGCGGACAAGGCTGCTATCGCCGCACTCGGACCGGGTATCGGCACAACGCGCAGACCCGCAGCACGCACTGCCTGTACCAGCAATGCGCCCGGATCGCTGATGGCCGGCGTTCCCGCATCGCTGACAAATGCCACGCTTTGCCCGCCCTCCAGGAATGCGATTATTTTTTCCGCAGCACCCCGTTCGTTATGCTGATGCAACGCAATCAGTTTATTCGCGCTGATAGCATGGTGGGTCAACAAATGTGCGGTGTTGCGCGTATCCTCGGCGGCCAGCACGTCTGCGGCGGCCAGCACCTCGAGCGCGCGCAGGGTGATATCACGCAAATTTCCTATCGGGGTGGCAACTACATATAATGCGGGTTCCAACTTTTGCGGATGTTTGCTATGCAACGTGTACTCCTCTTACTTTCAATTTTGTTCTCACTATACGCCTGTACCAGCACTGTACCGCAGATGCAGCCCGTGTCCCCGCCAGCTATCACGGAACAACCAGCTGCCATTTCCGGCGTTGTTGCAACGCCCGCAATCCCTGAAGCTGTCGTAACAATTCCCGCCCCTGTCGTACTCCCTAATGTGACGCCCTTTCCGCACATCGCGCTTCTGCTGCCGGTGAAATCGGACATATTCGGCCCCGCAGCAAATGCTGTCGAGCAGGGATTTTTTGCGGCGGCCAATTCAAACAGCAAAAGATTGATGATGCCGATACGCGTTTACAGTGACTTTGACGAAAACTCCAGCGTCGTTACCGCTTATCGCCAAGCCATCGCCAACGGGGCACGCGCTGTGGTGGGACCGTTAACGCGTAACGGCGTCAGCGCGCTGGCGGCCGACCGGGACATTCCGGTTCCGACGCTTGCATTGAACATCGTGGACGGTCAATTTGCCCCGCAATTGTATTTTTTCGGCATGGCAGTAGAAGCCGAAGCGCGGCAAGTTGCACAAATAGCCAAACAGCAGGGGCTGCATCAGGCCATCATCATTACCTCCCACTTGCCGCTGTCCCAGCGTGTGCAGTCAGCCTTTGAGGAAGCATGGACAAATTCGGCACAGGGTGCAGACAGGGGCATTTTGCGCGAGATCGAATACAACGGCGACCCCTCGGTGTTTGCCGATATTGCCGACATAACTGACACCATGGTATTTCTCGCTACCGACGCCGAGAATTCGCGTCTAATTCGCCCTTACCTGCCCAGCAAGATACCGGTTTATGCCACTTCACAGGTCTTTACCGGAAACGATAACGTACTGGCCAATTACGATCTGAGTGGTGTCCACTTTGTCGATATGCCATGGCTTTTGCAACCCGACCACCCCGCCGTGATGATTTATCCGCAACCCAATCCGCCCCTTTCGGCCAGCCGTGACCGACTATACGCATTGGGTATAGACTCGTTCCGCTTGATTGAATTGATGCTGGTGGGCAATCTAAATACCGATTTGCCGCTGGATGGCGTAAGTGGCCAAATCCAGCTCAACGGCCACAACTTCGAACGCATTGCGATTCCGGCCGTATTTGCCCAGGGACGCGCGCAATTGTCTGATGCACCAGCCGCTGCCACACCCGCTCCACAAATGTTTCCCGGCCAGCCAACCACCCGGCCATGATTACACAGGGTGCACAGGCCGAAAAACTGGCTGTGCAATATCTGCAGCAGCAGGGCTTGAAATTGATCGCGCAAAATTATCGAGGTCGTTTTGGCGAAATCGATTTGATCATGCGGGATGGAACAACGCTGGTATTCATCGAGGTGCGCTTGCGGCGCAATGTCGGCTTCGGCGGTGCAGCGGCCAGCATCGATGCACACAAGCAACAGCGCATCATCCGTACCGCGCAACAATATCTTGCCAGTCTTGCCCGTATCCCGGCATGCCGCTTCGATGTTGTGCTGCTGGACGGTGTGGAAGAGCACAACATGCAATGGCTCAAGAATGCGTTTGATGCCTGATTCGGTTAATATTCGCGCTTAACGGTTACCCAACGGCTCAACATGGACATCAACACACGCATCATCAGGCATTTCAAGGACAGCGCGGAGATCAAGCTGAAGGTAAAAGACGGGCTGGCAAAACCCATCGCCGACAGTGCGCAAATCTTTTTCGACTGTGTCACCAACGACGGCAAAATTCTGGCCTGCGGAAATGGCGGCTCGGCGGCCGACGCCCAGCATTTTGCAGCAGAATTGCTGAATCGCTTCGAAAAAGAGCGCCCCGGCCTGGCGTGTGTTGCGCTGACCACCGACAGTTCGGTGCTGACGTCGATTGCCAATGATTACGACTACAACCAGATATTTTCCAAGCAGGTTCGTGCGCTGGGTTTGCCCGGCGACAGCCTGCTGGCGATTTCCACCAGCGGCAATTCGCCGAACGTGGTGGCCGCCATCCATGCCGCCCACGAACGCGATATGCGCGTGATTGCGCTGACCGGACGCGACGGCGGTGAAATGGCGCGCGTGCTGCGTGACGATGATGTGCTGATCTGCGTGGATGCACAAAGCACCGCGCGCATACAGGAAGTGCATTTGTTAAGCCTGCACTGTCTGTGCGATATCATCGATTTTCTTCTGCTGGGAGAATGACCGCATGGATCATCTCACCGTTGCTTGTAAAAACGGCACATTGCATGCCCGTACTGTTTGAACGCCCTGACTGAATGTATCCCGCACCCGCTTTCGAACACAAAATATGCCCGGTCGGGGAACTGGCTGAACGTATAGCCGCCTTGCCCCGCCCGCTGGTTTTCACCAACGGATGTTTTGACGTTCTGCATCGCGGTCACGTGACTTATCTCGCGCAGGCCCGCGCACTGGGTGCATCACTGATCATCGGTGTGAACAGCGATGTATCGGTGAAACGGCAAGGCAAGGGCGATGACCGGCCGATCAATCCTGAGCAGGATCGCATGATGGTGCTCGCCGCGCTGGAATCGGTCAACATGGTGGTAAGATTCGACCAGGATACACCGCTGGATTTGATCCTGGCCTGCAAACCCGAGGTGCTGGTGAAAGGCGGTGACTGGCGCCCGGAAAAAATTGTCGGTGCCCACGAAATGCAAAGCTGGGGCGGCACGGTGCACAGCATCCCTTTTTTACATGAACGTTCCACTACCGCGCTATTGAAGAAGATCCGCTCCTTATAAATCATGACAGAACAACCTACCGAAATCATTCTGCACCAGCAAGCACGCGAACTCGAGATCGCCTTTGCCGACAGCCCCAGCTATCGTCTGCCCTATGAGTTTTTGCGCGTGCATTCCCCTTCTGCCGAGGTACGCGGACACGGTCCCGGACAGGAAGTACTGCAAGTTGGCAAGCAAGACGTGAAAGTCCTCGGCGTAGAACCGGTCGGCAGCTATGCAATGCAGATCTCATTCGACGACGGCCACGACAGTGGCCTGTATTCCTGGGAATACCTGCGACATCTGGGCGGCAGGCGCGACGAACTTTGGCAGGCATATCTGCAAAAACTGGACAATGCCGGCGCAAGCCGCAAGCCTTCCGTCAATCAGTCCCCCGCCCCCGCTCCCAAGGGCTGCGGTCACTAGACAATGGAATATCCGCCATGAATAAAACCACCGATTTCGGTTTTGAAACGGTAGACGAAACCGAAAAGGCGAAACGCGTTGCAGGCGTGTTCACCTCGGTTGCGGGGAAATATGACGTGATGAACGACCTGATGTCCGCCGGCCTGCATCGCCTGTGGAAACGCTATGCAATCAGTGTCAGCGGGGTGCGCCCCGGACAGCGCGTACTGGACGTCGCGGGCGGTTCGGCCGATCTGTCGCGGCTGTTCCTCAAGGAAGTCGGCAGCACCGGACAGGTCGTTCTCACCGATATCAACAACGCCATGCTGCGCGTGGGGCGTAACCGCCTGCTTGACGAGGGGATCGCAACGCCAGTCACACAATGCGATGCCGAACACCTACCTTTCCCCGATAACCACTTCGATTGTGTCAGCATCGCATTCGGCTTGCGCAACGTCACCCACAAGGACGCCGCCCTGCGCGAGATGCAACGCGTGCTGAAGCCCGGCGGCCGTGTGATCGTTCTGGAATTCTCCAAGGTCGCAAAACCGCTGGAAAAAGCCTACGACCTTTATTCCTTCAAGCTGTTGCCCAAGATGGGGCAACTCATCGCCGGCGACGCGGACAGCTACCGATATCTTGCCGAATCCATTCGCATGCACCCCGGACAGAAAGAGCTTAAACGCATGATGGAAGAAGCCGGACTGGAACGTGTCGAATATTTCAACCTGACTGGCGGCGTGGTGGCGGTGCATCGTGGATACAAACTTTAGCCTGCCGTCACTTCCTGCCATAAAAGTGACTGGCGAGAATTTGAAGATGAAACTTGTTCATGAGTAATTTTCCCAAATGTCCGAACTGCAGTTCCGAGTACACCTACGAGCACGGCAACATATATGCATGCCCAGAATGCGCACATGAATGGAGCAAGGACTCCGTGGTAGAGAGTTTGGACGAAAAGCGCGTGGTGCGTGATGCTTCCGGAAATGTGCTGAATGACGGCGACAGCATCACGGTGATCAAAGACCTGAAGGTCAAGGGTTCTTCATCAGTGGTCAAGGTGGGAACCAAGGTGAAGAACATCCGAATTGTCGGGGGTGACCATGACATCGACTGCAGGATTGACGGTATCGGGGCAATGTCGCTGAAGTCCGAGTACGTCAGAAAGGCCTAGGGCTGCATCGGTAATACAAAAATCAACCTGTCCGGTTTTGCTGCACCCTGGCGATTTCTCGCGATTATTGCAGTGTTGAAGTCCAATTCGCTGCCTAAACTCACTTGGCTCCTGCCTCTTGCATCCCCCACTCACATCAGCGATGATGTGCACACATTTGCAGTGCAACTCGGGGGCTCCATAAATTTGCAATCGTGCCCGCGCTGCGCTGGATACAGAGCATACCTTACGCCGTGTTGCCACCTGATTGTCAGGTAATTTTGAAAGCATCCAGGCTCCTGGGAAAAATTTACGGCGCCCCTAACGATTCCATATGCCACAAAGTGTAGATAAACTTGCGGTCCTGTTTGCAGATATTTGCGGCAGCACATCGCTATATGAAAATCTTGGGGACGACCTGGCGCGAAAATTGATTTTTCAATGCATCACCACCATGAGCGACAAGATTTTTGCCTGCCAGGGTACGCTGATAAAGACCATAGGCGACGAGGTCATGGCCACTTTCCCGAGCGCTGAAACTGCCTTTCATGCCGCCTGTTCCATCCGACACGCGGTGGAAAATTCCCAGCCCCTGAATGGTGTACCGTTGCACATTCGCATTGGCTTCAACTTTGGCCCTGTAATCAAGGAATCGAATGATGTATTCGGCAACACTGTTAACGTCGCCTCGCGCGTCACCGCTAAAACGCGTGCGGGCCAGATCATGGCGACCCAGGCGGTATTCGACGCCCTGCCGGGTGATTTGCGAAGCAAAATGCGCCAAATTCTGCGTGCCGAGCTTAAAGGCAAACAGGACCAATTCGTCCTTTACCAGATTATCCTTGAGCAGGAAGATGTGCAATCCACACGCATCGGCATGCCTGCATTCCGCAAGTCCAAGGACAATATCGATGAAATGATTTTGCGCTATCGCGGCCTCACTATCAAGGTCAACAAAGAGTGCAGAAGCGTGGTATTGGGACGAGACGATACATGCGATCTGGTTGTGCAGAATGAGCTCGCATCACGCTTGCATATTCATATCGAATTGCGTTTCGGCAGGTTTATCATCATTGACCAAAGCACCAATGGAACCTACGTTCGTTACAGCGACGGCAATGTGGCCCATATCATCCGCGATGAAATTTTCCTGCAGGGAAATGGCTCGATCAGCCTCGGGGAATCATTTGCCGAGAACCGTGCTGATATTATCGAGTTTGAAATCTCGTCAGCTCATTTCAAACACGAGTATGCGCGGTAACCTTGCCTTTGCCCTCCGCAGCGCCGGCTGCGGACTGGATGTATCAAGAAAATCAATGCAGACCGGTTTTGCCTGAGCAACGTGCACGCCATTGATTGGAAACGCTAGTGCCCCAGTCACAGTCAACATACAACCCGCCTCCCGACTACGGTCTCGACATTGTCTATTGTGACGAATCGCTATTGGTGGTGAACAAACCTGCCGGACTGCTTTCCGTGCCGGGACGCGGGCTGGACAAAGCTGACAGCCTGGCGGTCCGAGTACAGAAGGAATTCCCGGATGCCCGCAGCGTACACCGCCTGGACATGAGCACTTCAGGCTTGCTGGTGTTTGCACGTGGCGCTGTAATGCACCAGCGGCTTTCATGCCTGTTTCGTGAGCGCGCGATAAAAAAATCCTATGTCGCAATCGTATCAGGCAGGGTCGGGACCAGCACGGGAGAGGTGGACCTGCCGCTGGCTTCCGACTGGCCGAATCGACCGCGCCAAAAGGTTGATTTCTACATCGGCAAACCGTCACTCACGCGCTATGTCCTGCTGGAATATTTGGAATATCCCGCCCGCGATTCGATGCATCATGGCGAGTGTGGCTTGCTTGCCAGCCGCGTCGATCTGGAGCCCGCAACCGGACGCACCCACCAATTGCGATTGCATATGGCGGCCATCGGGCATCCGGTACTCGGCGATGAACTTTACGGAGAAAACGCCGGCAATATCGCGGAACGGCTGCTGCTTCACGCGCGGGAATTGAGTTTCGTCCACCCATTACGCGAAAATCTGTTAACCCTGTCCAGTGAACCGCCGTTTTGACAATCCCCGCAGGGGGTAGATACTGTTCCACCACAGCCTCCTGCTTACAATTGCCGCTGATTGAGTAATGTTTTGCCAACCTGGAATGCAGGGTTGCTGACATGAAGATGGGGAACAAATACAATTTTTTTGTGCTTGAAGCGCTCAAGGCGTGGGTAGTCCCCGTACAGCAAAACCCGCGGACTATCCACCATCGGGCAAAAGCTTATTTGCGAAAGAGGGTGAATTAATCTGCATGCCTTCCAAAATGTAATGAGTTATCCGGAGATGCTCATATCTGATAATTTGCTTCACGAAAATGACTGAAATTCAGGCGTAGCCGCAGGTTTAAACCACCGGTGTTATACTTCACTCCGCGTGACTTTGCCCACACGAAGAGATATACATGAATCAATTTTTTTTGATGTCGTTGACGATACGCGTCCATCCGTCTTTTTTGTCTTAAGTCATTGTGCTCACACATCCTTCCGTCATGGTATTGAATCACCTGCTTGCCCGGAACAACTGGGCATTGCAGCGGCTCGCAAACTTCCCCGGCAAAACCGCGCGGTTCGACATTGCACCATTTTCATTTGCCTGCACAATATTGGCGGACGGTTCGTTACAGAGTGTTGCTTCCTCAACCAGCGTTGATGCGGTGTGTGTGATCCCGCCTTCCCTGTTACCGCGTCTGGCTGCACATGACGAAAAGGCGCATACCGAGATCCGCGCCGAAGGAGATACGGCGCTGCTAACGGAAATCTTTTTTCTGTCGCGAAATTTGCGCTGGGATGCTGCGGAAGACCTGAGCAGCTTCACCGGCGACATCATGGCTGAACGACTGGTGCAAGCCTTCCACAGTGGGCGGCAACAGATGCTCGACGCTGCCGTCAATCTGTCCCGGGCTACAGCAGAATACCTGACCGAGGAGCGCCCGCTAATCGCCAAGCCGCTGCAGGTATCGGGGTTCCTGCAGCAGGTCGATACTTTGCGTGATGATCTGGCGCGGCTGGAGCAACGTATCGATCGCCTGTCTGTTACCGAAAAAATCTGAAAATGCGCATTTTCCGTTTGCTCAAAATCATTGTCGTTGTGCTGCGTTTCGGGCTGGATGAGTTTTTGCTGGCGCATG
This sequence comes from Gallionella sp., assembly GCA_039923775.1. Taxonomy (GTDB): domain Bacteria; phylum Pseudomonadota; class Gammaproteobacteria; order Burkholderiales; family Gallionellaceae; genus Gallionella. The sequence continues at coordinate 36,675 of JBDTCC010000022.1, read as the reverse complement.
AACGGGTGCGCTGGATGCGTGTGCCGTTGAACTTGATGCTGTTCCTGCGCAACACGTCCAAACCGCGTGCAGTGCGGTTGCGTCTGGCGCTGGAAAAGCTCGGGCCTATCTTCGTAAAATTCGGGCAAATGCTGTCCACGCGGCGCGACCTGATGCCTGCTGACATTGCCGACGAACTCGCCAAGCTTCAGGATCAGGTACCGCCCTTCCCCTCCGTGCAGGCCATCGCATTGCTCGAAGCCGCCTACGGCAAACCTTTGCGGGAAGTATTCCAATGTTTTGAGAACATCCCCGTCGCCAGTGCATCGGTGGCACAGGTGCATTTTGCAATACTTCCGGATGGCCGGGATGTCGCGGTCAAGATTTTGCGGCCAGGCATAACCAACATCATCGCCCACGATGTCGCACTGATGAAAGTGGCGGCCGATTTGATCGAATGGCTTTGGGCGGACGGCCGTCGCCTCAAACCGCGCCAGGTGATTTCCGAATTCGAAAAGCATCTCGAAGATGAACTTGATCTGATGCGCGAGGCATCCAATGGCAGCCAGCTCAGGCGGAATTTTGCCAATTCACCACTGCTTCTGGTTCCCGAGATGTATTGGGATTATTGCAGTACCGGAGTCATGGTGATGGAGCGCATGTATGGCATACCTGTCAGCCAGGTGGATGAATTGCGCAAGGCCGGCGTGGACATTCCCAAGCTGGCCAGAATCGGTGTCGAGATATTTTATACGCAGGTTTTCCGTGATGGATTTTTTCACGCCGACATGCATCCCGGTAATGTCCAGGTTGCGGCCAACGGCCAGTACATCGCGCTGGATTTCGGCATCATGGGCACGCTGACCGATATCGACAAACATTATCTCGCGCAAAATTTCATTGCGTTTTTTCGCCGTGACTACAAGCGTGTCGCCGAGGTGCACATTGAATCGGGCTGGGCGCCGTTGGAGACTCGCGTAGATGAGCTGGAAGCGGCCATACGCGCGGTATGCGAACCCATCTTTGACAAGCCGCTGCGCGAGGTTTCATTCGGACGCGTGCTGTTGCGCCTGTTCCAGACTTCGCGCCGTTTCGGCATCGAAGTACAACCGCAATTGGTTTTGCTGCAAAAGACGCTGCTCAATATCGAGGGACTGGGGCTGCAACTCGACCCGGAACTGGATCTGTGGAAAACCGCCAAACCGTGGCTGGAACGCTGGATGAGCGAACAGGTGGGCTGGCGCGGCTTGATCAAATCGTTGCATACCGAAGCGCCGAACTACGCTACCGTATTGCCACAGTTACCGCGCCTGTTGCATCGATACTTGAGCAGCGATGGCAACTTCCGCAACGATGCAATGCTACAAAAGATACTTGAGCAGCAACATCGCTACAATATTTTGCTGACTTTGATCAGTCTGGTGTTGCTGTGTGTTATTTCCTGGATAATTTTTCATTACTACATAGCCTGAGGATCAGCATCTCCAAAGTTTCATAGTTGAATCCAGAATCAATTTTCCACTTGCGACACATCACGAACCGCGCCTTTATCGGCACTGGTCACCATGGCTGCATAGGCACGCAAAGCAGCCGATATTTTACGCGGCCGGTCGGCAACAGGCTTCCATGCCTGCTTGCCTTTTGCTTCCATTGCCGCGCGGCGCGTTGCCATCTCGGCATTGGAGATTGCCAGATTGATCGTTCGGTTCGGAATGTCGATCTCGACGCGATCGCCTTCCTGCACCAAACCGATGGCACCGCCGCTGGCCGCTTCCGGCGAGACGTGGCCGATGCTCAAGCCGGATGTGCCGCCGGAGAAGCGTCCGTCGGTGAGCAGCGCACACGCCTTGCCCAGTCCTTTTGATTTCAGATAAGAAGTCGGATACAGCATCTCCTGCATACCCGGACCCCCTTTCGGGCCTTCGTACCGAATGACCACCACATCGCCTGCGACGATCTGGTCTGCGAGTATGCCTGCGGTTGCGGCATCCTGACTTTCAAACACCCGTGCACGTCCGCTAAATTTGAGAATGCTGTCATCCACGCCCGCGGTCTTCACGATACAGCCATCCAGCGCAATGTTGCCGTGCAACACCGCCAATCCACCGTCTTTGGAATAAGCATGCGCTTTGTCGCGGATGCAGCCTTGGACGCGGTCGGCATCAAGTTCGGGATATTGCGCCGACTGCAAGAACGCGATGGTGGTGCTGATGCCGCCGGGTGCAGAACGGAAGAATTCCTTCACTGCCGCATTGCCGGTTTGCATGATATCCCACTGCCTGAGCCCCTCGCGCAAAGTCTTGCTATGTACTGTGCCAACCTCGCCATGCAGCAATCCGGCGCGATCCAGTTCACCCAAAATTGAAGGGACTCCACCGGCACGATGCACGTCCTCCAGGTGATATTCGGACGAGGGTGCCACTTTGCACAACGTCGGCACATGGCGCGACAGGCGATCCATGTCCTTCATGGTGAAATCCACTTCCGCCTCGCGCGCGATGGCCAGCAGATGCAACACCGTGTTTGTCGAACCGCCCATGGCGATGTCCAGTGTCATCGCGTTCTCGAATGCATCGAAGTTGGCGATGCTGCGCGGCAATACTCCGGCATCGTCCTGCACGTAATATCGTTTACACAATTCAACAATGGTACGGCCGGCGCTCAGGAACAACTGTTTACGCTCGGCGTGTGTTGCAACCAGCGAACCATTGCCGGGCAAGGACAATCCCAGTGCTTCCGTCAGACAATTCATCGAGTTTGCGGTAAACATGCCCGAGCAGGAACCGCAGGTGGGACAAGCGGAACGTTCGATGGCGTCCAGCTCGTCATCGCTCACGCGGCTGTCAGCAGCCGCGACCATCGCATCCACCAGATCCAGGCCTTTGACCTTGCCTTGCCAGTTCACCTTGCCCGCTTCCATCGGCCCGCCGGAAACAAACACAACGGGGATATTCAATCTCATCGCCGCCATCAACATGCCCGGCGTGATCTTGTCGCAATTTGAAATGCATACCAGCGCATCGGCGCAGTGTGCATTGACCATATATTCCACCGAGTCGGCGATCAAATCGCGGCTGGGCAGCGAATACAACATACCGTCGTGCCCCATGGCGATGCCATCATCCACCGCAATGGTATTGAATTCTTTGGCGATACCACCCGCCTTCTCGATCTCGCGCGCGACCAGTTGCCCCATGTCTTTAAGGTGGACATGTCCGGGTACGAACTGGGTGAACGAGTTGGCGATGGCGATGATGGGCTTGCCGAAATCACCGTCAGTCATGCCTGTGGCACGCCAGAGCGAACGCGCACCGGCCATGTTGCGACCATGAGTGGAAGTACGGGAACGGTATTGGGGCATAATGCGATTTCCAGAAATTTTTCGAGGTTGTAATTCTAAACTGCAGGGAGAAAATTATCCTGCTTTGAGACAGCGTTTATCCCGTGCTTCCAGCCACTGATAGGTGTAAATATCCATCTATTTTTGCTTCAATGGCCTTGCGCCAAGCGCGTCACTCGACCGTGACCGACTTGGCAAGATTGCGCGGCTTGTCCACATCGGTGCCCTTTTGCAGCGCAACATAATAGGCCAGCAATTGCAGCGGAATGGTGTGCAAAATCGGGCTTAAATATCCCGCGTGTTCAGGCATCTGAATGATATGGATGCCGTCCGCCTCGCTTATATGAGTATTCGCATCGGCGAACACATACAGTTCCCCACCGCGTGCACGAACTTCCTGCAAATTGGATTTCAGTTTTTCCAGCAGCGCATCGTTCGGCGCAACCGAGATCACCGGCATGTCCTTGTCCACCAGCGCCAGCGGACCGTGTTTCAACTCGCCTGCGGGATAGGCTTCAGCATGTATATAGGAAATCTCCTTGAGTTTGAGTGCACCTTCCAGTGCAATAGGGTAGTGAAGGCCGCGCCCCAGGAACAGTGCGTGATGTTTGCTTGCAAACTGCTCGGCGAGCTTGGCGATTTGCGGTTCCATATCCAGCACCCTTTGCACCGCCGTGGGCAAGTGGCGCAATTCGTGCAGATGTTTTTGCTCCTGCTCTTCGGTCAATCGTCCGCGTTGTTTGGCTAGCACCAGTGTTAGCAGGAACAGCGCGGCAAGCTGCGTGGTGAACGCCTTGGTTGAAGCCACGCCGATTTCCGGCCCGGCACGTGTCAGCAGGCGCAGCTTGCACAATCTGACCAGTGCACTTTCCGCAACGTTGCAGATCGCGAGCGTATGGATTTGGCCTTGCGCCTTGGCATGGTTCAGCGCGGCCTGAGTGTCGGCGGTCTCCCCGGATTGCGAGATGACCACCACCAGTGTATTCGGGTTTGCAACGCTGACGCGATAGCGATACTCGCTGGCCACTTCCACAGTACAGCGGATGCCGGAAATCTCTTCCAGCCAATAGCGGGCCACCAGCCCGGCGTGATAACTGGTGCCGCATGCCAAAATCAATACACTGTCGATACCGGCAAACGTATCCGCTGCTTCTGCACCAAAAATACCGGGCACCAGCGACTGGCTGTTGCAAACCGATTCGAGCGTATCCGCCAATGCCTGAGGTTGTTCGTGGATCTCCTTCTGCATGTAGTGGCGATACTGACCCAACTGTACGCTTTCGTTGCTCATCTCGCTGATTTGCACCGCGCGCTCCACGCGTTTGCCCTGCGCATTGTAGATATGATAATCGAGTCGCCCCAGTTCAACCACATCACCCTCATCGAGATAGACGATATTGCGGGTCACCGCCAACAGCGCGGAGACGTCCGAGGCAATGAAATGTTCTCCGATACCCACACCCAGCAAGAGTGGGCTGCCGCGTCGCGCACAAATGAGTTGGTCGGGATTGTCCGCCGCGATGACGCCTATCGCGTAAGCGCCCACCAACTCGGCAAGTGATGCCTGTGTTGCGGCCAACAGCGAATTGCCAAGTATGTAGTGGCTATGTATCAAATGTGCGATGACTTCGGTATCGGTATCCGATGTGAATTCATAGCCAGCGCCTGTCAGGCGGGTGCGCAATGTCTCGTAGTTTTCGATGATTCCGTTATGCACTACAGCAATGAGATTTTTGCTGACATGCGGGTGTGCGTTACGCTCGCTGGGTACGCCGTGCGTCGCCCAACGTGTATGCGCGATGCCGATCAAACCTTCGATGGCCGCGCTTTTTTTGGCAAGGTCGGGAACGCGTCCGGTACTACGCATTCGTTCCAGCTGTCCATTGTGTTCCACGACCAGACCGGCCGAGTCATAGCCGCGATATTCCAGCCGTAGCAGACCTTCCAGCAAAATTGGTACTACATTGCGTTGTGCTACTGCGCCTACGATTCCGCACATGTTATTTCTTCACTTTCATTATTTTTTTGCCTTTTGGGGACGCTTCCAGCCCGGCTTGGTCGTTTGTGTTTTGCCATTCAGTGTCAATTCCCCGGCAGGGGCGTCTTTCCACACCGTGGTGCCGGCGGCTATCGTTGCGCCCTTGCCCACCGTCACTGGGGCGATCAGCTGAGTATCCGAACCGATCAATACATCATCGTCTATGACGGTGCGATGCTTGTTCGCACCGTCATAATTGCATGTGATGGTACCTGCGCCGATGTTGACGCGGCTCCCGACCGTGCTGTCGCCAATGTAGCTGAGATGATTGGCCTTGCTGTTTGCCGCGATTTCGCTGTTTTTCACTTCAACAAAATTGCCGATATGCACTTCATCATGTAGTTTGGTTCCGGGGCGCAAGCGCGCGTAGGGACCGATGTGGCAGTTAGCGCCCACCTCGCTGCTGTCAATGTGGCTGTAGGGTGCGATGTCCGTCCCTGTAGCGATGCTGGCATCCCTGATCACACTGTAAGCGCCCACCCGTACGTTGTTGCCCAGAGTCACGTTACCCTCAAAGATACAGCCGACATCAATCTCGACATCGCGACCGCAATCCAGTTTTCCGCGTATATCGATGCGCGCGGCGTCTGCCAGTGTCACGCCCTGCACCAGCAAACGCGAAGCCTCGACCAATTGCCAGGTACGTTCCAGCACCATCAACTGCGATTTGCTGTTTATGCCGTGTACCTCCCACTCGTGTGCGGGCTGCACGGTATGCACGGCAATACTTTGTTGGACGGCCATGCTGACGATGTCAGTAAGGTAGTACTCACCCTGGGAATTTTTATTCTGCAGTTTTTCCAACCAGCCACGCAACAACTTCGTCGGTGCCAGCAGGATGCCGGTATTCACTTCACGGATCTCGCGCTGCTCGGGTGTGGCATCTTTTTCCTCGACGATGCTCTGGGCATCGCCCTGCGCATCGCGCACAATCCGTCCGTAACCAGTCGGATTGGGCAGATTCACGGTCAACAACACCAGTCCGTCACCCGCTAGTCGCATCTGGTGCAACGTGCTTTGCTGAATCAGCGGCACATCGCCATACAGTACCAGTGTCTTGCCATCATCATCTAGGTGCGGCATCGCCTGTTGCACCGCATGTCCTGTCCCCAGTTGCGGCTCCTGGATCACAAAGCTGGCCTTGTAATGCGCCATTGCTTTGGGCACTGCATCGCCGCCGTGCCCGTACACTACGCAAACCTTCTGTGGCTGGAGCGCAGTGGCACTATCCAGCACATGTTGCAGCAGCGGCCTACCCGCCAGTGCGTGCAGCACCTTGGGCTTGTCGGAGTACATACGCGTGCCTTTTCCGGCAGCAAGGACAACAATGTTCAACAGGTTCATGTCAGCTTTCTGTAGATGCCAGATTATAAACAAAACCGGCCATTCGGCGCGCTTAACTTGCTGTTAGTGGTGAGGCGACTTCACCACAACCATTTCGCAATGCCGAGTTGCAGTTGAACCTTGCTATTTGACCCGGTTCGCGTCACGATTCGCGTATGAAAACAATTTTTGCATAGTCAGACCACGATGGATTTCTTGCGAGGAATTCTGGATCGTATCATTCTGGTGATCGGTGTTGTTGCTGCCGGCTGCATCCCGAGTTTTATCGCCCAGTATCGTCAGCGCGTCGGCGGCCAGCTCGATCAGGTACTGCATGATATAGCGCCCTTTCAGGCGATCGCCAATCAGTTTCATCATGGCAGCCTGCTGGAATTGATCCAATATCATCTGGTAAGTCCAGATCAGACTTTTCATGACGAAGGTGCAGCGTTGCAGGGAATGGTTGATTCTGCCGGACAATTAAGGCAAACACTCCAGGCGCTCAACACCGATTTGTTTCATCAACTGACATATATGCTGACCAAAGCCGATCCGCTTATTGCCCGTGCGACCTGGGAGCTATTTTCACCCGCCTTTAATTTGACCCCCCAGAGTGTCGTATTTGCCATTGTTGTCGGGGTTGCCCTCTGGCTGGTGTTCCTCGCTGTCTGGATGTTGATCGGACGTCTTGCGGGAATATTGCTAGCCAAGTAGTGTTCCAAAATCCTGACACTCCTGCTTTTAATTCACTTTTCGGGAATATTGACCGCCTATCAGGATGAGTGCTTGAACGGGCTTCTGTCATTCAGTTCGTCCACATACTCCGATATGGCACTGGTCTCCCGCTGCAAATAGTTTTCCACCGCACGCGAAAACTCGGCATGCGCCAGCCAATGCGCCGAGTGTGTGGTCACCGGCAAAAACCCTCGTGCCAACTTGTGTTCCCCCTGTGCCCCGCCTTCAAAGGTCTTGATGTTGCGCGCGATGCAGAACTCGATTGCCTGATAATAGCAAGCTTCAAAATGGAGACCGGAGTGAAATTCGAACGTTCCCCATGAGCGCCCGTATAGCACCTCTTTGGTAACTATATTCAGCGCACTTGCAATCATCCGCCCCTCGCGTGTCGCAATTACCAACAGGGTATTTTGAGGAAAATCAGCACCGATGCGCCGGAAGAATTCATCATTCAAGGCTGGCGGTGAATGGTGTATCTGCCGGGTATGTGCATAGCATGATGCAAAGAAATCCCACTGATCTGCGGTGGCGTTATCACCGGTAATACACTGTAAAGTTATCCCCGCCTGGTTCACTTTGCGCCGCTCCTGTCTGATCCGCTTGCGCTTGTCACGGCTCAGTGTGGCCAGAAATTCATCAAAGTCACGATAGCCCGGATTCTGCCAGTGGAACTGCACATCCTGGCGCAGCATCATCCCCTGTTGCTGCATCAACTGCGCATCGGCTTCATCAGGAAACAGGCAATGTAGCGAAGACACCCCGGATTCTTTTGCAAACTGCAGCGCGAAACCGAGCAATAATGCGCGCAATTTGTTTTCATCGGCACCCGGTACCACCAACAGACGTTTGCCGGTTACCGGTGTGAATGGCACCGTGCACACCAGCTTGGGATAATAGTGTAGTCCGTGCCGGTGATATGCGTCGGCCCAGGCAAAATCGAACACATGCTCACCGTATGAATTCATCTTCAGATAAAGCGGCATTGCTGCCAGCAATCGCGCGTTCTGCCAAAGGGTAATATATTGCGGCTGCCACCCGAACTGCGCCGATGCACACCCGCTTCCTTGCAGCGCGGACAAATACGCGTGCGAAACAAACGGATCTTTCCCTGCCAAGGCATCCCAATCGGAAACGTCTATATCCGCAAGGTTGTCGATGATCTTCAGGGCGGGTGCATTCATGGAGAGGTTATAAGCTGTGATGACATATTCTACAATGGGTCACTAATTTACCGGAATATACCCATGAAGCCTTACGCCGAATCCAGTGAGAATAACAAAATACCTATCCTGGCCGTGCTCAAGGAATTTTTCGCCGAGCGCAAGCGGGTGCTTGAGATTGCCAGCGGCACCGGCCAGCACGCCGTTTATTTTGGCCGGGAACTTCCTCATTTGATCTGGCAACCTTCCGAATTGGCGCATAACCTTGCCGGCATACAGGCATGGCTGGATGAAGCACAGCTATCCAATGTGTTAAGCCCGCTGGCCATCGACGTGGGTGATGCGGATTGGCCGATTTCACAGGTTGACGCAATTTTCAATGCCAACACCGTGCACATCATTTCGTGGCCCGACGTCGAACGAATGTTCGCTAACATCGGCCGCCGTATTGCCCCGGGCGGATATGTATGCCTCTATGGGCCATACAACTACGGTGGAAAGTTTACTTCCGAAAGTAATGCGCGCTTCGATGCATGGCTCAAGTCGCGCGACCCGAACAGCGGCGTGCGTGATTTTGAATCAGTGAATCAGCTTGCCGCATTGCATGGCTTGAATTTATTGCGCGATATAGCCATGCCGTCCAACAACCGCATGCTGGTCTGGCAAGCGCATGAATAGCAATTCCGCACCAGCCAAACAAGAAAGCAGCCGAAGCTGCTTTCTTGTCCTCCCCGAGCACGGATCTTAATGTCCGCTACGGTTACGCAAATGTTTGATTGTCGTCAGCTGTGCAATCGCTTCAGCCAGTTCGGCCTGGGCTTGGGCATAGTCGATGTCGGAAGTGCGATTCTTCATCGCTTCCTCTGCGTCTTGCTTTGCCTGTAATGCGCGTGCTTCATCTAGGTCGCCGCCGCGTATCGCGGTATCGGCCAGTACAGTTACGACACCGGGCTGTATTTCAAGCATGCCGCCAGACACATAGATAAGTTCTTGCTGTTCCTGGTCCGGTCGTTTGATCCTGACCGAACCCGGTTTGATGCGTGTCATCAGCGCGGTGTGGCCGGGATATATACCCAGTTCACCCATCTCTCCCGGAACCACGACCATTTCGGCCAGTCCTGAGAAAATTGACGCTTCCGCGCTAACTACGTCGACATGTACGGTCATTGCCATGGTTGCCCCCGTTTTTACTGCAGTGTCTTGGCTTTTTCAACCGCTTCTTCGATTCCGCCTACCATGTAGAACGCCTGTTCCGGCAGGTGGTCATATTCACCATCGACGATACCCTTGAATCCCTTGATGGTTTCTTTCAGAGTTACATATTTGCCCGGGCTACCGGTAAACACTTCTGCCACGTGGAAAGGTTGCGACAGGAAGCGTTGAATTTTTCGCGCGCGGGCGACAGCCAATTTGTCTTCCGGTGCCAATTCATCCATACCCAGAATCGCGATGATGTCACGCAATTCCTTGTAACGCTGCAGCGTGGATTGCACTTTGCGTGCCACGCTGTAATGCTCTTCACCCACCACCAGCGGGTCGAGCTGGCGTGAAGTGGAGTCCAGCGGATCAACTGCCGGGTAGATACCCAGCGAAGCGATGTCACGCGACAAAACGACTGTGGAATCCAGGTGCAAGAAGGTTGTTGCCGGAGCTGGATCGGTCAAGTCATCCGCAGGAACATAAACAGCCTGCACGGAAGTGATCGAGCCGACTTTGGTCGAGGTAATGCGTTCTTGCAATCGGCCCATTTCTTCAGCAAGTGTCGGCTGGTAACCCACGGCAGATGGCATACGTCCCAACAGCGCGGAAACTTCGGTTCCGGCCAGAGTGTAACGGTAAATATTATCGACGAAGAACAGAATGTCGCGGCCTTCATCGCGGAATTTTTCCGCCATGGTCAGACCGCTCAACGCCACGCGCAAACGGTTGCCTGGCGGTTCATTCATCTGGCCGAACACCATAGCCACTTTTGATTCGGACAGGTTGTCCAGCTTGATGACGCCGGCTTCCGACATTTCGTGGTAGAAATCGTTACCTTCGCGGGTACGCTCACCCACACCGGCAAATACCGAAAGTCCGGCATGTTCCTTGGCAATGTTGTTGATCAATTCAAGCATGTTCACTGTTTTGCCCACGCCGGCACCGCCGAACAAACCAACCTTGCCGCCTTTGGCGAACGGACACACCAGATCGATCACCTTGATGCCGGTCTCCAGCAAATCGACCGAAGGAGACAGCTCATCGAATTTCGGCGGCTTGGCATGGATTGGGCGTCTTTCTTCGCACTTGATAGGACCGGCATCGTCGATAGGCCGACCCAGCACGTCCATGATGCGACCCAATGTGCCCATGCCCACAGGAACAGTAATCGGATTATGAGTATTCATTACCGGCATGCCGCGCTTCAGCCCATCCGAAGAACCCATCGCAATGGTACGCACGACACCATCACCCAGTTGTTGCTGAACCTCGAAGGTAAGACCTTCCTCGGCAATCGAACCAGCTTCTGCCTGCAGTGTCAACGCGTCATACACCTTGGGCATTTGATCGCGTGGAAATTCGATGTCAACCACCGCACCGATACACTGAACAATCTTTCCTTGACTCATTTTACCCTCACTCATTTTTGAGTTACCCCGTCTAAATTAATATTTGTTGCTGCAAATTATTTATATCAACCAACTGCCGCTGCGCCGCTGACTATCTCCGAAATTTCACGGGTAATGGCCGCCTGGCGCGCCTTGTTGTATACCAGCTTGAGATCCGCAATCACGTCTCTCGCATTATCAGATGCGGCTTTCATCGCCACCATCCGCGAGCTTTGTTCGGAGGCCATGTTCTCGACCACCGATTGGTAAACCAGAGACTCTATATAGCGCACCAGCAATGCATCAATCACCTGTTTGGCGTCCGGCTCGTAGATATAGTCCCAGTTACCTTCCGCGGTTCCCATCTGCTCGCCGGTTAGCGGCAGTAATTGCTCCACACACGGCTCCTGTTTCATCGTGTTGACGAAATGGTTGTAGCTGATATGGATCGCATCAATCTCGCCGGCTATGTAAGCATCCAGCATCACTTTTATCGCACCGATCAGTTTCTCTATATGCGGTGTGTCTCCCAAACCTGTCAGATGTGATTTGACCTTGGCCCCGACACGGTTCATAAATCCCAGTCCTTTGTTGCCAATCGGGCAAATCAGAAGACCCTTTCCTTCACTCTCCCAGGATTTCATGCGACTCACTGCGAGACGCAATACGTTGGTGTTTAATCCACCACATAATCCTTTATCCGAAGTCACCACGATCAAGCCGACATTCTTGATTCCTTCTCGCTTCACCAGAAATGGATGCTTGTATTCCGGATTCGCCCGCGATAGATGCGCGGCGACGGCGCGAATTTTTTCAGCGTAAGGGCGGGCCGCGTGCATACGTTCCTGTGCTTTACGCATCTTTGCAGCTGCCACCATTTCCATGGCGCGCGTGATCTTGCGTGTATTTTCTACACTCTTGATCTTGGTGCGTATCTCTTTACTGCCGGCCATTTTTCACCCCGTCTCATAACCAGCCACTTGGCAACCGTCTTTTGGTTGCTTAGTGGGATGGCTAGTTTTTTTATCATAACCAATGACTTGCTGCGTTTTTTGCAGCTTAGTCAGATGGTTAGTTGTTCTATCAGTAAACAGCTGTCGCTTTGAATTTTTCGATCGCTGCAGACAGCAATTTCTCATTGTCAGCTGACAGGTCCTTGCTGGATTCAATCGTATCCAACAGGCCCTTGTTGCTGGATTTCAGATGAGCGTGCAACACAGCCTCGAAAGCAAGCGCTTTAGGAACTGGCACGTCATCGAAGTAGCCTTTATTGACAGCAAACAGCGTGACCGCCATTTCAGCTACAGACAAAGGTGCATATTGCAGCTGCTTCATCAATTCGGTAACCATGCGGCCCCGTTCCAGTTGCTTGCGAGTTGCCTCGTCCAGATCTGAAGCGAATTGTGCGAAAGCAGCCAGCTCGCGGTATTGCGCCAGCGCGAGACGAACACCGCCACCCAGCTTCTTGATGACTTTAGTCTGTGCTGCACCACCCACGCGGGACACCGAGATACCTGCGTTGATCGCGGGGCGGATACCTGCGTTGAACAAATCTGCTTCCAAAAATATTTGTCCGTCGGTGATGGAAATCACATTGGTAGGGACGAAAGCAGAAACGTCGCCTGCCTGTGTCTCAATAATGGGTAAAGCGGTCAGCGAACCTGTCTTTCCTTTTACTGCGCCCTTGGTGAATGCTTCCACGTAGTCGGCATTCACACGCGCTGCACGCTCCAGCAGGCGCGAGTGCAGGTAAAATACGTCACCGGGGTATGCTTCACGACCCGGTGGACGACGCAACAGCAAGGATATCTGACGGTACGCCCAGGCTTGCTTGGTCAAGTCATCGTAAACGATCAGCGCGTCTTCGCCGCGATCGCGGAAATATTCACCCATGGTACAACCAGCATAAGGCGCGAGGAATTGCATCGCCGCCGAATCAGATGCCGTTGCAACAACCACGATCGTATATTCAAGAGCACCGTGTTCTTCCAGCTTGCGCACCACGTTGACTACGGTGGATGCCTTTTGACCGACCGCGACATACACACAGGTCATGTTCTGACCCTTTTGATTGATGATCGCATCCACGGCAACGGCCGTTTTACCCGTTTGACGGTCGCCAATGATCAATTCGCGTTGTCCGCGACCCACCGGCACCATTGAATCGATGGACTTCAAGCCTGTTTGCACGGGTTGGTCGACCGATTTACGCGCAATCACACCCGGAGCGACTTTTTCAATCTTGTCGGTCATCTTGGTGTTGATCGGACCCTTGCCATCGATGGGCTGGCCCAGCGCATTCACGACACGACCGCACAACTCGGGGCCCACAGGCACTTCCAGAATACGGCCGGTACATTTGACTGTGTCACCTTCGGTTATATGCTCGTATTCACCCAGAATCACGGCGCCGACCGAATCACGCTCAAGGTTAAGCGCGAGTCCGAAAGTGTTACCGGGGAACTCCAGCATTTCACCCTGCATCACGTCGGAAAGTCCGTGTACCCGGACGATACCATCGGTGACGCTGACGACCGTTCCTTCGGTGCGCGCTTCAGTCAGCGCCTCGAAGTTGTCGATACGGCTGCGTATTAAATTGCTAATTTCGGATGGGTTGAGCTTCATCTGTATTTCCTCGTTGATATATCTATTATCAGGCCAGCGCGTTTGCCATTTCGCTTAGGCGGGTGCGGGCAGAACCGTCGATCACTTTATCTCCGGCGCGAATGACCACGCCGCCCAACAATTCCTTGTTTACTTTACAGACCAGCTTTATTTCCCGGCCCATTCTCGCCTTCAGCGAGGTTTTGATTTTTTCCTGTTGCTCGGCAGATAATTCGAACGCTGATTCAACCAGCGCATTAACGGTTTTTTCCGCTTCCGCACGCAGTGCCTCAAAGATGGCGACAATTTCCGGAAGCAGGAGCAGACGCTGATTGTCCACCAGTATTCGGACAAAGTTGCGCTGTTGAGTCGTTGCCTGGTTGCCCATCAGCGCTTCCATCAGACTTTCGAGCTGCGACTGGGCAACGCGCGGACTGGTTATTACCGAGCTGACTTCAGGATGGCAGATCGTCTCCGCAAGAGAAACCAGCGTTTCGGACCAGCCTTTCAAATCCGCCAGCTTTTGTGCTTCTTCAAATGCCGCCTGAGCGTATGGTCTTGCAATGGTAATGGCTTCAGACATGGTATTTAGATTTCCGAAACCAGTTTATCGAGCAATTGGTTGTGAGTCTTCGCATCTATTTCACGACCGAGAATCTTGCTCGCACCAGCCAATGCAATCGACGACACCTGGGTACGCAATTGTTCTTTGGCGCGAAAAACTTCCTGATCGATCTCGGCCTTTGCACCGGAAATGATGCGGTCACCCTCCGCCTTTGCTTGTTCCTTGGCTGCTTCAACTATCTCGCTGGCACGTTTTTCACCATTTGCCACTATTTCGCTGACCTGTTCCTTGGCTTCACGCAGAATTTCTGCTGAACGCTTTGCCGCCAACTCCAGATCGAGTTTCGCTCTTTCGGCATCCGCCAAACCATCGGCGATTTGCTTCTTGCGTTCCTCAAGTGCAGCCATGATGGGGGTCCATATAAACTTCATACAAAACCACACAAACAGCGCGAACATGATCGTCTGAGCTAAAAGAGTCGCATTGATATTCATGCAAGCTACCTTTCTTTAGTTATACGTTTTCGCTTGGGACGCTTAGGCAACCGCAAACAGAACGTACATTGCAATACCAACAGCAATCATTGGAACCGCATCAACCAGGCCCATCACCACGAAAAACTGGGTGCGCAACATGGGGATCAGTTCAGGCTGACGCGCCGCGCCTTCCAGAAAGCGACCACCGAGAATACCGATACCGACCGCAGCGCCAAGTGCGCCCAGGCCCATCATCAAGGCTCCAGCGATGTACAGCAGTGCATTTGCCATTTCCATTTCTTATTTCTCCTGTTAAAAAAGTAAAGTTGATAAAATCGATTAGTGATGTTCCTGGTGTGCCATATCCATATAGACCACTGTCAGCACCATGAAAATGAACGCCTGCAATGTGACAATCAAAATATGAAAAATTGCCCAGCCCAACGACAGCAGAATCTGTGATCCGTACAAGGTAACGCCTCCGGGTGTCAGCCCAACCCATGCGCCACCCATCAGCGCAATAAGAATAAAGATCATTTCACCTGCGTACATGTTGCCGAATAACCGCAGTGCGAGTGAAATCGGTTTGGCGATCAGGTTGACACCTTCCAGCAACAGGTTGACCGGCAAGCCCCATTTGCCAAAGGGTTGCAGAGTCAATTCACCCAGGAATCCACCCACGCCCTTTACCTTTACGCTGTAGTAAAGAATCAGCAGGAATACGCCAATCGCCATGCCAAATGTGGCATTCGGATCTGCGGAAGGAACGATTCTGAAAAACGGCACACCAAGTTTCCCCATCAAGTAGGGTATATAGTCAACTGGTATCAGATCCATCAGATTCATGCCAAATATCCAAAAGAAGATAGTCAGCGCCAATGGGGCTACCATGTCATTTTTGGCTGAGAATGATCCGCGAACATTACTGTCGACAAACTCGATCGACCATTCACAAAAATTGCGCAGTCCGCTTGGTACACCGGCGGAAATACCTTTTGCAGCGCGGCGAAACACGAACATAATCACGATGCCAAGCAACAAGGACACAATGAGCGTATCAAGATTGAGGGCCCAAAATCCCATTGCCTTGGCTTCCTCGTGGGTGTGAGCTATGCCCCAGTTCCCATCCGGCAATTTGCCATAGGTCAGATTCTGTAAATGGTGCTTTATGTATTCAGCAGATGTGTGTGCTTCACTTGACATTTTTGATCACTATTTAAGTCTAAAACCACTCAAAACAAATCGGCCCGCTACAAATACCGCTTGGCCCATTACAAAGCCACCCAGCAATGCTAGTGGCGACAATTTCATCACAACTATGCATATGCAAAGCAGCGCTACGACCACCAGAAACCTCTCGGCGGCGTAAAAATACATGAGCCGTAATTGATGATGTGCTTCATGGGCAGGATGTGTAGCGGTTCGAACCATCCTCCATGCCAACAATGCCGCGTTGACTACGGATATTCCACCACCGCCCAACACTGCTATCGCATATTGCGGCGTGCCTTTTATGCTGTAAGCAATGCTTGCGCCAAACAGCGTAAACACCACCTGCATCAAGATCACTTGGCGTGTTACTTTTCTCTCTTTGGCTTCAACATCCAAAAGCGCGGGGATGATAGCGGCGTTTTCCAAGGGTGTCAAACATTGTTGCTGTAAATCACCTAACTCTTTGCTCAAGTTCTTAGCTCTTTTTAAGCTTGCTCATGAATTCTTCCAACTGTTCATGGTTCGCGTATTCGACAATCAATTTTCCTGTGCCATTGTTGCCCGGTTTGATTTCCACGCGCACGCCAAGTTGAGCGCTCATTTCTTCCTGCAAACGCTGTGTGTCGCGGTTGATTTTGGCTGCCTTCTTGTGCTTTTCCTTTTCCGGCTCGCCAGTTTGCTTTTGTACAAGTTTTTCCGCTTCGCGAACAGACAGTTGTTCCATCACGATTTTATTCGCCAACAATACCTGTTGAGCACTTTCCAGTGACAATAATGCGCGGGCGTGCCCCATATCCAGCTTGTTTTCCATAAGCATGGCCTGTACTGCTGCAGGCAACTTTAACAGTCGCAACAGATTACTGGCTGCACTGCGTGAGCGCCCGACTGCTTCCGCGGCCACATGATGTGTCATTTTGAACTCGTCGATCAATCGCTGAATACCTATTGCCTCCTCCAGCGGATTCAGGTTTTCGCGCTGGATATTTTCAATCAACGCCATCGCAAGTGCCGCATTGTCGGGAACGCTGCGCACCAGTACAGGGACATGCGTCAATCCGGCCAATTGGGCTGCACGCCAGCGCCGTTCGCCCGCTATGATTTCATAACTGTTATCGGCCACTTGCCTCACTAAAATAGGCTGCATGATTCCCTGTGCCTTGATCGATGCCGCCAGGTCATTCAGCGATGCTTCGTCCATGTGCGTTCTGGGCTGATATTTTCCCGGCCTGAGTAGCGTGACATTCAAATCACGCATTACTTCATCTTTTTCACTGTTACCGCCCGACAACAATGCATCCAGTCCGCGACCCAATCCCTTGTGCAGCTTTGCCATAATAAATCCCTTTATACCGTTGCAGCAGGTTGCGCTGCGTTATTCAATAGTTCACCGGCCAAAGCCAGATATGCTTGTGTGCCTTTGGACAATTTGTCGTGATACAACACCGGCACACCAAAGCTGGGCGCTTCCGCCAGGCGCACATTGCGCGGAATGACGGTACGATATACTTTGCTGCCAAAATGTTCTTCCAACTGATCCGAAACTTGCTGCGCCAGTGCATTTCGCGGATCAAACATGGTGCGCAACAATCCCTCAATTTCCAAATCCGGGTTCAGGTTGGCGCGTACTTTTCGGATCGTGTTCACGAGATCGCTCAAACCCTCGAGCGCATAGTATTCACATTGCATCGGGATCATCACCGATTTCGCCGCGCATAATCCGTTCAGGGTCAATAAATTAAGTGCGGGCGGACAATCGATAAGTACGAAATCATATTCTGCGGCTATCAATTGCACCGCATCTCGCAGCCGCATCTCGCGTTCAGTAATGCCCACCAATTCGATTTCCGCACCTGCCAAATCTCGATTGGCGGGTAGCACATCGTATTTCCCGGCTTCGGAATATGTCCGAGCTTCGGCTATGGTTTTGCTGCCCAACAATACTTCATAGATGCTGGCCCGCAAATCACGCTTGTCTATGCCGCTGCCCATAGTAGCATTGCCCTGTGGATCAAGATCTATCAACAATACACGCTGCTTGGCGGCTGCCAGGCTGGCTGCCAGATTTACGGTGGTCGTGGTTTTTCCAACTCCGCCTTTCTGATTGGTTACAGCTAATATCTTCGTCATGTTGCCTCGCTCCAGTTGCATGTTGCAATTATCAGGCTCCGTGTCGCATGCAAACCTGGCACCTGTAATGGTATGACACGATCTACCCTGCATTCGCCCGGTATCACCGCCAACTCTTGTTCCGGCGATCCTTTCATCGCCGCCCAACGTCCGTGCTCCGCTGCAAGATGTCGGGTACTGCGTAAAAAGCCGCCCAATTCCGTATATGCCCGAGAAATGATTCCGTCATATCGTTCTGCAGGTTGCCATTCTTCTACGCGCGCGCAGACTACGCTTGTGTTGCGCAATTCCAAATCGATAATTGCCTGCTGCACAAAACTGGTTTTTTTGCTGTTGCTATCCAGCATGGTAAAACTCCAATCCGGCTGTGCTATCGCCAGAACCACTCCAGGCAAACCTGCACCACACCCCACATCCAGCCACCGGCCCGGCCACAAATGCCGCAGTACAGAAAGGCTATCAAGCAAGTGATTACTTACCATTTGTTGCGGATTGCGAATTGCGGTGAGGTTATAGACTTTGTTCCACTTGTGCAGCAAGGCCAAATAATCTAGCAGCTTGTTCTGCGTCTTCATGCTTAGCGCAATGCCCATTTGCTCGATACCGCTTTGCAATTCTTCGGCCAAGTTCATGCAAGCTTTTGCGCTGTACGAGTATCTCGAAAACCACGTTTCAGGTGCACCAACAGCAATGAAATTGCCGCGGGAGTAATACCGGAAATCCGTGCAGCCTGCCCTATTGTTTCGGGCTTGTGCAAATTGAGTTTTTGCTGCACCTCAATAGACAGCCCGCGCACCTCACGATAGTCAAATGCACTTGGCAGCGTTAACGTTTCATTTTGTACATTACGTCCGATTTCGTCGTGCTGGCGTTCAATATAGCCGTGATATTTCGCCTGGGTTTCCACCTGTTCAGCGACTTTTTCATCTTCCACCCCAATACCCGCGCCGGGCAGGGTTAACAGGCTGGCATAAGTGACATCCGGTCTACGCAACAATTCATGCAATGCATACTCGCGCTCTATCGGCTTGCCCAGCACCCTGATTGCGTCTTCGGTGGGCAAATTCCGCGGGTTAACCCAAGTGTTGCGCAACCGTTCCTGCTCACGCGAGATCGATTCCCGTTTGCGCTCGAAAGCCTGCCAGCGTATGTCATCCACGATGCCCAACTTACGGCCGATTTCGGTCAGCCTCAAATCCGCGTTATCCTCGCGCAATTGCAACCGATACTCTGCCCGACTGGTAAACATGCGATATGGCTCGGAAACTCCACGCGTAATTAAATCATCCACCAGTACACCCAGATAGGCCTCATCTCTGCGCGGACACCACGCATCCTGCTCCCTTGTTTGCAATGCCGCATTAAGTCCCGCCAACAACCCCTGCGCTGCGGCTTCCTCGTAACCTGTAGTACCGTTTATTTGCCCCGCGAAAAACAACCCATGAATTGCCTTGGTCTCCAGAGAATTTTTCAAGCCGCATGGATCAAAATAATCGTATTCGATCGCATAGCCGGGACGCAAGATATGGGAATTTTGCAACCCCTTGATAGAACGCACCAAATCCAATTGCACATCAAAAGGCAAACTTGTGGAAATGCCGTTTGGGTAGACTTCATGCGTTGTCAAACCCTCCGGCTCAAGAAAAATCTGATGCGAGGATTTATCCGCAAAGCGTGTGATTTTATCTTCGATGGATGGGCAGTAACGTGGGCCCACACCCTCGATCACCCCGGTAAACATTGGAGAACGATCCAGTCCGCCACGAATAATGTCATGCGTGCGCAGGTTGGTTTCGGTAATCCAGCAGGACAACTGTTTTGGATGCTGGGACGCGCGCCCCATAAAAGAAAACACCGGTATCGGATTATCGCCCTGCTGCTCCTGCATGACCGAATAATCAATGGTTCGACCATCGATACGTGGAGGTGTGCCAGTTTTTAACCGTCCCATCGGTAATTTCAACTCCCGCAGACGGTGTGCCAGACTGACGGAGGGCGGATCTCCGGCACGCCCCGCCTGGTAGTTTGATTGGCCAACATGAACCAGGCCGGACAAGAATGTGCCTGTTGTTAATACCACACTTTTCGAACGAAAACGCAAGCCAATTTGCGTAATTACCCCACAGACTCGATCTTGCTCAACCAGCAGATCATCCACCGCCTGTTGAAACAGCCAAAGATTGGATTGATTTTCAATACGGGTACGGATCGCTTGTTTGTACAACAGGCGGTCAGCCTGAGCACGCGTCGCTCGAACTGCTGGACCTTTGCTCGAATTCAAGATGCGAAACTGGATGCCACCTTCGTCTGTAGCAGCAGCCATTGCTCCACCGAGCGCATCTACCTCTCTGACCAAATGCCCCTTGCCTATGCCACCAATGGACGGATTACATGACATCTGCCCCAAAGTTTCAATATTATGGCTCAGCAACAAGGTTTTGCAGCCAGCGCGCGCGCTGACCAAGGCCGCCTCTGTTCCTGCGTGTCCGCCACCCACCACAATTACATCGAATATGTCAGGAAATTCCATGTCGCTATAGCTTTGAAAAGGACGCGCATCATACAACAGCCGGGCCGCAATCCCAAACATTGTGTTTCACGTGAAACAATATCGCCTATTTTCCAATGCAGAAGCGGCTGAAAATCTCTCCCAGCAAATCATCTGAAGTGAATTCCCCGGTAATTTCATTCAGGGCATTTTGTGTCAGCCGCAACTCCTCGGCAAATAACTCCGCGCGAGTCAGTACAATTTGCGCTTGACTAAGGTGGGCTTGTGCCAATTGCAAGGCTCGCAAGTGGCGCTCGCGCGCCATAAATACACCACTTTCCTGATCACGCCATCCCACTGCATCCAGCAACTTGGAGAGCAGATCTTCCAGTCCTTCTCCGGTTTTTGCCGAAACAAGGATGGATCCATGAATTTGCGGATTAGCGGTTGCTTTGCTCGCCAATAAATCAGCCTTGTTATACACCAGCAATCGAGGTATCTCTGCAGGAAGCATTGCAAGTATTTCCTCATCACCTGCCGTCATACCCTGTTTCGCATCCAGCAGCAGCAGTATCAGATCGGCACGTGATAAAGTCTGATGAGTGCGGGCAATACCCATGTTTTCGACTTCGTCTTGAGATTGTCGTAGTCCCGCCGTATCCATAATGTGCAACGGCACGCCGCGAACCTGGATGACCTGACGGATTACATCTCGGGTCGTGCCGGGAGTATCGCTGACCAAAGCCAACTCCTCACCTGACAACAGATTCAGCAGGCTGGACTTTCCAACATTTGGCTGTCCGGCTATAACAACATGAGCTCCTTCCCGCAGCAAACTACCCTGCTTGGCACTTTCCAGTGTGGCCTTTAACTTCAACCGGATGCTACTCAACATCGCATCACGATGCTCGATATCCGTCATTTCCACTTCTTCTTCAGGAAAATCCAGCATTGCTTCCACCATCATGCGCAAATTGATGAGATCCGCAACCAACCCATGAATGGCGGCGGAAAACTCGCCGCGCAGTGAGCGCATCGCGCTTTTTGCAGCTTCTTCGGTATTGGCATCGATCAGGTCGGCTACACTTTCTGCCTGAGCAAGGTCGAGCTTGTCATTCAGGTAGGCGCGAAGCGTAAACTCACCCGGTTGTGCTAAGCGCGCTCCCAGATCAAGGCAGCGCTGCAATAACAATTGCAATACAGCAGGGCCGCCATGGCCTTGCAATTCCATGACTTCTTCGCCTGTGTATGAATGAGGTGCGGGAAAATACAAAGCGATGCCCTGATCCAGAACATCGCCTTTGTCATCCAGAAAGTTACCGTATGTTGCATGCCGGGGTTTAGGTAGACTCCCCAGGATGCCGTTGGCTAGCGCTCGCAGGCTGCTACCAGATATACGGACTATCCCAACCCCGCCCCGCCCCTGAGCAGTCGCAACTGCGGCGATAGTATCAGCGTTTGGCGACAGCACCTTTGCTCTCAGCTTCAGCTCGACGGGTAATGAACCATTGCTGAGTAATGGATAGCACGTTATTCACGATGGAATACAACACCAAACCTGCCGGGAAAAAGAAGAACATCACGCTGAATGCAATAGGCATGAATTGCATTACTTTGGCCTGCATGGGGTCAGCCGGCTTGGGGTTAAGTCGCATTTGAATAATCATGCTCGCGCCCATAATCAGCGGCAAAATGTAATATGGGTCCGGGGATGACAAATCTGTTATCCAGCCGAAAAATGGAGCGTTGCGCATCTCGACGCTCCCCAAAATAGACCAATATAAAGCAATAAAGACAGGTATTTGGATTACAACCGGCAAACACCCCCCTAATGGGTTAATTTTTTCGGTTTTATACAATTCCATCATGGCGCGATTCAACTGTTCGCGGTCATCAGCATATTGTTTCTTGATTTTTTCCAGTTTTGGGGCAACCAATCTCATCTTAGCCATAGAACGATAACTGGCAGCCGAAAGAGGGAAAAATATTAACTTGATCAAAAAGGTGAGCAAAATGATTGAAACACCCCAATTTCCTATCCAGGAGTGAAACCATGACATGACCCAGAATATCGGAACAGCTATGATAGTCAGCCATCCATAGTCCACCGTAAGACCAAAACCAGGTGCGATCTTATCGAGAGTTGCCTCGGTTGGGCCCGCATAAAGCCTGGTGCTCTCGCTCACCTTCTGTCCCGGGTCAATAACCAGGCTAGGTAAAACTATCCCAACAGCATACAACCCACCATCAAGTTTATGCGTGTAATACTCGCGGTCAGTGTTTTCCTTGGGCAACCAGGCTGAAACAAAGTAATGTTGTAAAATTCCTATCCATCCGTTGTTTGCCTGCTTTGGATAGTCCAACGTTCCCTTGTCGATATCAGTGAATTTAACCTTTTTAAGCTTTTCCTTGTCTGTATAGACTTCCACGCCTGTGTAAGTTGGCAAAAATCTAAGGCTACCGGCTGGTGCCACACTATCCCTAATCAATTGAAAATAGCTGCTAGCCGTAATTGGTTGCTGACCTGAATTTTCCATTTCATAGGCAACATCAATCACATAACTGCCTTTGTGAAAGGTGATTACCTTCGTCACTTTAAGCTTGGAATTTCCCTCTGCTTTCAGTCTGACCTGAAGCTGTTCCGCATTGCCGGAAAGTTCATAATGATCTTGTTCAGAATCAAACAGGGTATTGTGATTAGGAAGACCAGCCCCGATCAATCCACTTTCTGCAAAATAATTGTGAGTTCCAGTTCCGCGGTCGAATAGCACCAGCGGCTTGCTCTTATCAATAGTATCAGCTTGTTTCAGCAATTCTAAGTAGCTGATATCACCACCAATTGTACTAATTTCCGCTTCCAGAAAATCAGTTTTTACCTTGATAATTTTTCCAGGTTCCTGCTGAGCCAATTGCTGAACTATGCTTGCGGAGCTTGTGCTCTTTCCCGACAAAGCACCTTGCTGTGATGGTGATACTGAAGGGATAGCTGACTGTGATGGCAATTCATTGTTTGCAGCCGTGTTGCTTTGAACCAGTTGAGGATGTTGATGGCGCTGCCAACCATCCCAAACAAGCATCAATGAAAAAGCAAAAATTAAAAACAAAAATATTCTTTGAAGATCCATGATTTAGCCTAATGTTAGGGCGCGGGGTCGTATCCGCCGGGGTTCCAGGGATTGCAACGCAACAAGCGTCTAATGCTGAGCCAACCCCCCTTCAATACACCGTGTTTTGTTACAACATCACGGGCATAATTTGAGCAACTGGGAGTAAACCTGCAGGTCGGAGTAAAAAGCGGGCTAATTAGATATTGATAGCCGCGTATCAGTGTAATTACTATTCTGCGCATCGTTTTTTTACTTGGCTAAATAATTTATCCAAACTTTCGACCCGCGAATTGACTTCCCGTGAATAATCGCCTCGCACCATTACAACCAAGTCCAGGCTACAAAGTTTGATGCCGTGATGTCGAAAAACTTCCCGAATCAATCTTTTGGCGCGGTTTCGATCTATTGCTTTGGGTAAAGTTTTTTTGCTGGCAACTATCCCAAGTCGAGCATTGTTCAGGCGATTACGAGCAAAAAATATTTTGAAATGTTTATCCGCGATATTCTCAGCGTGTATAACATGATCAAAACCGTCCGCACGTAATAATCTACAAACGGCAGAGAGTTGGGCAGTGAAACTAGACCGCGAGTCTGGCACGGCCCTTGGCGCGACGCGCCCTGATAACGGCTCTTCCTCCACGTGTCTTCATGCGCACTAAAAAACCATGGGTGCGCTTCCTCTTTATTACTGATGGTTGGTATGTACGTTTCATGTTTTCTTCCTCAGGCAAATCGTAAAGCGCACTATTACAAAGCCTTACACCATATGTGTCAAGTCAATTTTTACTTTAATGCCTGTGGATAAGTTTAGGCATGACCTGTAGAATGCTAAATCATTCAAACTTGCTAAAAATATCCCCGAGTTCAACTATGCAGGACATTTCTTTTTGGGATTCATGCCTCAGCTCATTTGAAAAGAGCCTGCCGCCACAACAATACAACTCATGGATAAGGCCGCTGCATCTTAAAAGCGAAAATGGAGCTTTGGTGCTTACAGCACCAAATAGTTTTACGCTCAAATTGGTTCAGGAACGTTTTTTACCTGAAATAAGCAGACAGGCAGGATTGGCATTCAAATCAGTCCCACCTTTTGAATTTCGTATACTTGAATCCACCGCAACAAATAAATCACCAAAGACCCCACAAGCACAAAAAACTATTGCTCCGGTTGAAAGCAAACCCAAGATCGAAACAACCTTTAGGGGTTATGGTAAGCTGAACCCCAGCCTGACATTTGAAAATTTTGTAATAGGCAAAGCCAACCAATTGGCTTTCGCTGCAGCAACGCAAGTAGCCGGGTTACCAGGGGTATCGTACAACCCTTTGTTTGTTTACGGTGGTGTTGGCTTGGGTAAAACTCACTTATTACAAGCCATTGGTAATCAAATTCGGCTTAACAACCCGCAATCAAAAATTTCTTACATGCATGCTGAAAGGTATGTTGCAGACGTTGTTCGGGCCTATCAGACAAATAAGTTTGAGGAATTCAAGCAGTTTTATCACTCTCTTGACGTGCTGCTGATCGATGATATTCAATTTTTCGCTGGCAAAGCCAAAACACAAGAAGAGTTCTTTTACGCATTCAATACATTAGTTGACTCACACAAGCAGGTTATTCTGACTAGTGATACATTTCCTAAAGAAATATCAGGGTTAGAGAGCCGTTTGGTATCCCGCTTTGGTTGGGGGTTAACAGTAGCAATAGAGCCCCCAGAACTGGAAATGCGGGTTGCGATCTTGTTGAAAAAGGCGGCCATTAGCGGCTATTCTCTTAACGATGCTGTCGCCTTTTTTATAGCAAAGCATGTTAATTCAAATGTCCGTGAACTCGAGGGTGCATTAAAGCGGGTTGAAGCTTATGCCAAGTTTCACAAACGTATTATTTCCGTTGATACAGCGAGAGAATCATTAAAAGACATTTTGGTGGCACAAAGTCGCCTAGTTTCTATAGATAACATCCAAAAGACAGTTGCGGATTATTACAGAATTAAAATGGCAGAGTTGTTATCTAAAAAGCGTACTAGAAACCTCACTCGCCCAAGACAAATAGCCATGTCTATAGCCAGGGAGCTGACTACTTTAAGTTTGCCGGAAATTGGAAATTCATTTGGCGGCAAAGATCATTCAACAGTCATTCATGCATGTAAAACGGTATCTTTACTAAGGATATCTGATACAACGATAGATGCAGACTACAAAATTTTATTACAGACATTGCGTGGATAAAACAGTGAAAATGCTGTTGATAATATGTTCATAAAAAGCACAACCGGCAGTTAAATAAAGTTATAAACATTGATCTTCTTTTTAATCAACAACAAATCAGCAAGATTTTAATTTTATATATTATTGTTTTAATTGTCTTTATAAGACTTATTAACAAAATTACCGATCATTATTAGTGTTATTAGGAATTTATATATATGTTTATTGATAAAACAGAAAAAGAAACCATACTGAAACCGCTGCAGTTAGTTATTGGAATTGTAGAGCGTAAACAAACCTTGCCGATTTTATCCAATGTATTGATTGAAAAAGAAATAGATAGAATTCGTTTTACTGCCACAGATCTTGAAATACAAATAACGACCACAATAGAAGCAAAAAATAATGGGGAAGAAATATCCAGTATCACTGTAGGAGGAAAGAAACTTCAGGAAATCCTTCGTATTCTTCCCGATCAAAGTAAAATATCAATTGAAACCAAAGAAAATAAAGCTCAGATAAAAACCAATAAGAGCCGTTTTACACTGCAAACATTACCATCACAAGATTTTCCGAAATTAAACGATCAATTAGTAAATGCAAATAAAATTGTCCTAGCTCAATCAGTACTTAAAAAGTTATTATTATCAGTACAATATGCTATGGCACAACAGGATGTGCGGTACTATCTAAATGGCGTTTTATTAATTATTGAAGGAAATAAAATAAAAGCTGTAGCAACAGACGGTCACCGTTTAGCCTTCAATGCAAACATCATTGAAGGAAATCATGAAAAACAGGAAATCATTCTTCCACGCAAAGCGGTATCGGAACTATGCAAGCTACTTTCTGATACTGATGAAACGGTTCAAGTTGAATTTACGGCACAACAAGCTAAAGTATCTTTTTCCGGAATTTATTTGATAAGCAAAGTAATTGATGGAAAATTTCCTGACTATGATCGGGTTATTCCTAAATACAGTAATCATCTTAATATGAATCGCGTTCTGGTTCAGCAAGCGCTACAACGAGCCGCGATTTTGTCCAATGAAAAATTCAGGGGTGTACGTTTCATCCTGACCGAGAAAAATCTTAGTATCATCAGCAGCAACAGTGAACACGAAGAGGCTCAGGAAGAAATTGAAACCGAATATCACGGCGAGGCTTTAGATATAGGCTTTAACGTTAATTACCTGATGGATGGTTTGAATAATATCAGTAGTGAAACGGTAGTATTTTCGTTCGGGGACCCCAATAGCAGTATTTTAATCACCACAGCTGAAAACCAGGAATTCCGTTATGTCGTTATGCCAATGCGCATATAACAATTCTATTTAATGTTTCACGTGAAACATTAAGGTTAAAAAAGAAAGAATTAAATGAGTGAATATACCTCCAGTAGTATTAAAGTCTTAAAAGGTTTGGAAGCAGTTCGTAAACGCCCGGGTATGTATATCGGGGATACGAACGACGGAACCGGTTTGCATCATATGGTGTTTGAGGCAGTAGATAATGCGGTGGATGAAGCTTTGGCTGGCCATTGTAATGAGATCAACGTTACCATACACGCAGACAATTCGATTAGTGTTAGTGATAATGGCCGCGGAATTCCAACTGATATTCATGAAGAGGAAAATCGCTCGGCCGCCGAAGTTATTATGACGATTCTGCATGCGGGCGGAAAGTTTGATAGTAATTCCTATAAAGTATCTGGCGGTCTGCATGGAGTGGGGGTTTCGGTCGTGAATGCTTTGTCGGAATGGTTAAAGCTGACAATATATCGCGATGGTAAGGAACATTTTATGGAATTTCGCCATGGTGATCCTGTCGCTCCACTAAAGGTTGTTGGTGACTCAAGCAAGAAAGGTACTTTGGTGCACTTTCTTGCTGCAAAAGAGACTTTTGGTCTGATTGAATTTCACTTCGATATTTTGGCGAAAAGACTACGTGAGCTTTCGTTTTTGAATAATGGAGTAAAAATATCCCTGATAGACCATCGAAACGGAAAAGAAGAGAATTTTGCATTTAGTGGCGGTATAAAAGGATTTGTTGAATACATGAACCGGAATAAGTCTGCCCTGCACCCGGTTGTGTTTTATGCGATAGGTGAAAAGGACGGAATTACGGCGGAAATAGCCATGCAATGGAACGACTCTTACCAGGAAACCGTGCAATGCTTTACCAATAACATCCCGCAACGCGACGGCGGTACACATTTAACCGCGTTGCGTACAGCAATGACGCGGACGCTTAACCAATATATTGAAACCGAGCAATTGGCGAAAAAGGCCAAGGTGGATACAACTGGTGATGACATGCGAGAGGGTTTGACTGCCGTGTTATCCGTAAAATTACCGGATCCAAAATTTTCATCGCAGACCAAAGATAAACTGGTTTCATCAGAGGTGCGTCCGGTTATCGAAGATTTGATTGGCCAGCAAATGAGCTCCTTCCTGTTGGAAAACCCCATTGACGCGAAAATTATAGTAAATAAAATTATTGATGCGGCACGTGCGCGAGAAGCGGCTCGAAAAGCTCGAGATTTAACTCGGCGCAAAGGGATTTTGGATGGCATGGGACTGCCGGGAAAATTGGCTGATTGCCAGGAAAAAGATCCTGCGTTGTCGGAACTTTACCTGGTGGAGGGAGACTCTGCCGGAGGATCGGCCAAACAGGGACGTGATCGCAAGTTTCAGGCGATCTTGCCGCTTAAGGGCAAGATTTTGAATGTGGAAAAAGCGCGCTTCGAAAAACTGATTGCCTCCCAGGAAATCGCCACATTGATTACAGTTTTGGGTACGGGTATCGGTAAGGACGAATATAATCCAGACAAATTGCGTTACCACCGCATCATCATCATGACTGATGCGGATGTGGATGGTTCTCATATCCGCACCCTACTACTCACGTTTTTCTACCGACAAATGCCGGAGTTGGTAGAGCGCGGTCATATTTATATAGCGCAACCGCCCCTTTACAAAATCAAGCAGGGCAAGGAGGAGCGTTATCTAAAAGATGATCAGGAAATGAAAATCTATATGCTCAAGTCAGCACTCAACAACGCAATGTTGTATCCGGCAGCTGAAGCGTTACCGATACAATCCGATGCGCTAGAGTTGTTGGCCAAACAATACTTTATTGCGGAAGCTGTGATCGAACGCTTGTCACGCTTCACTGCGCCGGAAGCCAGTCATGCCCTGCTGATACTGCCGGCATTGTCGCTAGATGATTTAATACAGGCACAAAGTAGCGCAAAACAGCTGGAAGCTGCCTGTGGAGGCAGTATTAAAGTGGTGGTGGAGACAGACGAGGCCGGCGAACACCGCTTGCGCCTGGAAAAACTGTATCACGGTAATTATTCTGTCAGTTACATGGATAAAGACTTCCTGAATGGCAGCGACTATGTGCAGATCCGGCAGGCTGCGGAAATACTAAACGGACTCATCAAGCCAACAGCCTACATCGCCAGGGGTGAACAGAAACGTGCGGTATCCAGCTTCAAACAGGCTATAGAATGGTTGCTGGAAGAAGCCAAGCGTGGCGTAAATATTCAACGATACAAGGGATTGGGAGAAATGAATCCCTCGCAATTGTGGGAAACAACAATGGATGTGACAAATCGCATTCTGCTTCGTGTCCGTATCGAGGATGCAATTTCTGCTGACGAAATATTTACCACCCTGATGGGCGATGTGGTCGAACCGCGCCGCGCATTTATCGAGAAAAATGCACTGGGGGTCAAGAATCTCGATGTATAACTTTAAGCTGCTGCATTACAAGTTGCAGTGATTTTTCAGTAGCGCCACGGTTAGACGCAACAAATTTTACACATTGTTGATGCATATCGTTTTGTGCGACTGGATTATCGAATAAGCGCTTAGACTCCGCAGCCAGCTCGGCAACATCTGAAACCTGGATTGCGGCTCCCCCAGAAACGGCCAACCGGGTCGCCTCCGCGAAGTTGTACATATGCGGTCCGACCAGAGCCGGCGTTCCTACAGCGCAAGCCTCTATCAGGTTCTGCCCGCCATAAGGGAGCAGGCTGCCGCCTATGAAGGCGAGATCGGTCGCGGTGTAGTAGGCAAACATCTCACCCATACTATCTCCCAAAACCACCTCAACTTCAGCCGGAACAGCCTGACAAAGTAAGTGGCCACCATCAGTTTTGCCCGCCTGAACGATGCTACTTCTGCGCAAAAATGGGATACCGCGTTGTTCAAGCAATTTTTCAACAGCATTAAAACGCTGTGGGTGACGTGGAACGATCACCAGTAACAGGTCAGGAACAGCAAAGTCATGCAGTACATCCAATAGTAAAGTCTCTTCTCCCTCGCGGGTGCTGGCAGCAAGAAGTATCTTGCGGGAACCACCAAACTGTTTGCGTAGTTCCCTACCCAGTTCCAGCATATAAGACGGGGGTTCGATATCGAACTTGAGATTGCCCATCACAGACACATTTTTTGCACCAAGGCGGGTCAGGCGAAAAGCATCAGCAGCAGTTTGGGCGGCTA
The DNA here is from genome assembly GCA_039923775.1 of Gallionella sp. Lineage (GTDB taxonomy): Bacteria > Pseudomonadota > Gammaproteobacteria > Burkholderiales > Gallionellaceae > Gallionella. The sequence continues at coordinate 6,217 of JBDTCC010000022.1, read as the reverse complement.
TGGCAGAAAGTTCACCCAGCGCGTTGCGGGTCAGTCGTGCAAAACGAGCATATCCGTTACCGGACTTTTCAGACATGCGCGCATTCAAAAGTAGTAGGGGAACATCCTTTAGGTGGCAGGCATGAATCAGGTTAAACCAGATTTCTGTTTCCATCAAAATGCCAATTTGCGGATGGAAATGGAGCAAAAATTTATTAACAGCAAACGGATAATCATAAGGCAGATACACACGCAATACATTGTCGCCATAGAGATGCTCACTGGCAGCCCGGCCAGTCGGTGTGGTGTGGGTAAGCAGGATTTGATGATCGGGATAATGTGCGCTTAGCCGGGAGACAAGGCTATAAGTGGCGCGGGTCTCGCCGACCGAAACAGCATGGAGCCAGATGACCGGCTTATTGCAATGGATTGAATAAAATCCGAAACGCTCTCCTATGTGCTGTAAATATTCCGGTTGCTTGCGTGCACGCCAGATCAGGCGAAGAGCAACATAAGGAAAAAGCAGCCATAGCACGAGGGTATAAATGAAAATCATAGGGTGGGATTCAGGTGCCTAACGAATGTTGCGAATAGTAGTGTCGTTGGCGACGCTACTCAAGGAAAAGATTTGTTGTAATGACTTGCGCAAACTAGAATAGGTCCAGTTATTTAACGGCGATATTGCAGAGGGTGTTACGTAGTGCACAGATATCCAAAATGAAAATACTTGTAGTGCGATTATCCTCGCTGGGAGACATCCTTCACCTTTTCCCCGCTGTCAGTGATTTACACAACCGATATCCGGATGCGGAAATTCACTGGCTGGTGGAACCGGCCTTCGCTGAGGCAGTCAGTTGGCACGCTGCTATTGACAAGGTCATTACAGTACCGTTGCGCGCGCATAAAAAAACATGGTGGAAGCTGCCATTGTTGCTAAGCAAGTTGCGGCAAAGGCTTCAGACGGAAAATTATGATGTTGTTCTGGATGCACAAGGACTGCTCAAAAGTGCGATATTGTCACGACTGCCTGGTGTTCCGGTGTATGGCTTTGACGCCAATTCAGCGAGGGAATCAATAGCGGCAAAACTATACCAAAAGACTGCCCACATCAAGGATGGATTGCATGTCATAGAAAAAAACCGGCAATTGGTTGGGCAACTGTTTGATACAGAGATAACTCAACCTGCCGATTTCGGTCTGAATGAATTCCGCAGCGATCAAATAAAAGAAGAGCTAGCCGGTGTGCTAGAAGAAATATCCGATCAGCCTTACATTGTACTGTTGCACGGCACCACTTGGAACAGCAAATACTGGCCCGAGTCATCATGGATCGAGTTGATTCGAATGTTTTCTCAGCAAGGTTGGCGTTGCCTGATCCCGTGGGGGAACGAAGTCGAATTGCAACGTGCTTGTCGACTGAAGGCAGCAGGCGAGAAAGCAATGGTGCTGCCAAAGTTGTCGTTAACCGAGTTGATGACCATTTTGCTGCATGCGCGGGCATTCGTTAGTGTGGAAAGCGGAATTGGACACCTTGCAGCAGCACTTGATGTTCCAGGCGTGATGCTGCATGGCCCGACTGATCCGGGATATAGCGGTATCCAGGGCAAGGCATGCCAGCACATCATCAGTGGAATATATTGCTCACCCTGTTTCAAACGAGATTGCCCAAGAATAGCAAACAAGCTGGAAGTTCCACCCTGTCAACAAGAGATCAAACCACAACAGGTGTATCTGCAATGTGAGGCATTACTGGCGCCGCCCGAATCTTCTGCATAAGCTGCTAAAATGCGCCACCACTATTTCAGGTAATCCGCATGTCACACTATTCACCCATCATTTCAGCAGCTGTCACCATGATGATGACTTTGCTCCTTATGCTGAACAAGCACGGCATGATACAAGATTTCCCAAACGACCGTTCACTGCACACCGAACCGGTACCCCGGGTCGGCGGTATTGCCATCATTGCTGGAATCCTGTCAGGCTGGCTAATGATGTTTCATTTTTGGACATTGTGGATCATGTTACCTGCGTTGGGATTGTTCGCGTTGTCGCTTGTTGATGACTTGCGCGGTTTGCCAGCAACAGTTCGCTTGCTGGGGCACTTTATCGCAGCGCTGATTGTATTGGCCGGAGCCGGAATACCCTGGATATGGATGTTGCCAGTATTGCTGTTTATCGTTTGGATGACCAACCTGTTCAACTTCATGGACGGTTCTGACGGGCTGGCAGGCGGCATGGCGCTATTCGGATTCAGCTTCTATGCAATTGCCGCACTGATGCATGGCAACGAAGCGTTTGCGATGATGAATTTCAGCATTGGTGCGGCTACGCTGGGATTTCTTTACTACAACTTCCCTCCAGCCCGGGTATTCATGGGCGATGCAGGTTCCATACCACTCGGTTTTCTTGCCGGTGCATTTGGGGTGTGGGGCTGGCAACAGCAATATTGGCCGTTCTGGTTTCCAATCCTGGTGTTTTCCCCGTTCGTGGTCGATGCGACAGTGACCCTGATGAAACGTGCTCGGCGCAGTAAAAAACTAACGCAAGCGCACCGCGGTCATTATTACCAGCGACTAATTCAAATGGGATGGGGGCATCACAATACTGCGATAGCAGAATATATGCTGATGTTGCTAGCTGGAGGAACTGCATTGTGGGGAATTGGCCGAGAAGCTCAGGTGCAGTCCTATCTCCTGGTGGGGTGGGGAGTCATTTATCTGGGATTGATGGCTTGGGTAGACCGTCGCTGGCGGCAACATGAGACATTGAATAAAAGTGCAACTGAAATTTAAAGCCAATATACGCACCACTTTGGCGGTGCTACACGATGGAATTGCTGCCGCATTGGCATGGAGTTTTGCCTACCTGCTGCGCTTCAATTTTGAATTGCCGGCAAACTTTTCGGCAGAATTGCACAAGACTGTATATTGGGTTGTATTGTTGCAGATGATTATCTTCTGGAGATTCAATTTGTATCGCGGAATTTGGCGCTATGCGAGCACGATCGACTTGCGGCGCATATTTCTTGCAGTGATGCTATCGGCGGCAGCCATACCATTGATGTTCTGGATGTTGCGCCTGAATCTGGTGATCCCGCGATCGGTATTGGTCATGAATCCGGTGTTGCTCGTATTGATGATGGGCGGCAGCCGATTTATATACAGGCTGTGGAAAGAACAAGGCTTATACAGAAATTTTAAGCTGCATGGCGAGCCAGTCTTGGTATTGGGCGCAGGCGATGCAGCAGCCAGCCTGGCCAAAGATTTGGCCAAAAGCAGTAACTGGCGACTGGTGGGTTTTTTGGATGACGATACCAACAAACATGGGCGCATGCTGAGCGGTGTTCTGGTATTGGGTAAGCTGGAAAGTCTGCCAAAATGGACTGAAAAGTATGGTGTTTCACAGGTAATCATTGCAATGCCGTCAAGTACGCACCAGCAACGCAAGCATGCGATAGACCTGTGTAATACGGCACAGGTAAAAGCGCTTACTGTTCCCTCGTTTGACGACTTGATGAGCGGCAAGGTAGCGGTATCGCAACTGCGTGCGATAGAGCTGGACGATTTGCTGGGGCGCGATCCTGTGATACTGGATGACGGGGGATTACATGATCTGCTGAATGACAAGACGGTAATGGTGACCGGTGCCGGCGGCTCCATAGGTTCGGAAATGTGCCGTCAGATCGCGAAATTTAATCCCGCCAAGCTAGTGTTGTTCGAGGCCGGTGAGTTTGCAATGTATACCGTCGAACAGGAACTAAAACAGTCTTTTCCCACAATGTACATCATTTGTCTGATGGGTGATGTGCGCGATGCAGCAAGGGTGGATGAAGCCATGCAGTTACACCATCCCAGTGTGTTGTTTCATGCGGCCGCCTACAAACACGTACCGCTGATGGAGCAGCACAATGCCTGGCAGGCGATACGCAATAACGTTGTAGGCACATGGACGGTGGCACGATCGGCGCAACAACATGGCGTCGACAAATTCGTGATGATCTCCACTGACAAGGCGATCAATCCAACCAATGTGATGGGCGCAAGCAAACGACTGGCCGAAATGGTTTGCCAGGCGTTGCAGCCTTCAGGCGCTATGCGTTTCGTGATGGTACGTTTTGGCAATGTATTGGGAAGTACCGGCAGCGTAATTCCGACATTCCGCGCGCAAATTGCACGAGGTGGGCCGATCACAGTGACCCATTCCGAAATTACGCGTTATTTCATGTCAATTCCGGAAGCTGCACAACTGGTGTTGCAGGCAGGACTGATGGGAAATGGTGGAGAAATATTCGTTCTGGAAATGGGTGAACCGGTGAAGATAGTCGATCTGGCGAAAGACTTGATACGACTATCCGGGTTTACCGAAGATGATATAAAAATAGAATTTACCGGCCTGCGCCCGGGCGAAAAACTCTATGAAGAATTACTGGCGGATAACGAACATACCTTGCCCACACCCCATCCGAAGCTGCGCATTGCACAGTCTCGGCAGGTCGATGCAGCATGGCTGCCGCAATTGCTCAAATGGGTTTCTGCGACCGTGATGGAGGATGGCGCGGTGCGCGCGGCTCTTATCAGCTGGGTACCGGAATATCAACCAAGTTCTTGTGCTTCCACTCGCGAAGTCTCCCCTGCCCAGAACAATTCGTCCTCGCGCAGTTCAGCTGCACCCAAGAAATTGCAAGGTGATCAAGCGTGAATGCGAATATTGGTATAACCAAATCACCTGGACGTGCAGTTTGTCCGGATGTAGCCACGCTGTAACTAGGCATCCCTAAAGTGGAACAAAAGCGTGGTTGATAAAACTACTGATGAAACTACCAGCCATCTCACTAAGGCAGCAAGCTGCCAAGTGATTGGTTATAGCCATTCGACTAAGCAAGCAAACAACGCTTGCCAAGTCGCTGGTTATAAACTCTCCGTCATAATCATTACCAAAAATGAAGCTGAAAATATCCGCGCCTGTCTGGAATCGGTGGAGTGGGTTGACGAGATAATCGTGGTGGATTCGGGTAGCAGCGATGCGACGGTGGAAATATGTCGCGAAATGGGCGCACAGGTCCATGAGCATGATTGGCCGGGTTTCGGCATACAAAAAAATCGAGCACTTTCCTACGTGACAAATGAATGGGTCTTTTCTATAGATGCCGATGAGCGTGTTACGCCCGACCTCAAAGCGCAACTCATCAAAGCAATGGAAGATGGTAGCAAAGATGGATTTTACGTGCCGCGCCTCTCGCAGTTCTGCGGACGTTTCATCAGGCATTCCGGCTGGTATCCGGATTATGTGCTGCGTTTGTTCAGGAGAACGAAGGGACGGTTTTCAGACGACACCGTACACGAGCGAATCATCGTTGATGGAAATACGGGAAAATTGACCCGTCCGCTTTTACATTACAGCTACCTGAATCAAGCGGATGTGCAGCGCAAAACAGAACAATACTCCAAAGCTGGTGCTTTGCAGATGCTCAAGAATGGCAAAACAGCCACGATTGCAGATGCGCCACTGCGTGCAGGTTGGGCATTCATCAGGACCTTCATACTCCGGATGGGATTTCTGGACGGTATTGCCGGCTTTCATGTCGCCATGATGAATACCAGGACGACCTATTTGAAATATCAACAGCTCAGGACAATGCGATAAATCTCCCACCGCTACCAATTTGAACCGTGCGGCAGTCCATGACTTGGCGACCTGATCTTCCCTTGACATTTATCTCAATGTACATACAATGTATTTATGATTAAGTTCGAATGGGATCCAGCAAAAGCTTCTTCAAATATAAAGAAACATGGTGTTTCTTTTGATGAGGCTCAAACCGTATTTTATGACGAGTTTGCTGTCCAGTTTTTCGATGAAGATAGTTCAGAATCAGAAGACAGATTTTTGATGCTCGGTTTTAGTGAAGAGGCGCGACTTCTTATTGTTTGTCATTGTGAGCGTGAGCTAGGCAACGTCATTCGAATTATCTCTGCAAGAAAAGCGAAAAGAAATGAGAGCAAATACTATCAAGGAGCTATGCCATGAAAGCAGAATACGATCTTTCAAAAATGAAATCCCGCAAAAATCCATATGCGGCCAAACTAAAAAAATCCGTAACTATGCGGCTGAGTGAAGATGTCATTGGCTATTTTAAGCAAATGGCTGAGGATGCAGGAGTGCCATATCAAAGCCTCATCAACCTGTATCTGCGGGATTGTGTGGCGAGGCACAGAAAAATAGATATTTCTTGGCA
>JBDTCC010000021.1:0-15267 GCA_039923775.1 Gallionella sp. | reverse complement strand
AAGTTCCTTAGATTGATGCAACACCGGAACCTATCGTGAAAACTCCACCCCAAAATCGCGCAGCCACACCCGCGCCAGAATTGCGCAGCATGGCACTAGTCTGGCTTGCGGAATGCGATGTGGTGCGCAAGGTTGAAGGTGTGCGCCAGCTGATGCAATCGTGGCTGTCGGGTGCAATCGAACTGGATACACATGCGGCATTGATCGCGCATCAACCCATCCCCGGCAAGCCGGACAAACCGGAACTGGTAGGCCCGCTCTCCGTCAGGCGCCGCTCGATGATCACGCCGGAAGGCCGCGCCATCCTGATCCACGCACTGGCACATATCGAGTTCAACGCGATCAATCTGGCGCTGGATGCGATCTGGCGGTTCGCCGATATGCCGCGCGAGTATTACGCCGACTGGCTGCACGTGGCGGATGAGGAGGCACTGCATTTCTCGCTGCTGACCGGACACCTGCGAGATCAGGGATACGGTTACGGTGATTTCCCCGCGCACAACAGCCTGTGGGAGATGGCCGCAAAAACGCAACACGACATTCTGGCGCGCATCGCGCTGGTGCCGCGCACCATGGAAGCGCGCGGTCTGGATGCCACCCCGCAGGTGCGTGCCAAACTTGCGCAGGCCGGGGACACGGCCGCCGCCGCGATCCTGGATATCATCCTGCGCGACGAGATCGGCCATGTCGCAATCGGCAACCGCTGGTACAACCGGCTGTGCGAACAGCGCGGTCTGGAACCGGTCGCCACCTATGCACGCCTTGCAAACGAATACCAGGCACCGGTGATGCGCGGGCCGTTCAATCTTGAGGCGCGGCGCGCGGCGGGATTCAGCGAACCGGAGTTGGCTGCGTTAAGCTCCAAATGACAGTTTGCGGGACGGCAACACGGGCGACACAAACCGCCATTCTCCCGAATTCGATCAGGATGAATGAGGCGGTGAAACCACAGCATCTGGGCTGAAACTATTTGCCCGTAATGATTCGAGTTGCAGCTTGAGTCCCCGTGCAGCCAACGCGTAACCCCCATCGCTGCCATCCACGAAATGCATATGATTACCATTGTAGGATTGCACCAGACAAGTCACCAATGCCGCGCGCGATTTGTACATGCCATACACCAGACGCCCGGCACGAAATTGTGACTGAAGGTATTGTTCCAGCTCGGCCGCCTGCTGGTCATTGCCATCCATGACCATGCGCAGTACGCCATCAAACTTGCGAAAGTCGGTATTGTCGACCATGTCGTTGCGGTAACGGCTCCATTTCACTTTCCCGGTATCGATGTTGCGCATGAAGAGATACATGCCCGCCAGATTCAGTAACAGCATATTCACGAAATAACCCAGCTGTTTCATCCGGGACAAATCTCCGCTCCGGACACGCCACTCATGGCTTAACGACCGCGGATTCAAAGCCATGCGCATGCGATCCGGCCTTAACGGGTGATAGTTCGCAACCTCCCCGTAAATGGCATGAATTTTATCGGAGACTGCCTGATAAATATCGTGGTTGACGTTGGGTTCGCTGGACATCGCGGTCACAAGCAGGGAAAGTTTGTGCCCGTTGAAATTGGGAACATTTTTCCAGCGGCATTCGAAGCCTTCGAAGTTCGCGTCAGCCGGACCTTCATCTTCCCTCACCATCAGGACACCCTCGGCATCCGGTGTCTTGACGCGTCTTTCCGCTTCGCTCCAACCGCGTCCGGACAAGGCCGACTGCGTCATGTGGGGAGAAACGCGAACTTTTGCCAGATCCACCCAGAAATCCTGCCTCGTCAGTTCACTGACCTTCACCAGGCCCACACGCAGATCAAGGCCAAAGCTGAGGCGGGACAGTTTCTGCGTGCCGCGCAAAGCAGGAATGATGCGCGTCAGAAAAATGTCCGGGACGGCAAAAGTTGCGCCATCACCGCCGAAAGCAAAAGGTATGTCGATGCTGCGATCCACATTGACCACGGCCGCAATACAGGCCACGCCGACGGTGTTGACCTTCTTGTAATCTCCGTCCTGGATCGCTTGTGTAGAGCCCGCCACATCGGCAATCACAACCCACCAATCCTGCGGAACAGGCACATGTCGCCTGACCTCGACGGCTTCCGAAAATGTCTCGAGTACCGGCAGGTCGCGATAAAAATGGCGGGAATCGCTCATATTGGTAACACCAGAAATGCATTCAAGTTCGGCGGCCCGCGGTTTTATTGATCCGGCACACTTTATTCATGAATCCGTTCGCATTGAGCCTGTCGAAATGTGTACGGATTCATGTGCTTCGACAGGCTCAGCACGAACGGTGGTTTGGTTTAATTCGTGCCGGATCAATATTACCGCGCGTACGTCCCGGGGATCATTCCTCTTTGACCCTGAACCACGCCGCATACAGCGCCGGCAGGAACAAACAGGTCAACAGGGTGGCGACAACCAGTCCGCCCATGATGGACACTGCCATCGGCCCCCAGAACACCTGGCGGGTCAGCGGGATCATCGCCAGTATCGCCGCCGAGGCAGTCAGCATGATGGGTCGGAAGCGCCGCACGGTGGAGCTGATGATGGCCTGCCACTGCGATTTGCCTTCTTCTTCATCCTGGCGAATCTGGTCCACCAGGATCACCGCGTTGCGCATGATCATGCCGGCCAGCGCGATGAAGCCGAGATTGGCGACGAAGCCGAACGGCACGCGGAATATCAGCAGCGCCAGGGTCACACCGATCAGACCGAGCGGCGCGGTCAAAAACACGATGACGCTGCGGCTGATGCTTTGCAGCTGGATCATCAACAGCGTGAATACGCCGACCAGCATCAGCGGCATGACTTTCATGATGGCAGTCTGGTTCTTGGTGGATTCCTCTATGCTTCCGCCCATTTCGATGCGATAGCCGATCGGTAGTTTGGCGCGCACGGCGTCGAACTCGGCATTGAGTTGCTTGGAGATCGTCGCGGGCTGTTGGGTCTCGTCGGCCATGTCGGCACGCACCGTCATGGTGGGTAGGCGATTGCGCCGCCAGATCAGTCCTTCTTCCTGAACCGGTACCAGTTTGGCAAGCTGCGACAGCGGCACATGACGACCACCCGGCAACGGGATATCGAGATCGGGCAGGTGTTCCAGCGACCGCGCGTCTGCGAATCCGCCGCGCCACACCACGTCTATCAGCTGGTCGCCTTCGCGGTACTGGGTCAGGGCCACGCCGTTCAGCCAGCCCTCCAGCGCGCGTGAAATCTCCTGGCTGGACGTGCCGAGCTGACGCGCACGGACCTGGTTCACCTCGACGCGGATGCTCTTGATCTTTTCATTCCAGTCGAAATTGACGTTTTGCAAATGCTTGTTGGCGCGCATCATGTCCGCAACCTGCCCGGAGATTTCCCGCAGCCGGGTGAGGTCCTCGCCCATGACCCGGAACTGCACCGGATAGCCGACCGGCGGGCCGTTCTCCAGCCGGGAAACCCGCACCCGCATCGGCGAATAGTCCGGAGCGGCAAACCTCTTTTCCAGACGGCGCTTGAGATCCTCGCGCTCTTTCAGTCCCCTGGTGACGATCACGAACTGCGCGAAATTGTCGGAGAATAATTGCTGGTCGAGCGACAGGAAATATCGCGGTGCGCCGTTGCCGATGTAGGAAGATGAATAATCGATGTCGGGATCGCCCTTGAGCAGTTTTTCGATGCGTTCCACTTGATGTTCGGTGGCCTTGAGCGATGCGCCCTGCGGCAACCATACATCCACCATCAGCTCCAGCCGGCTGGCGGCCGGGAAGAATTGCTGCTGCACGAACTTGCCGAACGCCACGATGGACAACACGAAGATCAGGAGGGTCGCGATTATCACTTTCCAGCGGTTGCGCAGACACCATTCAACCACCGCGCGCAGGCGTAAATAGAACGGCGTGGCGTAGATATCCGGCCCGTGTTTCTGCGCCTGTGCGATCAGTTTTTTCGGGTCCAGCAATTTGTATCCGAGGTAGGGAGTGAACACCACCGCGACGACCCACGACACCAGCAGCGCAATGGTGACCACCTGAAAAATGGAGATGGTGTATTCGCTGGCCGCCGACTTGGAAAACCCCACCGGGGTGAATGCGGCGGCGGTGATCAGCGTGCCGGTCAGCATCGGAAATGCGGTCGATGTATAGGCAAACGTGGCGGCCTTGAAGCGGTCCCAGCCCTGCTCCATTTTCACCACCATCATTTCGGCGGCGATGATCGCATCATCCACCAGTAAACCGAGTGCGATCACCAGCGCACCCAGTGAGATGCGCTGCAGATCGATACCAAACACCTTCATCAGGAAGAATGTAATCGCCAGCACCAGCGGAATGGACAATGCCACCACCGTGCCGGTGCGCCAGCCCAGGCTCAGGAATGAGACGGCAAGCACGATCAGCACCGCCTCGGTCAGCGAGCGCTGGAACAGTGAGATCGAACCCTTCACCACCGCGGGTTGATTCGCGACGACGTGAACATCCACCCCGACCGGAAGCTCGGCGGAAATCTTCTTCATCGCCTGATCCAGGTTCTTGCCGAGATCGATGACGTTTCCGCCTTTGTCCATGATCACGCCAATGCCGATCGCGGGGAGCCCGCCCACATGCATCCGTGGACTGGGCGGATCTGTCAGGCCACGGCTCACTTTGGCGATGTCACCCAGGCGAAAGTGCTTCCCGTTGACCAGCAGATCGGCATCGCGCACCCGCGCAACGCTGTCGAAGCTGCCGCTCACGCGCAGGCGGATGCGGTCGCTGCCGGTCTCGACGAAACCTGCAGGACTCACCGCATTCTGTTTTTGCAGCGCCTCGGCCACCTGCTGCGGCGTGATATCCAGACTTGCCAGCCGGTTGGGCGACACCTCGACGTATATCTTTTCGTTCTGCACGCCGATCAACTCGACGCGTTTCACATCCGGCACCTGCTTCAGGTCGATCGCGATGCGATCCGCATATCGGCGCAGTGCACTCAGGTCGAAACCGTCCCCGGTCAGCGCGTAGATGTTGACCTGCACATCGCCGAATTCATCGTTCGGGTAAGGGCCCCGCACGCCGGACGGCAGCGTATCGCGAATGTCGTCTAGCTTCTTGCGCACCTGCCGCCAAGCCTCGGGGACTTCCGTCTTGGGCGTGTAGTCCTTGAGCACCACGAACACCAGCGATTCGCCGGGCTTGGAAGCCGAGCGCAGCACATCCACCCACGGCGTCTCCTGTAATTTCTTTTCGATGCGATCGGTCAGTTCGAGCTCGATCTCCTGCGCCGTCGCGCCGAGCCACAGGGTGCGCACCACCATCACCTTGAAGGTGAAGTCCGGATCTTCCGCGCGGCCCAGATTGAAATAGGAGATTACCCCCGCCGCCGTCAGCACGATGATCAGATACAGCACCATCTGCTGGTGATTCAGCGACCACGCCGAGAGATTCGGCCCCTTCATTCCGCGTTACCGCTGGCGAATTCCCCCTCGATGATGCGTATCTTTTCGCCCGGGTGAAGTTTGTGCACACCGGCACCGACGATGCGCTCGCCCGCCGTAACGCCACTGGCGACCACCGCGCCGTCGTCGCGATAGGCCGCGACTTTTACCGGGTGCAGACTGACACTGCGATCCGCGGCCACAACCCACACTGCGGCCTGATCGCCCTGCTGGAATATCGCCGTCAACGGAATGATGAACTGCTTGTGCGTGGAATGGTTGTCGAACCGCACCTGTGCCGTCATGCCCAGTTCAGCCCGTGCAACAGAGCCGCTCAACGCCACCCGTGCGGCATAGGTACGACTGGCCGGATCGGCAGACGGAGACAACTCGCGCAGGCGCCCCTTGTAGTGTTTCCCCTGGCGGTTATCCGACCACAGCGTCACATCGGCCGGCGCACCGATCTTAAGACCGGAAAATTCCGTTTCAGGTATCGCGATCGCCACTTCGCGCTCGCCATCCTGCGCCAGACGCAGCACCGGCTGACCGGCGCCGACCACCTGGCCCACTTCCGCCAGAGTCGCGGCGATCACGCCGGCATGATCGGCACGCAACTCGGAGTACGCAGTCTGGTTGCCGGTCAATCCGGCCTGGGCGGCAGCGGCTTTAAGTGCCGCTTCCTTTGCATCCAGCGCTGATTGGCTGACGAAGTTCTTGCTGCGTAATTCGCGGTAACGTTCAGCATCCGCGACGGCCAACTGATATTGCGCTTGTGCCGAACTTGCCTGCAAACTGGAATCCGCGGGGTCGAGTCGCGCCAGCACCTGTCCCGCCCTGACCCGCGCACCTGCATCCACTGGGCGCGCGATGATCTTCCCGCCGATGCGAAAGCCCAGTTGTGTCTCATGGCGGGCACGAATTTCACCGCTATAAATATTGGCGCTATCGGATGCGACCGAACCGACCACCAGCGTCAGCGCCGGACGTTCTGTTTTGGCCGAATCAGTATTGGCGGGATCGGCTGTTGTCGATGGGGCAGTTCCCTTGCCGCAACCGCCGAGAGCGGATGCAAGCACAAGTAGTAGAACGCTGGGCTTCATGTGGATTTTTCACGAATCGAAAAGAGAGGCCCAATGTAGGGTCAGGGTCGGGGGCTGTCAACCTTCAACCTTGAGCCATACTACTTGTTAAACCAGCCATCCCAGTTAGGGTAATGCGGAATATTCACGGTATCCGCATCATAGACACCCTTCGCTGCCTGCGTGTGGCACTTGTCACAGAAACTCAGCGACTTCACATCCTTGTTGCCCTGAATCATTTTTTCCGGAATTTCGTGGTGCTTGCGGGAAATATAATGCAGGTCGGTGATACGCAGTGGAGTCGGCCCATTTTCTGTAGCAACAGCGATCTTGCGCGATTGTTTGTACCAGGAATTACCCGCTGAATTTCTTATTGCGTAATCCCGGATATCTTTCAACGCATCCTTGTCGAGCTCGGCGTTGGCCCCGAAATGATTGCGCAACGCCTTGTCATTCAGCAGCGCTTCCCAGGATTTTGCCGGCAACAAGCCGGGTTGATAGGCAAAGTGACACGCCCCGCATTCCTCCTGATACTGTTTGTCGCTGACCGGCTTCACACCTTTGGTGCGCTGAAAGTCAAACAACCAGGACAAAAAGTCATTATCCAGCGAATATTCGGCCGCGCTTGCATAGACATTGCCCGTTAACAGCGTAACAGCCAGCAATGCCGTGATTTTCCATTTTCTCTGCATCATCATACCCCGTTACCAAGTCAATTTAACGGCCACAAGCATCGACGCCGCGCCCAATTCGGCAAGGCCTGCGTGACTTGTGGGCACAGAGGACTTTGCCGACTTGTTGATCGCATACAACATCAACAGCGCACCGGTACCGGCCAACATCACGTGCTGGTTATCCGGATCGGAAAATCCGTCTTCCAGGTGGAAGTCATCCCAGTGATATATCAGCCCGGTGATCACCGTGGCCACGGCCAATACTGCGGTGGTGCGCGCAAACCTCGTGTGGGTGGTGCCCGATGTCTGCCTTGGCGCGGTTACTGCCGGGCAGTTGTGTTCACATCCTTCGCCAGGCGACGACAATGCCGTCAATCCCGCGAACACCAGGGTTCCCAGGCCCAGATATTGGTGGGCCTTTCTTCCCGTCAGCCAGGGGGGCGAATATTCCGGTGCCGGAGTTGCCGGCATCAGATCCGGCTTTCCCTGAACGGCGGCATCATTCTGGTTTGCCGCCAGCAGATATGGCGAAGAATTGAACGATGTCGAATTTAACGAAGCGGCGTTTCTGGTATAAATGCTTGCATCGGTCGGCAGCTCAAGATTCGCCGCCGTACCCTGCGCATAAACCATCCCCGAAGAAGCCGCCAAGCATATACCAGCAACAGCATTGCCAAACTTGATTCTGCATGTCATGCATTACCCCTTTTAAACTGATTATTTTTCCGCAGCACAACTTGTCAATCCTATACACCGGATCTATCCAAGCGGGTGCCTCACATACACGAACCAGAATACCACAACCACAACAACCATCAAAAAACCCAACCACGGATAAGCGCGTCGGATACCCACTTCCGTCTCCGCTGATTTGTAACCGGTGAACATGGCCCGCACCAGATTTTCGCGATGCAGGATGCTGCTCATCAGCACGCCGACCAGATGCAGCGCAATCACACCCAGCATGACATTGGTCGCGAGTCCGTGCATCCCGATTACCAGATCGCCCGCGTCATTCTGCAGCGACATCACCCCGGTCATGCATATAAACAGCCCCACTCCCAGCAGCAGCCAGACTGACACGCTTCCCGCCGGATTGTGCCCCAGATAATGCCCCGGCTTGCCTTTGATCATCGAGCCGAGATAGGCCACGATTTCACGCGGCGAGAACAGGAATGAACCGAAACGCGCATAGCGTGTGCCGGCAAATCCCCACAGCAACCGGAACACCAGCAAACCCAGCAGGATGTAGCCCAGCGCATCATGATAATCGCGAAAACGCTCGGAAAACGCCAGCAGATATGCGCCCCCGAAAGCCAATGCCTGCAGCCAGTGAAAAACCCGCGTGGGCACGTCCCACACCAGAATACGTCGAATCATGATGTTTGCTTTCTATTTGGGAATCCTGACATGCCGCTCGCTGAAATCACCTTTGTCCGCGGCGGTATGGCAAGCCCCGCAATTGGATGGGCTCTTGACCTTGGGACTTTTCCAGTGCCGCACGGCAACTTCACGGTGTTCGGACTTGAACCAGCGGGTTTCGGTGATGCGCAATACCGGCTTGCCCGATACCTTGCGCCTGCTGGCATTCTTTTCCAGGTAAGCCGTTATTTCCCTGGTGGTTGCGGGATCGAGACTGGCATTGCTGCCGAAATGCTTGTCCAGTCCCGACATGACCGCACGCCACGACTCGGCGGGAAGATATCGTGCCGGATAGGCAACGTGACAGGCGCTGCATTCGGTGACCCATTTTGCATCCACGATCGCCGGCCGATGTCCCGAGTCTTCATCATCGTCATCGTCGGCACGGGCGTTTGAAACGTGTGCAACAGACATTATTGCGACCATGGCCAACATGGCAGCGAGCAGCATCGGGGAAAGCTTTTTATATTTGAACAGCATGGCAATCCTCTATTATTTTACGGTCAACAGGTATGCGAGTACATCGCCCTTTTCCTGCGCGGTACATTCGCGGTCAAGCACATCGTTGCAATTGCGCCTGAACCATTTTTTGACTTTTTTCATGTCGGTGAAACGCTCCGGATTCGCGGCAGGCGCCATCGGCTTGATGAGCTTACCGGTCTCGGCATGCTTGCCCTCTGCTGCAGGGTTGTCGGTGTGGCAAGATGAACAGCTCAAATTGTGCAAATGTTTGGTCTTGAAAAAACTCTCCCCGTTCGCGGCCGAAAATCCGTGAAAACCCGGCGTGGCCGATGCCTCGACTTTTATTGTATCCAGCACCTCGGCAGGCGTTTCCGCGAATGCCGAATTCAACGCCAGACTGAAGGTTACGATCACCAGACCGAATGAAAAAATTGTGCGCAACATCCATGACTCCCTATTTAAGTGAAGCGTCGTTGATCTACTATTATGCCAAAAGTTCAACCTTTACTTACAATTTTTTCTGCAAAATTTATAACTTCTTCTGCAAAATACAAAGTTTTTTATATGCGCGATTTGACATTTTTATGCTAGGCATTGACTGAGGCTAATATTCCAGCTTGATGCAACCTTGCCGCCAAACCGCTCTCAGGCCTCCGCGGCAGTCTTTAAAGTCGGTTGGGCATCGCATCGTAAATGGTAGAATCAGACTTATGCTCAACGAACGCGCCCAAATCCTGCTCAAGACTCTGGTGGAACGCTACATCAGCGAAGGACAGCCGGTCGGTTCGCGCGCATTGCTGCAGCATTCCGGGCTGGAGATCAGTTCGGCAACCATCCGCAATGTGATGTCCGAACTGGAAGACGTCGGCCTGGTCAGCAGCCCGCACACCTCGGCGGGGCGTATTCCAACCGGCCTGGCCTATCGTTTGTTCATCGACACAATGCTGACCACCAAGCCGCTGGACAACGCGCACCTGCGGCAGATGGAATCCAAGCTGCAGCCGGACAACCCGTCACGCCTGATCTCGCAGGCATCCAACATACTCTCCGAACTGACGCATTTCGCCGGCGTGGTTGCCACGGTAAAACGCAGCGCGATCACGGTGCGCCAGATCGAATTCCTGCGGCTGGGCGAAAAACGCGTGCTGCTGATCATCGTGATGCCGGATGGGGAAGTCGAGAACCGCGTGCTGCTGCTGGACCGCGACTACACCCAGTCGCAACTCTCCGAGGCGGGCAACTTCCTCAACCAGAATTACATCGGTTGCAGCTTCTCGCAGATCCGCGACAGGCTGCAAGGTGAATTGCGGCAACTGCACCAGGACATGAGCGCGCTGATGGCCGCTGCGCTGGCCGCAGGCGATGCCGCCGAAGCGAAACAGGATGGCGACTACGTCATCAGCGGGGAACACAATCTGCTGAATGTTGACGACCTTTCCGCCGACATGGGTCGTCTGCGCGGACTGTTCAACCTGTTCGAGAAGAAAACCGAACTGCTGCAACTGCTCGAAGCAGGCCGCCGCGGTCAGGGTATCCATATCTTTGTCGGCAGCGAATCCGGGCTGGCCTCGCTGGACGAGTGCAGCGTGATCACCGCTCCTTATTCTGCCGACGGCCGGGTCGTCGGCACGCTCGCCGTGGTCGGTCCGAAGCGCATGGACTACGAGCGCGTCATCCCCATCGTCGACATCACCGCGCGACTACTCGGCAACGCCCTGTCGCAAAATTAAAGCCCGCAGAACTAAAACAGGCAATATCAACCTACAGAGAATCGCACCCATGAGCTACCAGATCGAACCCGCTTTTGCACACGGCACACCCGCTCGGACCGGCATCCTGCTGGTCAACCTCGGCACACCCGATGCACCGACCGCCAAGGCCGTGCGTCCCTATTTGAAAGAATTCCTCAGCGATCCGCGCGTGGTGGAAATCCCCAGGGCCATATGGTGGATGATCCTCAATGGCATCATCCTCAATACCCGCCCGAAAGAATCTGCCGCAAAATATGCCAAGATATGGATGCCCGAAGGCTCCCCGTTGCGTGTCCATACCGCAAAGCAATCGGCGCTACTGCAAGGCTATCTGGGTCAGCGTACCAAGGCACCTTTCGTGGTGGATTACGCGATGAGCTACGGCAACCCGTCCATTGCCGGGGTAATACAAAAATTCAAGGCACAGAATTGTCGGCGCATCCTGGTCGTGCCCATGTATCCGCAATATGCGGCCAGTTCCACCGCCACCGTGTTCGACCTGGTATTCCGCGCACTGGGCAAGATGCGCAGCATGTCGGCGATACGAACGATACGGAATTTTCACGACAACCCAGGCTACATCAAGGCCTTGGCCGGCAACATCAATGACTACTGGATGAAACACGGCCGCCCGGAAAAACTGGTGATGAGCTTCCACGGCGTTCCCCAGTACACCCTGGACAAAGGCGATTTCTACCACTGCGAATGCCACAAAACCGGACGCCTGCTGGCACAGGAACTCGGCCTGAAGCCCGAACAATATGCGGTCAGCTTCCAGTCGCGCTTCGGCAAGGCGGAATGGATCAAGCCCTATACCACCGCGACGCTGGTCGAACTCGGCAAACAAAAAACCAAACGCGTGGACGTGGTCTGTCCCGGCTTCGTCGCCGATTGCCTGGAAACGCTCGAAGAAATCGCGATAGAAGGCAAGAAGGATTTCCTGCGGGCGGGCGGTGGTGAATTTCACTACATCCCCTGCCTCAACGAACGCAACAACTGGATGCACGCGCTGACCGATCTGGTGATGGACAATCTGCAGGGCTGGCTGGTTGAGCCGGATGCAGCGGAACTGGAACAAGGGAGGTTGAGGGCGTTGGGGATGGGGGCGAAGAAGTAGAGAGCCCTCATTAAAATGGAACTACTAGTCATCTCACTAAGGTAGCAAGCTGCCAAGTGATTGCTTATAGCCATTCGACTATACTGTCAAACGGCTTTGCATAGTCATCCGACTAAGTCGGCAAACTACGCCAGCCAAGTCGCTGGTTATCAATACGAACCGGCATGATTACCATGCATCCCACGGCGAAGTTGACTTGATCTCACGTATGAGCAATAAAAGCACCTTACAACAAACATAACCGCAGCATTAGGCAGATTGAAGACTTGTGAATTACCATGAGTCTGCTTTGAGTGGTGAAGCAAACTATCGCTTTAGGACAGTTTCCTGCCAAATGACCGTTCACACAAAAATTCTTACACCCCCAATGGTAGCGTCCACTCATTAAATAAGTAATCCTGATATCCGGCCATGATTTCTTACCTTCCCGTCACACTGGTCATACTCGGCTTCGCCATCCTGGTGGCAGCGCTTGTCCCGCTGCACCAGTTGACTGCATTGCTCCCTGCCGGATCGATACGGAATAAGTGGTTTTTCATGTATGGGCTGGTTCTCCTGTTCATTGCCGGTTACCTGGGCTACATCGTGATACTTTGGGGCCAACCGTTCAAATGGTACGAACTTATCGTTTCCGGCACATTTCTGTTCGGCGCCATGTTCGTGTGGCTGACCATCAACCTTTCGTTGCAAACCGCTGTCGACTTGCGGCGAATAGATCTGCTTGAAACCGAGAACGATACCGATCCGCTGACCAGGATTTACAACCGCCGCTATCTGGATCGCCGCCTTGATGAGGAAGTTGCACGATCAAAAAGATACTCACTCCCCCTGTCCGTCCTGATGCTCGACATCGACTATTTCAAACGGGTTAACGACACCCGTGGCCACCAGGCCGGGGATGTCGTCCTGTTCACACTGGCCGGCCTGGTCAAATCCACACTGCGAGAGCCGGATTTTGTCGCACGCTATGGCGGGGAAGAATTTCTGGTGATTTGTACCAATACCGGCATCGACGGGGCTGCATTGGTCGCAGAACATCTCCGTAAACTCGTTGAATCATTTCAGATCAATTTCCCTGATGATTCCGGCAGGAATCAAACAATTCATGTCTGTATCAGCATTGGTGTGGCGGGTTTCGATACGAGCGTTGATAGCAAGAAAAGCCTGATTCAGGCAGCAGATGAAGCGCTATATCGCGCAAAGGCGGAAGGCAGAAATCGTGTGATCGTTGCAAAATCGAAAATCCGGAAATCCAAAAAATAAAGTGTCCGCCCAAGTCTCAGGTTATTAACACGAAAGTGCATGATTACCGGGCATCTCACGGCGAAGTTGACTTGATCTCACGTATGAGCAATAAAAGCACCTTACAACTAATGTAAGCCGCCCACCACCATGTACATCCCCAAACATTTCGACGAGCCGCGCACCGAGGTCATGCACGAACTGATGCGCACGCATCCTTTGGCGACTCTGGTAACACTGTCTTCCTCCGGACTCAATGCAAACCACATCCCCCTGCACCTCGCAGATGAGCCCTTACCATTCGGCACCCTGCGCGGCCATGTTGCGCGCGCTAATCCATTCTGGAGCGATTTCGCAAAGGACGTCGAGGTGCTGGCGATATTTCACGGACCGGACAGCTACATCACGCCGGGCTGGTACGCCACCAAACCGGAAAACGGCAAAGTCGTGCCCACCTGGAATTACGCCGTCGTGCATGCATATGGCGCGCTGCGCATCATCGACGATGCAAGCTGGGTGCGCGATCAACTCGAAGCGCTCACCGCGCACAATGAAGCTGCCTTTGCAAAACCGTGGGCCGTATCGGATGCACCGCACGAATACACCAAAAAACTGATAAGCAGCATCGTCGGCTTCGAGATCGTCGTTACCCGGTTGACCGGCAAATGGAAAGTGAGCCAGAACCAGCCCGCGCAAAACCAGGCGAGTGTTATAGAAGGATTGAATAGTAGTGAGCTGTGCGATGCAGAGGCGATGGCTGCACTGGTTAAAGCTCACGGGTTGGATTAGCCGTTTGCAGGAGCGGGCCCGGCTATAAGTTTCACAGACAAGTTGCAACTGCTTTTATCCGGTTAATGGTTACAATTGGCTAAATACACTGTTTCTCTGTGATAAAAAATGCCCATCCAAAAACTGAATCCCGCCGAACTTCGCCTCACCATTGACCCCGATATCCTGGGCTTCGCCGACACATCCGAATTGCTCGGGCAGACGCTGCCGTGGATAGGCCAGGAGCGCGCGGAAGTGGCCGCGCACTTCGGACTCGGAATGGACCAGCCGGATTACAACCTGTTCGTGCTGGGCGAGGTCGGCAGCGGACGTTCCTCGTTGCTCAGGCAGGCGATGCAGGCTGTCGCCGCGCGCAAGGCGGTTCCGCCCGACCTGTGCTATCTGTACAACTTCGATGCACCTGAGCGGCCGCGCGCACTGCGCCTGCCCGCCGGGCAGGGAAAACTGCTGCGGCAACTGATGGCGCGGATGATGAAATTACTGCAGACGGAAATACCGCAACGTCTCGACGGGCAGGATTTCAAAACCGAAAGCGAACACATCGAAAAGACCTACAAAACAGCAGAAGACAAGGCTTACGCCGAACTCGAGGCTTTTGCCGAGGCGCGCAGCTTCACGATGCACCGCAAAACCGGACACATACTGTTCACGCTACTCGGGAAAAAAAGTCTCGCCTATACCGAGGACGAGGTGCTTGCGTTGCCGAAGGAACGCCGCGCGAATATCGCGCTGGCCGAGCAGGAACTGCGCGCGGAGATTGCACGCTACCTCGAAAAGATCCATCCGCTGGAACGGGTGATGAACGAAGCGCTGGCGGCTATGCGGCGCCAGGTGGTGAAGCCGCTGCTGGATCGCGAACTGCAGAAGATTCGCGACGAACTTAAAAA
Source organism: Gallionella sp. (assembly GCA_039923775.1). GTDB lineage: Bacteria > Pseudomonadota > Gammaproteobacteria > Burkholderiales > Gallionellaceae > Gallionella. Next base: position 453 of record JBDTCC010000021.1, on the reverse strand, counting down.
GCAGATCAAGGATGCGGTGAAGCTCGGCGCATATCTGGATCAGGTCATGCACGACGTGCTCGAAAATCTGGAGCTGTTCAAGATTGCCGACAGCGACGACCGAATCCGGCGCGAGGCGCTGGGTACTTTGTTGTCGCGCTACCGGGTCAACCTGGTGGTGGACAACGACGGCCTGGGCGGTGCGCCGGTAATCTTTGAAGACAATCCCCTGTTCCGTTCGCTGTTCGGCAGCATCGAATACCAGTCCGAAAGCGATGTGCTGATGACCGATTTTTCACGCATCCGCGCCGGCAGCCTGCACCGCGCGCACGGCGGTTTCCTGATGCTGCATCTGCGCGACCTGCTGGCCGACCCGCTGGTGTGGGAAAAGCTGCGGCGCTTCCTGCGCAGCGGCAGGTTGCAGATCGAGGAACCCGGTACCGCGTTCGCGCCGATCGCGGCGGTCTCGCTGAT
>JBDTCC010000020.1:0-36871 GCA_039923775.1 Gallionella sp. | reverse complement strand
GCGCGGTACTGGTGGTAGGCTACTGTTTTTCCGGCGGGATACGCGCGTCGATCTGGACGGATGCAGCCCAGTCGGTCGTCATGATCATTGCGATGGGTTTGCTGTTGTTTACCGCGATATCCCATCTTGGCGGGGTTGGCATTGCGATCGGGCAGATGAACGAAGTGCCCGGTTTCATGGACTGGTTTCCCAAGGATCTGGTGGTGCCGGGTTTTGTCGGCGGGGTGATATTTGCCGTCAGCTGGGGATTTGCCGGATTGTCGGTAGTCGGGCAACCGCACATCATGGTCCGGTTCATGACCCTTAACGATGCCGGCAAAATGAACCGGGCGCGGCTGTGGTACTACCTGTGGTTCACGATTTTCTATTTGATGGCGACCAGTGTCGGTTTGTTGTCGCGCATCTATCTTTCCGATCCCGGATCGTTCGATGCGGAACTGGCGCTGCCGACAATGGCCATGCAATTACTGCCGCCGGCGCTGGTCGGCGTGATCCTCGCCGGGATATTTGCGGCGACAATTTCGACGGCGGACTCGCTGATACTCAGCTGTTCGTCCGCACTGACCCACGACCTGCTCCCGCACCGGATTGAAAATACCAGGGTGCTGAAAGCCGGTACCGCCGGAATTACGCTGGCCTCACTGTTATGGGCATTGCTCAACCAGCAGAGCGTATTCAGTCTGGTCATCATGGCGTGGTCCGGTCTGGCCAGTGCATTCGCACCGTTGCTGATCGTGCTGGCACTGGGCGGCAAGCCCGGCCCCAGAGCGAGCATCATCGCGATATTTGCCGGCCTGGCAGTTGCAACGCTATGGCGTTATATAGGATGGCAAAATGCTGTCTACGAAGGGATGCCGGGAATTCTGGCCGGATTGCTTGTGTTGTCACCCGCGCTTTTCAGCAGTTTGCCAAAACGGGCAGTGGTAGCAGGATGACTCTGCGGTCAAAGAAGATTATCGTCAAACGGTAAAAAATATGAGCGAACTTATAAAATCTGCAGTTCTGATGCTGGCCCTGCTCAATCCCTTCCTGGTTATCATTTATCTTGTCGACATGGTCGAGAAGCTGGATCAAAAACGCTTCGCTAAGGTATTGATCCATGGCAGCCTCATCGCCACGGCGGTATTTTGCAGTTTCGCGATACTCGGCGATGTCATATTCTCCAACATCATTCAGGCGCAATTTGCCTCTTTCCAGATATTCGGCGGCGTGATCTTTCTTCTCATCGGGTTGCAGTTCGTCTTTAACGGGCCGAACGCGATCACGGCGCTAAAAGGAGAATCACCGGGTCTTGCGGGTGCGATTGCGATGCCTGTATTGATTGGTCCCGGCACGATCAGCGCCAGCGTGGTCATCGGCAAGAGGCATGAAGCACTGTATGCCAGTGCCACTATCATTATTGCTGTACTTATTTCTGTGGGGATCATGCTCGCCCTCAAGGCAATACACGACTTCGCGCGGCCACGCCATGAACCCATCATAAAAAAATACATTGAGGTCGCCGGGCGCATTACGGCACTGTATGTCGGAACCATCGCCGTGGAAATGATCATGCAGGGGATACGGACGTGGGCGGGAAAATTCTGATGATGCGGACTGATGCGGGCTGCGGTCCGGGATAAGGATAGACAGAACCCAGGTACGGTTAACTGTTAGGCGGGATACCCGGCATTGTTACATTCATTCCCACAGATCGGTGTTCTGAATCTCGATCGCATTCATTTTTTCTTCGACCGCCTCGAATACATCATCAATACTTTTTTCCGAGCCGATTACCGTTATGTGAACAATGGACAGGGTTATTGACCAGCCTTCCGCCTGAAACATCCTGTCAGCGGCCGACCTGATCCTTAATGCCAATACTCCGCAGATATATTCATCTGTTTCCGGGAATAATATTGCGAACTCATCCTTTTTGATGCGCGCAGCAGTATCGATGTTCCTGGAATTGCAGTTGAAAATTCCCGACAGGGCTTTCAATACTGCGTCTGCGACACGGCGACCCCGGAGATCATTCAGCGTCCTGAGCTGGTCGATGCGGATGAACAGCATGGAGTAGGGTTTGTTGGACCGTTCACTGCGCATCTGCTCGCTCGAAAACTTTTCGGTAAATTCCAGGCGATTGGCCAGGCCGGTCAAAGCATCCTTGTGGGAGTAAGCCCTGGCCTTCCAGAGTCGGGCCAACACCCGGCCAAGAACTGTAAATGTGACGCTGCGGGTAACAATGTTCACCGTCAAGGCGCCCAGCGGATAATTCGGCCAAACAACGGCCGCCTCGGCAATACTCCATGCAACTGCAGTAATCACTCCCACCAGTGCAGCCAACTGCGTGTCGGAGTGGCGCATGGCGCGAATCGCACCTATATGCGAGGCCTGAATGATCGGCAGGCAATACAGTACGTCCAGGGAATAATATGTCCCGGACATTTTGTAATCCCAGATGGTGATCACCAGAACCTCCACCGCAACCAGCATTAAACGCCAAAACATACTTCATCCACTTTCTAAGCAAGTGAGCCGGATATCCGACCGGGAAAATCCAGGAACCGCGGGCACATGGGGCGGCAATCTATCAGCAAAAGCAATATCCTGCTACCCGGGAACATAACGGGTACGAAGCCGGACCGTCAAGATCAAATGTTGATTTTGAATGCAGGTTATGGATCTTGTGCCGGAATAAAAACATGCAGCACAGACTTCAGTAAGATAGGCGGGTGGTTCATAATAGCGGAGAGCAGCGTTTGGATCAGTCAATAAAACTTATGAAAGGGATTTATTTTGGACGACTTGGAAAATAGACTTTTTGTCATGCAAAAAAAACGGACTGAGCGAACCATGAAAATAGTGATTTCATTATTGGCGGGCGTGTTTATGTTTGTCCTGTATTTCCTTGTGAAAAATGGTTGAGACCGCCGCATAAAATCGTCTTGCGGTGGCGGCATGGATCATTACATTAGCGGGGATCGATACCGCGGAAACGATGGAATAGCCGACCCGGAAAACGACGTGGATACCTGATGCAACATCAGGTATTATCCGATTTGCCAGTTGTTGCAGTGGTAAGCATGAGCCCGCGTGGGGCCAGTGTGGCGTGCGACATCGATATTTTCATTTTTATCAGGAAGCAGCAGACGGCTGCCACTACTAAGGGAAGGAATAAAAAATGATACCAATAGCACTATTTTATCTCGCTGCCATCGCCATACTTGTTATGCATTTCACCGGCTTTCTGGCGCGACACAATATAGAATGGCTGGTGCTGGTGCTGGCAATCGCTGTTTTCCCCGCAGTAATTTACCTCTAATTTTTTCGGATATCCGGATCGGATTCCGGATGTGGATAAAAAAACCGCCTGTCAGGGGCGGTTTTTTATGTGCCATGCATTGAATCATCAGCAGGCCATTACACAGCGCCCCGCACCGATCCCCTCTTGTTTCAAATCAGTATTGGTCTATTCATCAATTACTCCAGCAACTCTATCCAGTGTTTGACCGGCACACCGCTGGCACTGGCCAGATGCATCTGGCAACCGACATTGGCGGAGACGATCAGCTCCGGTTTACCTGCCTGCAGCGCAGCCAGCTTGTTGTCCCGCAATTGCCCGGAAAGCTTGGGTTGCAGCAAAGTATATGACCCTGCCGCGCCGCAACACAGATGGCTGTCCGCGACCGGCGCAAGTTCATAACCGCAGTGACGCAGTATTGCTTCCACCGTTCCGCCGAGCTTCTGGCCGTGCTGCAGGGTGCAGGATGAATGGTAGGCGACGCGCCTGCCCTGTCCGATACGGGCAAAGGTATCCAGCTTGGCGCTGTCCAGGATTTCGCCGGATATGACTTCAGCCGAAATAATTTCACTAAGATCGCGTGTCAGTGCGCTGATGCGCGCTGCCTTTGCTGCATAGGCAGCATCATCTTTCAATGCATGGCCGTAGTCCTTTACCATCAATCCGCAGCCGCTGGCGGTCATGACGATGGCCTCGGCACCGTTCTCGACATGCAGCCACCATGCGTCGATGTTGCGGCGCATCATGTTGCGCGCGCCCTCGCTGTCGGACAGATGCTGGTTTAGTGCGCCGCAGCAACCGGTACCCTGTGCGCTGATCAGCGAGATACCGAGCCGGTCGAGCACGCGTGTCGCTGCCGCATTGGTGTTGGGCGTGCCCAGCGGTTGGACGCAGCCTTCAAGCACCAGCATGCGCCGTGCGTGGGATGTCGCCGGTGTCGCTGTTGCGGTTTGTTTGACCGGAATTTTTTTCTGCAGTTCTGCCGGCAGCAGCGGGCGGAATATGCGCGCCAATCCCAGCACAACCGCCATGCGCGCAGTGTAGGGGATGACCGCGAGCATGGCTTTGCGCAACATCTTCTGGTACAGGGAACGCGGTGCCAGCGCTTCGACCCTCTCGCGGCCGATATCGATCAGGCGCCCATAGCGCACGCCGGAAGGGCAGGTGGTTTCGCAGGAACGGCAGGTCAGGCAGCGATCCAGATGCAAACGGGTCTTGGCGCTGGCCTGTTCTGTCTCCAGCATCTCCTTGATCAGATAAATTCTGCCGCGCGGGCTGTCCAGTTCAGATCCCAGCAACTGATAGGTCGGGCAGGTCGCGGTACAGAATCCGCAATGCACGCAGGTGCGCAGAATGGTATTGGCTTCTGCAATATCGGGATGGTTCAGGGATTGCAATGAAATGGTGGTTTGCATGCTATAGATGGTCGTAAAGTCGGCCGCGATTGAAAATACCTTTCGGGTCGAAACTGGTCTTGAGCCGCTGGTGTATGGTCTGCAGCGGCCCGGATAGTGGTTGGAATATTGCATCACCTTGTGCACCACCGCGAAACACCGTGACATGGCCGCCAACGCCTGCGACACGATGGCGAACCGATGCCGGTTCTTCATTGCTGTACAACCAGCGCTGTGCACCGCCCCAGTCCAGCAGCCATGCCCCCTCGATGTTCAATGGCGGAGTCGCGGGTTTGACCACGATGCGGTACAGCGCGCCGCTACGCATGAAAAATGGCAGTTGATGCTCGCGCAGCGCATGCCAGAAGGCATCCGCATCCGGGAGCACATCACCGGCTATCTTGCCGCGTGCTTCCTGGACGGCCTGGGCGCTGCCGGAGATGCGTATATACAATTGTTCACCGTGAAAGCATGTGCCATCCACCGGAAGCGGTTTGCCCAACAAATCGCACATGCTGGAGATCGCACCTTCCGGGCTGCAAACTCTGGTCACGGTGATACTGGCAGCCGGGCGGGGCAGCACCTTCAGGCTGACATCGAGCAACAGGCCCAGCGTGCCCTGTGCGCCGGCCATCAGGCGCGAAGCATCGTAGCCCGCGACGTTCTTCATCACCTGACCGCCGAAACGCAGTATCTCGCCGCGGCCGTTCAGCATCTTGCAGCCCAGCACGAAATCGCGCGCCGATCCGCTGTAGGGACGGCGCGGGCCGGACAATGCGCAGGCGATGGTGCCGCCCAGCGTCGCATCGTCACCGAAATGCGGCGGCTCGAACGGCAGCATCTGTCCGGCTTCGGACAGCGCGGCTTCAATCTCGCGGAGCGTTGTGCCGCTGCGCGCCGTCAGTACCAATTCGCGCGGATCGTACTCGACGATGCCAGTGTGTCCGGTGACATCGATAGCCTGTCCCTGGACTGCATTGCCGAGAAAAGCCTTGCTGCCGCTTCCGTAAATGTTGAGTGGCGTCGTGTTCTGAAACGCGTCCAGCACCTGTTGCTGTAGCGCAGCGCTGTTGTCGGTTTCACTCATGGGCGCGGGTGTCATTAGAAGCGCTCCAGTTCGGGGTGCGGCAGTTGTCCGTGATGTACATGCATCGCGCCGAATTCCGCGCAGCGGTGCAGGGTCGGGACGGCCTTGCCGGGATTGAGCAGGCCGGACGGATCGAATGCGACCTTGATGGCATGGAACTGGGTCAATTCCGCACTGTTGAACTGGACGCACATCTGGTCGATCTTCTCCATGCCGACGCCGTGCTCGCCGGTGATGGTGCCGCCGACCTCCACACAGAGTTGCAGGATGCGCTGGCCGAATTCCTCGGTGCGATGGAGTTCGCCTTCCTTGTTGCCATCGAACAGGATCAGCGGATGCAGATTGCCGTCCCCGGCATGGAACACATTGGCGACTGCCAAACCGTATTCCACCGACATCTCACTGATGCGGCGCAGCACATGCGGCAACTGGCGGCGCGGTATCGTGCCGTCCATGCAGTAATAATCCGGACAGATCCGGCCCACGGCGGGAAAGGCAGATTTGCGTCCCTTCCAGAACAGTTGACGCTCCGCTTCATCGGTTGCGGTGCGCACTTCGGTCGCACCGCTGTCGGTCAATATCTTGCGCACCAGCGCGATGTACTCGGAAACCTCGGCATGGGTGCCGTCCAGTTCGCACAGCAGGATCGCCTCGGCGTCCCGCGGATAACCGGCGTGCACGAAATCTTCCGCCGCCTGGATGGCGAGCTTGTCCATCATTTCCAGTCCGGCGGGGATGATGCCGGCGGCGATGATTGCACCGACCGCCTCGCCCGCCTTGACCACATCATCGAAGGCCGCCAGCACCACCTGCGCGCGTTCCGGCTTGGCCAGTAATTTGACGGCAACCTCGACGATGATGCCCAGCATGCCCTCTGAACCGGCCATCAGCGCCAACAGATCATAGCCGGGAGAATCGAGCGTCTCGGCACCGATGGTGAGCAGCTCACCTTCCGCGGTGACCACTTTCAGCATCAGGATGTTGTGCACCGTCAGGCCATATTTCAGGCAATGCACGCCGCCGGAATTTTCCGCGACATTACCGCCTATGGTGCAGGCGATCTGCGACGAGGGATCGGGCGCGTAATACATGCCATAGGCTGCCGCCGCTTCGGATATCGCCAGATTGCGCACCCCGGGCTGCACGGTAGCCATCGCGTTATCGGCATCTATGTTCAGAATATTCCTGAATTTTGCCAGGCTCAACAGCACGCCTTCGGCCAGAGGCAGTGCGCCGCCGGACAGGCCCGTGCCGGCACCACGCGCCACCACCGGGATCTGCTGCGCATGGCACAAACGCATGATGCTTTGCACCTGTTCTATGGTTTCCGGCAGCACCACGACCATGGGCAACTGTCGATATACTGCCAGCCCGTCGCATTCGAACGGACGCAGATCCTCCGCATCGACCAGTACGGATTCCGGCGGCAGCAAGTTGCGTAGTGCCCTGATCAGTCCGCTGTGCGCTTTATTGATCGGGGCGACATTGTTTTCGTGTTGGTGTGGCAAGATAACTCCGGGGACATGCGTTTTAATTATTTACTGGCGCAAGTATAGCAAATTAGTCGAGTATGAAATTTCGGCGGCATGTGCGGCAAATGCAATGGTGTGCATTCCGTTTAACGTCGCGCTTCTTTATACCCGGGGTCTGCAATCATGCAAAACCTATTCGTCGGTGCTCTGCTCTGAGCGCCCCAGTGCCCAGGATAGACCGATACCCGCACCCCAGCCGAGATTGCGCCGAACCAGCGGACTGTCACGATTGGCTGCTCCGGCCAATGACTCGAACCTGAAGCTGTAAAACATGCGCACATCGGGTGTAAGCGCATGCGCCGCAGTCAGGCCCGCGCGCAGCGCGATCAATCCGCTCCTGGCGGCATAGCTATTTCGCGTGGCGGTGGCTTCGCCCGGTGCCACGCCGTAATAGGTGTTGCCCAGCTTTGTGTCGCCGAATATTGCGCCCAGATTGGTGGAGACGAACCAGTGCCTCGGCAGGCGCGTGCCGGTCACCCATTCAGGCTCGAAAGCGATCCCGCGCGAAACAAAGCCATTGCTGATATCGATTACTTCACGTACCGGGAATTGCAAGCGGGACTGGCTGTGGCCGTTGGCAATATCTCCCAGCTTGATTTTCAACCGCGGACCAAATTCGATCATCGTGCCAAGGTCAGTCATGCCCCGTCTGGCCGCGATGTCGGATGAACGCGAGCCCAATGAGGCGGCGAAACCCACATCGACTTCGATGCGCGGTGTCTTTAGAGCGCGCAATCCGACACCGCCACGCTCGGCGCGCAAATACTTGCCGCGATAGATGAGATATGGCAGGCCCAGCACACGGCTCACGTGCTGTTCCGAACCCGGATATGCGGGCTGCGTGATGGCTATGCCGAACAATCCGGCCTCCCACAGAGGCAGCCCGGGCGGGGGGGCGGCCGCTGCGGGTTGCGCCTTGCCATCTTGAGCAGGGGCATTCGGTGCCACCTCTTCCCGGGCAAGCGCGGAAGCGCTCAGGAAACCGGCCGCGATGAAAATCATTAGCGCCTTAAAATCCATGCATGCTCCTCCGGCTTGCATCAAGGCGGACCCGATTGTTGGCGGGATGCGCCACTTGCAGCCTTCTTGTCGGTGGTGAGATTCTGCAATTCATCAATGTAACCTGATATCTCTTTGTGCAGATGGTTTTTCTGCCGGGGGGTCAGCATCCCCTGGATGTTCGCGATCATTTCATCTGAGGCTGTCTCGAAAGCATGGATATCACGCTGTTGTTGCGCTGTTCTGGTCGCATCGGGAGTCAGGGTCCACAACGACATGAACGAGGCGAGCTTGTCTGCGCCGGCGTTGTCGCCCAACAGTTTTATCAGCCGGCCCTGATTACTTGCCCGTTGCTCGATAAAGGTGCTCCTGATCAGCGGCAGGTGGCGGCTCATTTCCTTCACCCGTTGCCGTTGTTCGCGACTCATGTTTCCGACCAATCCTTCCAGGAAATTCAGGGTTTTATACGCGCGTTTATCCAGGTATGCATCGCGACCCATATCGGTTTCTTCCCGCTGCTGTTTTGTGTTTTCTTCGGCAAGGTTTTGCTCCAGCTCCTGGATTTGCCGGCTATCCAGGCTGCTTAAAATTTTTGCGGCAGGCTTGATGGCCGGCGTCAGGGATGTGCGGTACAAACTCGTCAATTGAGCCCTGAGTTGCGCGATATTCTCCACCTTCACCTGGCCGTCATGCTGGGCAACCCCGTTCAGGTTCTGCAGAAAAATGATGTATTCTGGCAGCGCGTACTTTCGATGCCAGTCCAGATAATTCGATATTTCCCCGTGGATCATTTTTTCCTGCCGGGTATTGAACGTGGCGTACCCGTCGATTTTATGCTGCAGATACCAGTCGGCATTACGATAGAGCAGGCTGACACTGCTGCAACCGCAGCTAAGGAAAGCAAATGCGATAATGACGAACAGCAATCTATTCATGATCCAATGGTTCTGCCCATGGTGGGTTGTGCGAAAAGGTTAACATGAAATTGCGCATTACAACGCCATGCGGCGGATTCAATCGGGACGGTGATTCCCGGCCGGAAGATGCAGACAGTGTATCCATGGCAGGAGCCGGGATTTCTGGAGACAATGCAAACAATGAGTATCCCTATCAAACATCAATGTGCCGTCCTCAATAGTGATTCCAGCCTGATGAGGGGCAAACGCGACGGCATGAATGTGCGGGTGCGACTATGAAAAATCCCCTGTTGCAGATGCAAAACTGGTTGGGCATGCAGGGTCTGTTCGTGCGCGACAGCGTGCTGCTGTTCGGGCAGGTTCTCCATGCATTGCCGGCGGTGATCAAATGGCCGGTGCGCAGGACGCTGCTCAAGCAACTCTATTTCACCGGCATCCAGTCAGTTGGGCCGATAGCGGTCATGGGCTTTCTGGCGGGCCTGATCATGGTGATGCAGGTCAGCAACCTGGTCGGGCGCAACGAATTGCTGACGTTGCAGGTGCTGATCTGGACAGTCGTGCGCGAACTGGGACCCCTGCTTACGGCGATCGTGATCGTCGGACGCAGCAGTTCGGCGATTGCCAGTGAGCTTGCCACGATGCAGGTGAATGGTGAAATAAAGGATTTGAAACGCATGGGCATTTCCCCTGTCGCCTACCTGGTGGTACCGCGCATGCTGGCGATGACGATCACCAGCTCGGTGCTGACGTTTTTCTTCCAGGTCGTTGCCATCGGCACCGGCATGATCGTGACCGCCTGGCATATCGACGTTTCATTGTTCGGCGAAATTGGTCATTTTTTCGAGATGATCAGTTATCTTGAAATATTTGCAGCTTTGCTGAAAAGCATCTGCTTTGGCATGCTGATGTCGCTGGTGCCCTGCTATTATGGTTTGACAGTCAAAAATTCCATGAACGATATCCCGGTGGCCGCATCGCGCGCGGTGATGCGAAGTCTGATGGCGGTATTCGCCTGCGACGGACTGATCACGATATTGCTGTTCTGAATATGGGTGCACTGTTCAGATTTGTCGACGTACGCTGCAAAGGATCCGATTCTGCGCATACGTTTACTCTGAATGCGGGCGAGATGCGGTTGTGGCAACTTGCATCCGGCGCTGAAAAAAATGCGATGATCGACAGTGCGATCGGGGTAACGTTATGCACGGAAGGCGATATCCAGATCGTGCAGGGCGAAAGAAGACACAAGAAGATCGCCGTGAAGGCTGCAGTCGGGGAAAGAAGGCAACATGATGGACCCCTGCCGGTGATATGGCAGCCGGTGCACACCAGTCGCAATGTGGCCTGGGTGGCGGCCGATGGAGGCCTGATCAGCAACCTGAGGATATGGGAAAATGTCACCCTGCCGGTGTGGTATCACGACCGGCGCGAAGTGATGGAAACAGAACAAAACATCAGGCATAGTCTGGGCGTGCTGGGCCTGAGGCAGGATGAGTTCGGGGCGTTCATGGTTGCACAGCCGGACCGCATCGAATCCTGGCAGCGCAAATTGGCCGGACTGTTGCGTGGTTTGCTGCAAAAATCACCTGTGATGGTGGTGGATGCCGCGCTGTTTGATGATGTCAATGCGCGTTTGGCAGGCTGCTGGATGTCGGCGCTGGAATCCTGTGCCGCCGAAGGAAGGGCAGTGCTGGTGATGTCAGACAGGGCGACGGCGCTACCCTGGGAAAAGATCGAGTGAGGTGCATGTGACGTTGTTCGACGATAAAGACGAGCGCTTCAAAAATTTGTTCGGCAAGGCTGCCGTATTCGTATTGCTTGCGATTTTGGGCATAGGACTGGCGTTTGTGTTTGCCGGGATAAAGAAAGGCGCGTTTACGGCAAAGTCACCCGTCAATTTTGTCGCCGATAGCGGGCAGGACCTGAGTGAAGGGATGCCGGTCAAATTCAGCGGATTCAAGATCGGCAAGCTGAATAGCCTGGCCCTGGATGATCAGGGTCGTGTCCAGGTGGAAGTCGGTATCGAATCGAAGTATTTGAAGCTGATCAGGCAGGATGCCGTGATGACCCTGAAGAAGGAAGGTGTGATAGGCGATGGCATACTGGAGATCAGCCGGGGCACGGATGGCAAGCCCGCATTGACGTCAGGCGGAACAGTGCGCTTTGTGCGTGCCAGCGGACTGGAGCAGGCGGTAATCGAGGTCAAAAACCGCATCATGCCCATCCTCGACGATCTCCATCAGACGCTGCATGACCCCGATGGCGATGTGCGCCAGACATTGAAAAATCTGCGTGAGTTGTCTGCCGAGATGCGCGGCACACGTGAGCGTCTGGACCGGGTGCTGGGCAGTCTCGATACCAACCTGAACGGCCAGGTGGGGCCATTGCTGCACTCTCTGCGGAAATCGGCGGCGAATGCAGAAACGCTGTCGGGAAAGCTCGACTATGAGTTGCCTGTTCTGCTGAAAAAAGCAGACAACAGCATGGAGAGTCTGCGTGCGGCCAGCGAGACGATCAATCATGCGGTTCAACGCTCTGCTCCGCAGCTACCCGTGATGATGGACGAGACCCGCAAAACGATGGGCCAGGCTCGAAAATTGATAGGCGACACCCAGCAAGCGGTCGATTCACTGAGCACACACTGGCCGTTGAACAGCAAGGTGCCGCAGCCCGACCCTGGGCCGGTCAGGATGGATAGCCATGACTGAATATGGCGCTATAAATCTGCCCCGCTACGATTTCTGTCGCTATGCTAAATTTTTATCGTTGGCATGTGCAGGACTGTTGGTTGCCTGTAGCAGCGCTCCTGTGCCGCGCCAGCCGCTGGCGATTGAGCAATCCAGAACGGCGGACAAGGATGCGCGGAAAGCGTTGAAGAACGGCGAACTGCTGCAGGCGCAACATGATTTCACCGCCGCCCTGGCGCTGCAACAATCGCTGGATGACACGGCCGGTTCTGCCACGACGATGATCAACCTGGCCACGGTGGCGCATCAACTGGACGATAACCGGTCCGCGCTGACATGGTTGGACAGGATAGTGCTTGAAAAGGAAGCTATCTACCCGCAGGAAGCAAGACTCGCGGCGGTTTTTCGCAAGGCCGTGATCCTGGCCGACCTGGAACGACTGGGCGATGCGGATAGGGCGTTGCGGTTTGCCAATAAGCTGTGTGATAAAAAATGCACGCTGAATTACGGTATCGAGGCATTGCAGGCACGTTTGCTGTTGTTGAATGGCGATGCATCCGGCGCGCTGGAATTGGCTCAGACATTGAGCAAACAGGGCGGGGCAGACAGATCCGAACAGGCCAATGCCTTGCGCATCGTTGCTGCAGCCGAGGAGAAGCTGCGGCGCCCCGCGGTTGCGTTGCAACATTACCGGGCCGCGCTGGAGTTGGATAAAGCGCTCGCGCTGAGCAAACGCATCGGTGAAGATCTGAACGGGATGGCGCGCGCGTCGGTACAACTGGGGCGTGATCAGGAAGCTGCCGAATATTCCCGGCGTGCCGTTCTGGTGAATGAGTCCCGTCTCCAGAATGATCCGATAAATTGAGCAAAACATTGCTGGCGTGTGTTGCGGTGCGGGTTTCAAATGTAATATCAAAAATATCGAAAGGAATGCGATGAGTGTGTGGGACGAGCGTTATGCCGGCGAAGATTATCTTTTTGGCACCGAACCGAATGAATTTCTGGTGTCGCAGCGGCATTTTCTTAAACCGGACATGCGCTGCCTGGCGGTGGCAGACGGCGAGGGGCGCAATGGCGTGTGGCTGGCACAGCAGGGATTGCATGTGTTGTCGGTGGAAGCCTCGGCAGTGGCACTGAACAAGGCAAAAAAGCTGGCGCGGCAACGCGGCGTGGCGATCGATTTCGAGCAGGCCGATCTGGCGCAATGGCAATGGGGCGAGAACCGCTTTGATATGGTGGCTGCGATCTTCATCCAGTTTGCACCGCCCGCCTTGCGCGGGCAGATGTTCGCGGGCATCAGGCGCTGCCTGAAACCGGGCGGGTTGCTGCTGCTTCAGGGTTACACGCCGCGCCAGCTCGAATACAAAACCGGCGGTCCGCCCGTGGCCGAGAACATGTACACTGAGGTGCTGTTGCGCGACGTGTTCGGCGACATGGATATCCTGCATCTGCGCGAACATGACGATCACATCGGTGAGGGTACCGGACACAGCGGAAAGTCCGCATTGATCGATCTGGTGGCACGGAAGCACGATACAAGCAGGGCTGTTTAATTTCAATAAATAAAATCGGAGGAATCATGTTTTTGAAACATACGGGAAAGACCCTTGCACTTTTTAGTCTGTTGTTTGCCGCGGGTTGCTCATCCAGCGGCGGTACGGGCAATTTATTTGCGGCTGCGGGAGACAAGCCGATCAAGATTGAATCCATCCCGCCCGGAGCGGATGTTTACGTGATGGGTGAAAATATCGGTGCAACACCCATCATGATCAAGCGCGACAGGGTTTTCCCCAACCTCTATCCCAAGGAGAAAGAATCCCTGTACGGCAAGGTGACGCTCAGGAAAGCGGGATGCCTGGATTTCACCCGGACGATCAGCACTGAAATTGGCAACTATGGGTTGCACGCAAAACTGGACTGCGGAGATACGAACTCTGGGTCCGCATCCGCAACGGCATCGCGTACCAGCGAAACCGTGGAACAGCGGCTGGACAAGGTCAAGGATTTGCTGGGCAAGGGGTTGATCACCGATGAGGAAGCCAAAAAAGCAAGAGAGCACATCCTCAACGGACTTTGATCGCGTGCCTTAACGCACAATGTGCAATGCGACAGGAGGCCGGGGCTATATATCCCGGCGCACCCTGATTTTATGACAGCACAGCAGATCATCTACGTGCCGGGAAAGAACCCCAAGCCGGAGGCGGAACTGCATCGCCAATTGCTTTGGCGCACGCTCGTTGAAGGGGTGCGTCGCGCCGACAGTGCCGTGGCCGATAAAATTCAGGCCTGTTATCCGCAGTTCCATCTGGTCGGTTGGAACTATCTTTATTACCACGCGTATAAAGATATCATCAGGGATATTCCCTGGATCGATGCGCTCATCAACAAACACGCCCCCACAGAACAGGACATTGGCGATGCTCATTCCTGGAACATATGGCTGAGCCGCTTTATGTTGACGCTGGCGGATCATATTCCATTGCTCATACACATGCTGCCGAAAGAGGTGCGCGGTACCGCCCAGGAAATCGACCGCTATTTCAACAACACCGATGGTATCGGCAGCAAGATTCGCGATTTGCTGGCAAACACCCTGCGTCCGATGCTCGAACAACAGAACGACGTGTTGCTGATCGGCCACAGTCTCGGTGCCGTTATCGCTTATGACACATTGTGGGAGCTGTCACACCGGGACGGGGTGAAGGGCAAGTTGGAATTTTTGACGCTGGGCAGCCCCATGGGGCTGCATTACATGCAGCGTCGCCTGCTGGGTATGAATGGAAACCTCAGGAAAAGTTATCCCGGGTTGATCCGCCGCTGGGTAAATATTTCTGCCGAGGGCGATGTGGCAGCACTCAACGAAAACTTGAAGGATGCTTTTTACCCCATGCTGGAACTGGGTTTGGTCGAGTCCATCGAAGACCATTGCCACGGGATATACAACTTCTTCCGCAGTGATGCGGGCCTTAATTGCCATCGCTCATACGGCTATATGGTGAATCCCGCAGTGGGTAGCATCATTGCGGATTGGTGGAAGCATTGAAGCTGCGTGAATGAGCCCCGATAGACGAAACGGGTTACAAGATCAGCGTTTGGTGTAAGTACCGCCCCAGACAAATTCTTTCAATATCGCCATCTCGGAAGTTGAATGCTCCGCATGTTTTTGCAGGTTGGTGTTCTCGGCCTTCAGGAAGTCAAGCAGGAACTTGATTTTGATATGTGTCTTGACCCGGGCGGACACGATGGGTGCGCTGATCGGTTTATGGATGAAATCCGATGCGCCAACCGAGAATCCACGCTCTTCATCCTCGATATCGGTTTTTGAAGTGATGAATATCACGGGAACATCGGCAAGCTTGGCGTTGGCCTTTAGCCGGCTACAAATCTCGAAACCGTCGATACCCGGCATCATTACATCGAGCAATATCAGGTCGGGAGGGTTGGTAAATGCATAATCAAGCGCCTGGCTTGAATCGTTGATCAATTTCAATGAATAATCCCCGGATAAAATCGATTCCAGTATCACCAGATTGTCAGGGGCATCGTCCACTACCAATATATTGGGATGCTTTTTGGCCTCTTTCATTTTTTCTCCTGAAGTACGATATTAGGCCCGTCAAGCTACACGGGCTCCAAGCTGAATATTCGAATTAATTGTAGGTTTTCATGCCACAGCACCCGTGAATCAGGATATAACACCATTTTGGATTACGCAATTCAGTTGGAATAGCTGATCATTCTAATTGGTTTTGCTCGAGCCTGAACCGGTTTCATTTTCAAATACCGATCTTGATGCAAATAATATCCGGTAAATCCACTAGAATACCCGGACTGGACGGACAGGGATTCAGGATTGTTATTGTGAATGGAAACAGATTTTTCTCTCAGCAGGGGTGCATCATGGTCAACATAAATTACTTCATTGCACTGCTAGGCCTATTATTTTCATATGCTGCCAATGCGGAAGCGGTCGCGCCAAATCAGCCTCAGGTTACATTCGGTGGATTCGGTTCGCTCGGCGTCAGCCACTCCACTATGGGGTCGGGTGATTATGTATTGGATGGAGGTATTCCAAAAGGCCCGGGCTTGAGCGATTCCCTGTCGACTACTAACGACAGCCGGATTGCAGGTCATATGGCAGCACAGATGTCACCGAAACTTTCGGTCGTGATGCAAATTGATGCGGAATATCACAGCGGGAACAGTTACGAACCGGAGGTCGAGTTTGCCAACGTGAAATATGTTCTCGCGCCCGACAGCTACACCCAGGTCGGGCGCGTTGCATTGCCGACTTTTATGCAATCAGAGAACCGGGATATCGGCTATACCTATGTATGGATACATCCGCCCGTAGAGGTTTATCGTCAGGAACAATTCACACACACCGATGGTGTTGAAGCCGGTTATCGTTTGCAAACCGGTCCGGTAGGACATTCCATCAAGGCCCTTTACGGGAGGGCCACGATTTCAACGAATGATCCGCCGGTGCTCACCACCTTGTCATCAAAAAAACTGTGGGGGATTTTCGATACGGCCGAATACGGCCCGGCCACCTTTCACGTCGGTTACCAGGAACGCAATACCAACTCCGGATATATCCTGACCGGCCTGGTTGATACATGGGTGAAGAGCAGTGATCTGTCGTTCGGCGCGCAATATGACCAGGGCAACTGGTTCGCTATCTCGGAATGGATACAGCGCAAATCAACCTACAAGACCAGCGCAATGTATGCTAGTGCCGGTTACCGTGTGAAAAAGCTCACACCATATCTGACATATGCACTGAGCAGTCAGGGCTCTTTCCTTGCGGGATTTCCCCCGCCATCGCCGGACGGCATCCGGTTGGCAAACAGGGCTCAGAGTACGGCCAGCATGGGGGTACGCTGGGATTTCAGGGAGGATGCCGATTTTAAATTTCAACTCGATCAGGTCAAGCTCAGCAACAATTCGAACGGCTTTTTGGCCAACGTGCCCGCTAACGTCAACCTGTATGGATCGAAGTTTTATGTGATTTCTGCAGTTGTTGATTTCATATTCTAGGCGCGATGGTTTACTCGAAATCACTGGAAATCATCCGCAACTACTTCGCGCTGCCTTTGTTTCTGGCCATGGTTGCGACGAGCGCGCATGCAGAGGTGGTCGTGATCGTCTCTGCCCAGAGCGACGTGACCAGCCTGACAGCCGAGCAGACTGCAAGAATTTTTCTGGGTAAAACCACCCGCTTCCCGAATGGTGAGCCAGCCTTCCCGATCGATCAGGTTGAGAGCAGGTCAGTCAAGACTGAATTTTATTCGATAGTGACCCACAAGAACGCCACTCAACTTTCCGCATACTGGGCCAAAGTGATCTTTACCGGGCAGGGGCGGCCACCGGTAGAGCTGGAAGGCAACCTGACCATCCGCAATGTGATCGCAAAAAACAAGAATGCCATCGGATACATTGAGAAGCGCTACATAAACAGTAGCGTCAGGGTCGTTCTGGAACCTTGAAATGACTAAGCTGACCAAAAAATTATCCGGTTTCTCCCTGCACTGGAAACTGCTGCTGGTGCCCGTGGTTGCCACATTGAGCTTTGCCGCATATTTGGCCTATTCATCCCAGGTGATGTCGGAAGGGGACGGTGTCCTCAAGGAACTTCGCGATATTGACTATCCGATACTCGATGAGGCCGAGAAAAACCTCAACGCCTACAAGAGTGTTGTGGATGCGTTAAACACCGCAGCGGCCACCGGTGAGAAAGATTTCCTGGAGATCGCCAGCAGCAAGGCGTCCGAAATAGCGAGTCGTTACAAAACATTGAAAAAACTGGATACCGAGCACAATGACAAGCTGTCAAAGCTGGAGTCCGATTTCAATACCTATTTTGACTTGGCACTGGATGTAGCCCGGCGGATGGCGACAAGAAGAGATATGCCCAGCGAGCAGCAGATAATGGAGATGAGGACTTTGCGTGATGATTATTTGTCCGAAGCAAAGTCGTATAAGTCCGATACCGAACAGGAATACCACAAGGATGTGGCCGGTGCGATCAAGAGATCGGAATACGTGCAGAACTGGGGTGTGGGAATCGGTTCATTCATGCTGCTGGTCATTGCGGCGCTGACCTTGTGGGTGACACGCGGTATTCTGGTGCTGGAAAGACATGTGGCGGAGCGAAGCCAGATGCTGGTGTCGGTCAATCAGGAACTCGAACATGAAATCCATAAACTGAGAGCAGCAGAGGAAGCGAAGATGCAGGCGGAAGCAGCCAAGAGCGAAGCCGAGACAGCCAATCAGATCAAGGACGAGTTCCTGGCAAATATGAGCCATGAAATCCGTACCCCGATGAATGCAATCATTGGCCTGAGCCATCTGTGTCTGCAGACGGTCATGTCAGTAAAACAGCAGGACTATCTGAAGAAAATCAATGGTTCGGCAAAATCATTGTTGAGGATATTGAATGACATTCTCGATGTCTCAAAAATCGAGGCAGGAAAAATGGAGATTGAGCAAACCACATTCGAACTGGAAGATGTGATGGGGAATGTGGCCACGATCGTGGGAAATAGGGCCCACGAGAAAAAGATTGAATTCCTGTTGCAAACCACACCGGATGTTCCCCAGTTACTGATCGGCGACCCGCTGCGGCTCAGCCAGGTCCTGATCAACCTGGCCGGCAATGCGGTCAAATTCACCCAGCATGGCGAAGTGATCGTTCGTGTCGCACGGGCAAGGGAAACGAATGAAGAGGTTGTGCTGCGTTTCAGTGTGATCGACACGGGAATCGGCATGACACAGCAGGAAATCGACAAATTGTTCCATCCGTTCACCCAGGCTGATTCCAGTACCACCCGAAAATTCGGCGGGACAGGTCTTGGTCTGACGATCAGCAAGCGCCTGGTCGAAATGATGGGCGGAAGAATCTGGGTTGAAAGCAACCCTGGGTATGGATCGAGATTCATTTTTGTTGCACGCTTTAAAAAACCTTCAAAGCAGAAGGGTTCCAGATTGATTGAAATAAATGATCTGCACGGATTGCGCGTGTTGGCCGTGGATCAGAGTGAGAACAGCCAGAATATTCTGCAGGGTTACCTGGAGTCATTTGGTCTCAATGTGGCGGTTGCCGGTAAAATCCAGGATGCTCTGAACCAGGTAAGGAGGGCGAACGAAGAAAGGAAACCTTTTGGCCTGGTCGTCATAAATTGCAAGCTTCCGGAGATGGATGGCATAGAATTGGCGCGGCAACTGCACGAAATTACGTTCTTAAGTTTCAGGCCGAAAGTGCTGATGATCACTTCCAGCGACCAGGATGAATTGATGCAGAAAATAGACAGCCAGACAGTGGACGGCATACTGGCCAAGCCATTTCAGCAAAGTAAATTGCTCGATGCTGTCCGTAAGGTTTCAGGCCGCAGTGTTTTGTCATCCGGCAGGTTCAAGATCATCAGTGAACAGTTGAATCCCGAACTACTTTCCCACATCCGCGGGGCACGACTGCTGCTGGTGGAGGACAACGAAATAAACCGGCAGGTAGCGCAGGAGATGCTTGAAGGATTCGGGCTCGATGTGACGACCGCAGAAAATGGTGAAGAAGCCATCGCATTATTGGTTGCCGAAGAATTCGACGGTGTGCTTATGGATATGCAGATGCCGGTAATGGATGGTGTCACAGCCACCCGGTTGATACGGAAAATTCCGCGTTTCTCCAAATTGCCCATCATCGCCCTGACTGCCAATGTGATGGTCAGTGAACAGAACGAATTTGCGGGGGCCGGGATTACCGATTACATCGGTAAACCGATCGATCCGGATCGTCTGGTGACTACGCTCGCAAAATGGGTGCGTCCGACAGGGGGGCCTGCGAGCAAAGCGATAAGCGCCCCGGCCGAACAAAAGGTGCAAGAAGTACAAGAGGCGGAAAAAGCAGAGCCTGAAACACTCCCGGATCTGCCGGGGGTCAAGGTTGCCGAAACGGTACGACGCATGGGAGGGAGTGTCGCCCTGTATTGCAAGTTACTCGACAAATTCAGGGAGACAGAGCGCAACATAGTCACCACTATCAGGGAAACGCTGGCTGCGAAAGACCTGAGTACGGCAGAAAGGCAGGCCCATACTCTGCGCGGCACTGCAGGCACGCTGGGCGCAAAAAACCTGCAGGAGCTGGCTGCATCGCTGGAGGGCTGTATACACAAGACGGAATTTGCTGGTGTAGATTCATTGCTTGAAAAGATAGACCTTGAGCTCTCCGCATTTATCGCCGGCATAGATCAGGCGCTTGAGGCACGGAAGGTTTGAGCTTTCCGCAGATTGATCCAATCATTTTGAAGTACGAACCCGGAAACATCTTATGCTAAACATCGCTGCAGTTCTAAGCGCGACTCAAAAGGATCTACTCCGCAGGGCGCGGTATGCGCTTTGGTCCCCGGGTAGTTTTATAATTGGCCGGGCTGCTTTTGATCATTGCCGTGTGATAAACGATTTTATCAGTGTACAAAATTAAGGAGAAAAATATGGAACAATCTGCAGTACGTCCCACGATAATGGTGGTGGATGACGCCCCCGAGATTCTGATGATCATGGAGTCGATTCTGGGGAAACTTTATTCGTTGAAACTGTTCAGCGAATCGGGAAAAGCGCTGGATTATGCAATGGCCAATCCTCCGGATCTGGTACTGCTCGATATCATGATGCCTAATATCGATGGTCTCGAGGCCTGTCGACGCCTGAAGGCCAATCCCAGACTCGCAGATATACCGGTCATTTTCATCTCTGCAAAAAATGAAGACGAATACGAAGAGTATGGATTTTCAGTCGGCGCGTCGGATTTTATACACAAGCCCATCAACGCGCCGATATTGCTGGCACGCGTTAATACCCATCTCAAGATCAAGCTGGTGATGGATTATCTCAGGAATGAAAATGAGCGCTTGCAGGACAGTAAAAAGCCGTCATCTTCAGAGCTGGTGAAAGTACTCAAGGTGCTTTGGGACAATCCGTTCATCAAATTCTGACTGTTGCACAGATACCGCTAGGGAAGGTGCGGTGTCACCGCAGAAGCGATGGCGGCATCATTCTGTGCACAGGGTGATGCGTCAAAACCAGATCTCGGGGTAGCGTCGTGATGCCGGAATGTTGTTGATCAGCAAGGCCACTACCAGCAAGATCAGTGGGCCCATAGTGGCGGGCATCAGCACATACCAGTACCCCAGCTTGTGTATGGACGGCGACCCGATCACTGCAATCAGCGCAGTGGCGCCGCCGGGCGGGTGCAATGTCCGGGTAATATGCATGAGTGCAGTGGCGATGGAAACAGCCATTGCCTCTGCAAGCCAGGGATGCTGGTGGAACAACTTCCAGCATGTGACACCGACGATCGCGGGTAACATATGTCCACCGATCAGATTGCGCGGTTGAGCCAGCGGACTGCGCACTGTGCCATAAACCAGAACAGCAGAGGCGCCGAAAGCGCCGATCATCAGCGACAGATCGGTTCCTGAGAAAAACAAACGGTTCACCCAGGCAACCGCCGCAGTGCCCAGAAATGCGCCTGTCCACGACCACATAATCTCTGTGTTGTTTACCCGCGGCGGGCTGCCGCGGGTGATGCCGCTCATTTTGCGGAAATATTTTGGAATTTTCAACGCGGGATTTCCAGGTGAAAGGTGTTTAAAAAATCATTGAGTAGCAGCAAGCCGAGCAATCGGCCGTCGCTATCTACGACTGCCATACTGCCGCCTTGGTGACGGTGGAACGCGGCGAGGGTTTCCGTGAAACTGGCATCCCTGACCACTGTTATAACAGCGGCCGTCATTGCATTGCTTACCAGCGTCTCATGGCAGCGATGCTTGAGTTCGAAAGATTTGTCTGGCATGTTCAGCAGAAATTCCAGAAAGCTGCTGACATTAAGCCGCTTGAGAAAGTCATTTTCGGTGAGCACCCCTATTACATAGCCGCCCGTATCGACCACAGGAAGGGACTTGTAGCCGGATTTGGCCAATGCTGTCGCGGCTTCGTCGAGTAACATGTCGGGACGTAACGGTTCGAATCCGACACGCATCAGGTTTTCTGGACTGAAGCTGCCGACCATGCGTTCTACGGCATGGCGATGCGCCAGATGATAGATAACGCGGAAATCGGCTGTCGTTATGTCCAGGTAACCGGGAATGTGCTTCATCGCATCCAGGATATCTTCGTCAGTCAGTTCTATCTCCTGTACATCTTCGTCGATAGAATCGGTGTTGGTCTTTTTGTTCGTCGTGTCTTGCATGGCAAAATTCAACCAAAAGTAAAGTTATGATGTATGACGAATGCGTATTTTAACGGATTTGATTGCAGGGACGCAATCCGGATCGCATGTATTGCGGATAACGGTTGCCGGTACCCGCAAGTGTGCGCTAGCGGTTGCCCGCTATCAGGTGCGTCACCCTGGGCGGTTCATCGCCGAGATGGTAGGCACGCATTTGTTTGATGACATTACGATCCGCCACCGTCACCCGTTCATGCTGGCGCAAGTGTTCGAGCCATGATTCGACCATGAAGCATTCCACCATGCGATCCGGATGATCGGCATCGCTGAACAACTCCCACATGAACGCGCCATCGCGGCGCCGGATCCTGCGCATCCTCTGGTGCATGATCGCCGTGAATTCTCTGGCGCTGGCCGGGTTGATGCGGTATTCCACCGTGACCATCACCGGCCCTGGATCGGTCTCCGGGTCGGCAGCCAGCATCGGTGCCGGCCAATTGACAGACGGTGTCAGATCAGTCTCGTCATGCTGCCCGACACGGAATTTCCAGGTTGCGGCGATGCCGAGCAGGGCGCCGATGGCGGCCACGGTCAGCGCGTGGGGGATGCCGGTCCACGAGGCGATCTGCCCCCACAGCGCGCTGCCCGCTGCCATGCCGCCCATGTATATCACCCAGAACAGAGCCAGACCGCGTGCGCGCACCCAGGCCGGCAGGGCGGTCTGGGCAGCCGTCATCAAGGACGATACCACGCTGATCCAGGCCACGCCGGTCAGCAGCATCGCGACGCCTGCTTCATACACGCTGACGCTATGAGCAAGCGCCAGCATCGCGATTGCGTACAATCCCGTTGCGCCGGCCACAATACCATCCCGCGACAGCCGGGTGCGAACCCGGGGCAGCAGCAATGCGCCGATGATCGCGCCGGCTCCCAGACAAGCCAGAAACAGGCCGTATGTACCCGGACCGCGCTGCAATTCTTGCCGAACCACCAGCGGCAGCAGCGCCCATGAGGCACTCGCGAACACAAAGAAACCGGCTCCCCGGGTCAGGACCGCACGCAACTCCGTGGAATGCCGGGCATAGCGCAGTCCGGCGCGCATTGCTCCGAGCACCCGTTCCGCGGGCAGTACGTTGTCCATCGGCGTGCTTTTCCAGTTTTTCAGCGCAACGATGACAGCCAGGAATGACAAGGCATTCAGTATGAACACCAAGCCAGGCCCGGCGGCGGCAACGACGAATCCGGCGATTGCCGGGCCGACCGATCGTGATACGTTCATGCCGATCGAATTCAGTCCGATGGCGGCATGCAGTTCGGAACGCGGCACCAGTTCCGGCGTGATTGCACCCCACGCCGGCATCATCATCGCAGTGCCGATGCCGAGCGCGAAGGTGAGCACCAGCAGGGTTGTCGCGGTGGTCACGCCGGTAAGCGTCAACACGCCCAGCAGCGTGGCCGCCGCCATCATCCATATCTGCGAGGCGATCAGGTAACGCCGCCGGTCAACGATATCGGCCAACGCCCCCGCGGGCAAGGCAAGCAGAAATACAGGAGCAGAGGTGGCCGCCTGCACCAGTGCCACCATCAGTGGGCTGGGTGCGAGCGTGGTCATCAGCCAGCCTGCGCCGACCTCGTGCATCCAGGTACCGATATTGGACACGACCGAGGCGATCCACAGCATGCGGAACATCCGCTGGCGCAGCGGTGCCCAGGCAGACAATGATTTATCATCGGTGGAACGGACGCTCATGGCCACTTTATTGCGGAACAAGTTAAGGAATCGGGTTCAGTATATCCCGATCATTTCTTTCTGCTGCCGGCCTTGCCCTCCCGGTGTTCCAGCCCAAGGGTGGCGAGCGTTCTTTCACGCACTGCATGAAGCAGGGCCTCGTTTTCGTCCAGTGATTCACCGTAGGAGGGGATCATGCCTTTTAATTTTTTCTGCCAGTCATTACTTTTTACCCGCGACTTGAAGCATTGCTCGATCACTTCTATCATCGCCTGCACCGCCGTCGATGCACCCGGAGATGCACCCAGCAATGATGCGAGTGTGCCGTCCTTCGCGGTAACAATCTCGGTGCCGAACTCCAACCTGCCGCCATTGACACCGCAGCCTTTGATGATCTGCACGCGCAGTCCGGCCGAAGCCAGTTCCCAGTCTTTTTCGTTTGCATCTGCATAAAACTGCTTCAGGCTGGCCACGCGGTCTTTGTGTGATCTGAAGGCCTCGGCAACCAGATAACGGGTCAATTCAAGATTGTCCCGCGCCACCGAGAGCATGGGCTTCAGGTTGTTAGATTTGATCGAGGAGAACATGTCCAGTATCGATCCACCTTTCAGGAACTTCGTGGTGATGCTGGCGAACGGCCCGAACAGCAAACCGGGTTCTCCGTCGATGATGCGCGCGTCCAGGTGTGGCACCGACATCGGTGGCGCCCCTATGGACGCCTTGCCGTAAACCTTGCTGGTATGACGCTTTACCACCTCCGGATTCTTGCAGATCAACCATTGACCGCTCACCGGAAATCCGCCATAACCCTGGCCTTCGGCTATACCCGATTTCTGCAGCAGTGGCAGCGCACCGCCACCCGCGCCGAGGAATACAAAACCCGCATCGACGGTCTGGCTGCGGTTTTGATGATTATCCCTGACCCGCACATGCCAGCGACCATCCTGGTACTGTTTCAGGCCGGTGATGGTATGTCCCAGCCTGAGTTCAAAGGTGGAATGTTTGGTCATCGCCTTGACCAGTTGGCGTGTCAAAACCCCGAAATCGACATCGGTTCCGTGCTTTACCTGCGTGCCTGCAACAGCTTGTTTAGCATCGCGATGCTCCATCACTAGCGGCATCCACTGGCGCAACACAGCATGGTCTTCGCTGTATTCCATTTCCTCGAACAAATGGTGCTTATGCAAAGATTCATAGCGCTTGCGCAGAAAGGCAACATTCTCGTCACCCCAGACAAAACTCTGGTGATAGATCGGGTTGATGAACTTTTCGGGTGCGGGCAACACGCCATTTTCGACCAGATGGGACCAGAATTGCAGAGACACTTCATACGCCGCATTGATGGCCAGCGCACGTTGGATTTCGACACTCCCATCCGGTCGTTGCGGTGTGTAATTCAGCTCGCAATATCCGGCATGACCCGTACCCGCGTTATTCAGTCCGTGCGAACTTTCATGGGCCACCTTGCTCAGCCGCTCGACCATCATAATCTTCAATGTGGGGTCCAGTTGAGCCAATAATTTTCCCAATGTGGCACTCATTACTCCCGCGCCCACCAACAATACATCCACTTTCTTAAGCGACATGGGCAGCTATTCCTTGATTGAATCGATGACAAAGTTAATGATCGCTTATGTATACCAGAAAGCTGCCAATCAATCGTGCAATTTTAAGCACTGCACTGATATTGATCCTTGTTGCGTGGTTCTTGAGACATCCGCTGGCCTTGTTACAAGGTGGGGGCACGAATTCGTGGATGGTATAGTGAAGCGGTATGTGTGCAGGATTGATTTAAGAAATCTGACTTTTCAATATGTCAGAATCGCCTTGGCAGTACTGATCACAATATTTCTACCCATTCAACTTCGGGAGTTTCGCATGGCGAACAATTCATCGAATTCAAGGAAAATGCTCGGTCTCGGGCTGGTGGTTATCGGCATAGGTCTGGCAATATGGGGATACCGATTATCCGGCGCTATCGGCGCTGAATTAACCCATGCATTGACCGGATCGAACACGAAGGAAGTGATGAATTATTATATCGGTGGTGCGGCCAGCTTTGTTGTCGGCTTGTTCCTGTTGGTCAAACAGTAACGCCCCGTTTTCCCCGCCGCATCCATTTCCCGTTCCCGCGATAGCGCGGCATTGGCGATCACGATCAGAGCCGGTGCCCGAACAAAAATTGTCAGTGGTTGACGATATTTGCTTGGTTTGAAGCTGCGCACAGAATCGCGATAAAACTGCTGTTATTTTTAAATCAATCGGTTACATTGCTGGTGTGCAACTTGCTGTGGAAACACCGATCTCTGCATCAGCATGCCGTCCGTCAAGTTCACGTTTGTGTTTTTTGCGGGGTTGAACTGTCGGCCATACAGGTTTGGGAGACAGCCTGTTTGGATTGATTTCGATACTGTATTGAGCGGAGGAGTAAGCATGCGAACCATTCAAAGAGGATTTACCTTGATCGAACTGATGGTCGTGGTTGCGATCATCGGTCTTCTGGCGGCAGTAGCGATCCCGGCCTATGGCGACTACACTGCCCGTGCGCAAGCCACTGAAGCTTTCTCGCTGATGGATGGATTCAAAACACCGCTGTCCGAGTTGTATCAATCTTCCGGAAAATTCGATATTGCAGATATGATGGCTACTCCGTCTGCCAGCCAGGTGGTCGGCGTTGTTTCAGGAAAATATGTTGCGAACATAACTGTTCCCGCGGGGAAAAGCAGCCTGGTGGCGACATTCAAAACCACCAATATCAGCCCCCGGCTGATCAGCACTGCAGGTGCCTTGAGCGTGCATATGATGTTCAACACGATCACCGGTTTCTGGACTTGCGCTAACGGTGATGCAACCCATGACCCCATTATTACCGCTGCGACTTCTGCCAGCGAGGCAACCGCAGGGGCGAACGGAATACCTCCCCCAGTTTTACCAAAATCCTGCGTTTAATTTCCCGGGTCAGACTGCCGCGCCCCGGGGTCGATCAGGGTTGCCGGATATTCCTGTCACGGTTCCTTTCATATCTGTTCAATCTTGAGAAATTTAGCCCGTTCAGTGTATTGACCCCCGCAGTGGAAAGGTGCATTCTGCGGCCAATATTTTGAGGTTTTTAATTGCAGGTATCAGCAGGTCTTTTGAGTCACTGTCAGGCAGTAATTACTATCTAAAGGAAATCATAATGGACGCAATAAAAAAAGTTGAGGCTAGTGTTAAAAATGCCGGCCGTAATATCGGCAAGGCCGCCAAAAGCGTGGCTGTTGCCGAGAAGAAAGCAGCAAAGTCTGCCAAAAAAGCGGTCTCGACAGCGAAGAAAAAAATAGGGGCGGCTACCAAGCGGGTGGTTTCTGTTGAGAAGGCCGCACAAAAGAATGCCAAAAAAGCGGTCTCTACTACGAAGAAAAAAGTAAAGGCGGCTACCAAGCGGGTGGTCTCGGCTGAGAAGGCCGCGCAAAAGAACGCCAAAAAAGCGGTTGCGACAGCGAAGAAAAAAGTGGGGGCAGCCGCCAAGAAGCTGGTTGCGACCAAAAAAAGTGTGCAAAAGACAGCCAAAAAAGCGACTGTAATAGCACAGAAAAAAGTGGCGAAGGTCGTCAACAAGGCCGTCGCGACAGCGAAGAAAGAAGTAGCAAAGGCAGCCAGAAGTTTAGCCGCAACAGAGAAGATGGTTGACATGACTGCCAAGAAGTCGACCTCGGTTACGAAGAAAAAAGTAACGAAGGGCGCAAACAAGAAAGTAACAAAGGGCGCGAAAAGTGTGACCAAGACTACCGGGAATACAGGAAAGACCGCGCAAAAATCAGCCGCAACTGCGAAGTAATTGATCGCTGCAAGGTCGCAGACTGTCTGATGGTACATAGACGGCCGGCGTCAGGCGGGACAAGGATGCCGCGGTGATTGTTGAACGGGTGTCTAACGTGCCAACTCGCATGGTCAGTTCACACTCGTTACATGTTATTTGGAATGTGAGACTGACCCTGATTGCATTTTACGGTAAAGTGTCTTCCTGAAATTCACCCTGGGTATATATCAATGGACACAGATGAGCTAAGCAAGGAACAACGTATCCTGCGTATCATGCGCAAGACCCTGGGCAACGTCGTCAAGGATGTGACACCGCTCGGCGGCCGCACCAACCCGCTGTCTGAGAACACCATCCAGAACATCAAGGATTGTTTTGCCCTGATCTCGGATCGGGAAATGGAATTGGCCGAAGCACTCAACTTCGATCAGTCCAAACCCTATTACGCAGACGGTAATCCGCCGAGTGCGAAAGTGATCAGCATCGTCAAACCGCCCAAAGAGTAGTTACAGCCCCAGATGAATGCCGCGCTTCTCATACGGCAATTTCGTCCTGCAGCAGATGTCCGGTCTTAACAAAGATGATGCAGCCTTCGATGCTGTAAGGACAGTGCGCACTCATGTGCGGACTGCGGATCCAGCTGCCGGCGGGGTAGCGGCCATACTCGTCCTCGAACACGCCATCCAGCACATAGATTTCTTCCCCGCCGTAATGCCGGTGCGGATTGAAGCGGGTGTTCGGCGCCCAACGCACCAGTGCGGTGTGCTGGGCGCCGAATTCCGACAGCGGCATCACCGAGAGTCCATCCACCAGCCCCTGGTACCAGGGCATCGTCGCACTATCCACCACGATGCGATTGCCGTCATCCGGTTCGAGGTGGTCACGCTTGACGAACAGCAGGCAACCCGCCACGGACTCGTGGGCATGCGACGAGCCGGGTGGATTTTTGACGTAGCTTCCCTTGCCGTAGCTGCCAAATTCGTCAGTCAGAACCCCGTCGAGCACCACGATTTCTTCGCCCAGATCAAGTGTGCAACTCACTAACTTTGTACCGGGTGCGAGTTCGATGATCGCCGTGGTGCGTGCCGCTGCCTCGCCGCCACCCTCCAGAATGCGCATCTGCATTCCAGCCAGAGATGAAGCGATCCAGGGCAAAGTGGATTGCCCGATGACGACGCGTTGTGACATGTCCGAATGGCTGTTCATATGATTGCCGGTTGATAACAAAAGTTTAACAGGAGCGACAGAATTTCGGTCTGCTTTACTGTAATGCCGATCCTACCACCATGACCGGACGCTCGGCCAGGATTTGGCAGGCGGCAAAAAATTTCAGAAAATTGTCCGCAAGCTGGTAATATTAAATCGGATCACATGAGCACTTAGGTTGAAAATCAAAATCAAGGCGCCTTGAACTATGTCTGATCATTCATCACGAAAGTCATACCAATTGCCGGTAACAAAACTGCTGGGCATGTTGACTGTAACGGCATTCCTTGAAGAGCTGCTGGTGGTGTTCATCATGGACAAGTTGCCGCACATGCCCAAAACGGCCGGATTCCTGCTGGATGCAACGTTGCTTACCGTGCTGATTTTTCCGGTGCTGTACTTTCTTGTTTATCGCCCGATGTCGCGGAACATTAGCGAACTGAAGCAGGCACAGGAAGATTTGCGTACTGTCTCGGTCGCTTTTGAGAGCAAAGATCCGATTCTGATTACCGATGAACAAGCCAATATCCTCCGGGCCAACAAGGCGTTTTTAAAAATGAGTGGCTATAGCCCGGAAGAATTGATCGGAAAAAACCCCCGTATTTTGAGGGCAGAAGGTTTTGGTGAGGCTCACTACAAAAAAATGTGGAATCAATTGTTGAAAAAAGGATCCTGGTCGGGTGAATCGCGTATCAGGGACAAGAAAGGCAATGACTTTGCACTCGGTTTGGTTATCACCGCCGTGAAGAATGACCGGAAAGAGACCACGCACTACGTAGCCATATACAACATCTAGCCAGACCGGAATAATTCGAACCGGGCCACTTGATCTTTCATGCTGCACCTCACCCTACTGTGTGTCTTTGCCTACTGCGCCGGCATGATCGATGCCGTCGTCGGTGGCGGCGGCCTGATCCAGATTCCGGCGCTGATCAACGTGCTGCCCGGCGCGACGCAGGACGCAACAATATTCGGTACCAACAAGTTCTCTTCGGTATGGGGTACATCGCTGGCGGCCCGCTCCTATGTCGGGAAAGTGGCCATCCCGTGGAAACTTGTGCTGCCTGCCGCCATCAGCGCCTTCGCCATGTCCTTCATTGGCGCGGCAACCGTGTCGTCCATTCCGCAAGGCTTGCTGCGTCCCCTGGTGCTGTTTCTGATCGTGGCCATGGCCATCTACATCTTCAGGAAAAAGGATTTCGGTGCGCTACAGCGACCCATAGTGATCGGCACGCGCGAACGCATATTGGCAGTGTTGATCGGGGGAGGAATCGGCTTTTACGATGGGCTGTTCGGGCCGGGAACCGGAAGCTTTCTGATCTTTCTATTCATACGATACTTTGCCTTCGACTTTCTGCACGCCTCCGCATCGGCAAAATTTGTGAATATCGCGACGAACATTGCGGCGCTGCTATTTTTTGTTCCAACCGGGAAAGTGTTGTATGCAATTGCGATTCCGATGGCGATCTTCAATATGCTGGGCGCCTATACCGGCACCTGGGTAGCGATGAAACGCGGCACACCATTCATCCGCGGTTTGTTCCTGTTCCTGCTGGCCATCCTGATATTGAAGCTGGCCTACGATATGGTCGCCTGATTGAAGGCAGGGCGGAAACGGGCGCTGGCCACGTTTCCTGAGTGTTGAACTGGCGGAACGGGCTTTGGACCGGGGATTCCGGATTGGAATATTGATTAAACCGATCCAGACTAAAGGAACCAGCTATCGCGGCAGTTTCGTCTTGCCGACCGCAGCTTCTGCAAGAATCCTTTTCCCTTGCTCCGTGAATTTCCACCAGGAGACAGCCTCTCCGCTTTGCAGATAGTGCTGTGCGGCCATCAGCGTGTAGAGCACGCAGGGGTCGTGGCGTTGTCCCATGTGGCCGGACAGGGCGAGGTAAGTTTTTAGGGGGGCGCGCGTCGAAAGTTGTTGCGGGGTGAGGATGCCGAGCGAACGCAGGTCGGACGCGATGGCCTCGCCGATGTTGGGAAAGTCTTCAAGCTTGCCGGTGTCGTGCTGTTTGCGCATGATTCTTCCTCCCTGATAAATGCGGGGCAGCCTCGTAGGAGCCAGATTTATCTGGCGAACCTGAAACATCGCGAAACACCCGTAAAGGGTACGCCGGAGGGTGTCCCGTTGCATCGCAACGACCCTTCCGCAGCAAGTTGCGCTCCTGCAATAGCTTTTCATCCCTAATTACTCAGTGGACAGAAATTATGGCTACAAATTATCTATTGCACACTCAATCACGCTGGATTTGTAGGAGCACTAAAAGTAGGCAATCTGCTATCTGCTGAAGCAGATGCAGAATTGTCACCGGGCCATGCCCGCGATCAATCTATGGGTCGCGGGCATGGCCCGCTCCTACATGGGTGCTATTTTCGAAGTAATATATATAAATTGAAACTTTCGATGTAGTCATATTTACTGACTTATGTGTAATTTTCCGGGTTAAGCGCAGCACTCTTTAATCCCGACCTGATCACTGAGACACGTCTGACGACTGCAACGCACCTGATAACTGCAATATATACGACGTTGCAATAATCAGCAGCGTACCCACCACGCCTATCATCATCGCGTGCCAGCCGAACGCCCATACGTCCCCGGCAAACCAGAGTTTGCTGCCGGTTGCCCAGGCGACAAACAGCAGGCCGGCAATCGTGGCGAACAGGGCCTGGCGCGATTCCAATTTTGGCATCAATACCGCGGACAGGAACAGGCCCAGCATGCCGCCACCGAAGATGGCCGATATTTCCCACCAGACATCGAGTGCTGTCTTTGCATTGATCATCGCCAGGCTGGCTACGGTGGCGAGCCCGCCAATCAATCCAGTCGCGGCGCGTATCATCTTCAACTGCGTATGGTCATCCGCATCCGGATTCAACACGCGCTTGTAGAAATCGATGGTGTATACGGTTGCCGCGCTGTTCAGCGACGAGCTCATCGTGCTCATGCCCGCAGCCAGCACGCCGGCGATCACTAGTCCTGCCATGCCGGTCGGCAATTCGTGCACGATGAAATAGGGGAAGACCTGGTCTGCCTTGGTTGGCAAATCCGCGGGATGCACATTCAGGTAGTAGACAAAAAGCGCGGTGCCTATCATGAAGAAAATCGCCGAGATCGGGATGTACAACAGGCCGCCCAGCCACAGGGCTTTTTTCGCTTCCGCCTCGCTGGGGGCCGACAGGAAACGCTGCACATAATTCTGATCCACGGAAAAGTTTTTCAGGTTTTCAACCAGGCCGAAAATAAAGATCACCCAGAAGCTCTGTGTGACCAGATCGAAATCCATAGTTCCCAGCGCGAATTTGTGTTCGCGGCTGGTCACCGCGGCCAGCTGTTCCCAGCCGCCCGGCATGTTGATCAGCAACACCAGCAGGCATACCAGCCCGCCCAGGAACAGGACCACGGACTGCACGACGTCGGTCCAGATCACTGCGGCAAAACCGCCCAGCAGGGTGTAGATGATGGTCAGAAAACCCAGCACCAGTATCAGCACCTTGATATCGATATTCAGCAACGCCGCCAAAGCCAGTGCGGTGAGATACAGCACTACGGCAAAACGACCGATCTGCAGCAGGATGTAAGCTGCGCCCATGTAGACCCGCGCCCACAAGGAAAAACGCTGCTCCAGATATTCGTAGGCGGTGGTCTGAACCCGGTTGCGGTAGAGCGGAACGAACCATCTGGAAGCAATCATGATGGCGATGGGCAGCGTCAGGGAGAACACAAAAGGGCGCCAGTCGGATGCATAGCTTTTGCCGGGATTGGCCAGGTAACTGATGCTGCTCAAATAGGTGGCCATCAACGACAGGCCGATCGCCCAGCCCGGGATGATTTTTCCGGCCAGGGTGAAACCCGTCATGTCGCCGCTGCGTTTTACAAACCAAGCGCCGAACACGGTGGTGGCGACCAGGTAAATAACGATAATGAAATAGTCGACCGACGAAATATGGTTACCCATGCGCGGATTCCCTTTGAATGATGTTTTTGTATCGGGGGATTTTAAGGGAATTTTAAGAACAGGCTTCGTATTTATTGGCAATCAGGGGCAGGGCAGGGGGATTTAGGTATGGCGAGAGGTCGATCGCCGAAAACCGGATCAAATAAATCAGGGCATGGCCGCTCCTAAACTTATAGAATGGCTGCATGAGACACGTCGAGAAACACAGAACACATCGTATCGGCTGGCTGCGCGCAGCAGTGCTTGGCGCAAACGACGGTATCGTTTCCACCGCCAGTCTGATATTGGGCGTGGACGCATCAGGTGCAAGCCCGAAGAATATCCTGATCGCGGGCGTGGCCGGCCTGGTGGCGGGTGCGATGTCGATGGCTGCAGGCGAATATGTTTCGGTGAGTTCGCAATCGGATACCGAGAATGCGGACCTGGAACGGGAACGAAAGGAATTGGCGGCGGATCCCAAGCACGAGCACGAAGAATTGTCGGCGATCTATGTCAAGCGCGGACTTGACCCGGAACTTGCGGCCGAAGTTTCCAACCAATTGATGAAGCACGACGCGCTCGGTGCACATGCGCGTGACGAATTGGGCATATCCGAAACAATGACCGCACGACCGGCCCAGGCCGCCTTCGCGTCGGCCGGCACTTTTTCAGTCGGCGCTGCATTGCCACTGCTGGTTGTGCTGTTGGTGCCGACCGCTGCGTTGTTCTGGTCTGTTTCGCTCAGCGCACTGCTGTTTCTAGCACTGCTCGGTGTGCTGGGTGCACGCGCCGGCGGTGCATCCATGACCGTTGCTGCAATCAGGGTGACATTCTGGGGTGCATTGGCGATGGCTCTGACAGCCGGGGTCGGTGCCCTGTTCGGCGTGGCAGCGTGAGGTAGCCTCCGGGCATACATCGAGTGATGTCGGGAAACCGGGGAACTTGCAAAGCCGCGATTTGCCTATATATACATCTCACATCCCGGCCATGAAAGAAACCATATGATCTTCCGCCAGATATTCGACCCCGCATCCTCCACGCTGACCTATTTGCTTGCCGACGATCAGGGTAATGCGGTCATCATCGACCCGGTGCTGGAACACGTCGAATCCTACCTCTCGCTGTTCAAGTCGCTGAATCTGACCCTGCGCATGGTGCTGGACACCCACGTGCATGCCGATCATATCACCGGCTCAATGGCGTTGAAGCAACGCACCAGCGCCACCACGGTGATCGCGCAGAACTGCGGCGCGCCGGGTTATGACAGGCTGCTGAAAGACGGTGACACGCTGGCATTCGGCAACGAGATGCTGCACGTCATCGCCACGCCGGGACACACGCCCGGGAGCCTGTGCTACCTGTGGCACGACCGGATTTTTACCGGTGACACGCTGATGATCAATGCCTGCGGCCGTACTGATTTCCAGCGGGGGAGTGCAACGGAGATGTATCACAGCATCACAGAAAAACTATTCACGCTGCCGGACGAGACGCTGGTCTATCCGGCCCACGACTACAAGGGGCGGCGAGTCAGCAGCATCGGCGAAGAGAAGGTACTCAACACGCGCATCGCGGGCAAGAGCGAGGCCGAGTTCGTCGAGATCATGGACAACCTCAACCTTGCGACCCCGAAGCGCATCCACGAAGCGGTACCCGCCAATCTACTGGGCGGCATCCTGACCTGATCACCGGTTTCACCGCGCATCGCTGTACCAGCACAATATATCCGGTGCGGATTTTCATAACGGTTCAGTGATCAACGTCTCCGGTTGCTGCATTGCATGTTCGGCTGCTTCCCGTTTTGCTACCCATGGGGCTATACCTTGCAACAGTCGCAGGCGCACGCATTCCGGGTTGAGTGATCCGTCTTCCATGAATACCGGGAACTCGCGGCAAACCGAGGGGCGGTGCTCATAAATGCTGCACAGTCCGTCTGCCTGCAGCGCGATGCAGCGGCTATAACCCGATTCCGTGCCTTTCATGCAGGCGCGAAACGGCGTGAGCTGCGTGGTCATGTCCGCCGGCACATGGCCGCCCGGCTGGCAGTCCAGTTCGCCCTGGTAGAACGACACGCGAAAATGGCGGCAACACGCGTTGCAACCTGAACAGGGACTGTCCGTCCGGGTCATGTCGTAATAAATGCGGCCATCCCCGGTCGGGATGGTGATCTGTGCATCGTTCATTTTTTGCTACTCCAACTATCCGGTGAAACATCATGAGAAACATCGGGGGCGGGACGCCGGGCGGCGAAGCGGGTTCCGTTCGGAACTTTTGCTTTGCGCAGGCCAGGCCTGAAGCAGGACAAGAGTAGCTAGGTGAAGGGTAATTCGGAGGTGGTGGAGCGGTGTCGCCAGAGCACGGTGCCGGTGCAGCGGAGAAGGTAATGTTGCATCTGCGCGTCAAGCGAACGCGTCATGGCCGATACATCGGTAGGGCTTGCTGCGACGCGGTTGGCGTACGGGATATTCAAGTTGGATTTGCATGTATAAACTGGGGCGGCAGTTTATACAAAATCAGCCGATTTGCAACGGTTATCCCGACCTCTGCGCAGGCAGGGAGAGGGGCATCAGGGTACTGGGTTGAACTAATCCATCGCGGAATGGTAGATTGCGCGGCAGGGACAGCAATGCGATGCATTGCTGCTGACGGAATTTCAAGGATCATCATGTCAAATACAAGCGGTGACCACCGCCCCAGAAGGCTGCTGAAATATTCGGCAATATTGCTCGTGGCGGCGCAGCTTGTCTACGCTGCCTTTCTTGCATTCGAGTCATGGCAGGAAGTCAAAACCGAACAGGCCGCCATGCTGGCAACGGTTGCCGATCTGGACGCAAACGCGCTCGATTTGTATTTTACCCAGCTGGAAATCGGCATGCGTAATCTGGGTGCGGAATTGACCGACACAAAAACCGATCTCGGTCATGCCTACAGGCTGGTCCGCCGCTTTCAGGAACTCCACACCGAACTGGGCAACGTGATATTGATGCGCGGCGATGGTCAGGTACTGTTAACCGGGAATACCCCCCACAACACGAATATGCCCACGCTTGCCGGTGACCCGGTGTTTATGAAATTTCGCGACGAACTGCAGCAAGGCCCGTTGTTCGAGATCGGCCGGCCGGTGGTGGGTAATATCGACAAACACTGGGTCACCGCCGCACGCTATGCCGTTACCGACCGGGCCGGGAAGATCGTTTACATCATCAGCGCCAATTTGTCGGCCGACCTGTTGCAGCCTTACTGGACAGAATCGTCCATGCCCGGGATTTCTGCACTGGGTCTGATACGCGATGACGGATACCTGGTAAGCCGCTATCCCGAACCGGATCCCGCTGGCATGGATAATCTGTATGGCAAACCCGCCGGGGATGCGATGATCGCGTATCTGCGCGCAAACAATTATCCGCAGCACGGGAAGGTCGAAATGTCCGGCAGCGACGGCAAGTCGACAGATTGGCGCGCGTTGCACCGCCTGAGACACTATCCGGTCACGCTGTTTGTCGAAGCGCCGATGTCGGAAATCAATACGGCATGGTGGGCCAGGATGCGCGACACCTACTTCCTGATGGCGCTGATGCTGGCGGGTATTGTGGTTTTTTATGGCATGTCGTTCCGTCGCCGCCATGCATGGAGCACGGCACAACGGCTGGCGAAACTCAAGCACAGCTACGAACGCGCCCTCGATGAACGGAGTCCGAACGAGATTTTGATGTTCGATGCGGATACTTTGCAAATTACCTACGCCAGCGATTCTGCGCTGGAACATACCGGCTATACCCTGGCGCAATTTCAGCAGAAAAACATGTTGTCCCTGCATCCTGAAATGGGTATCGAGTCCTTCGGGGCGATGATCGAACCGCTGCGCCGCGGAGAGCAGCCGGCTGTCAAATACCGGACCATCCAGGCGCGCGCGGATGGCAGCACCTACCCTGTCGAGGTTAACCTGCAATTGATGACAACGAATGGCGGGGACCAAGGTTTCATGGCGATCATCAATGACATCACCGCGCTTGAACAGGCCGAGGAAAATATAAAAAAATTCCATGCACCCGTCGATCGTCGCGCTGCC
>JBDTCC010000019.1:0-2888 GCA_039923775.1 Gallionella sp. | reverse complement strand
TGCGCGCGACAGTGATGCGGTTCTCCGTGCCTTCCAGTTGTGCCTGCAGGTCGCGGAAATTCTGGTCAGATTTCAATTGCGGGTAGTTTTCCGTCACCACCAATAGTCGGCTCAAAGCAGATGTCAGCTGTCCCTGTGCCGCCTGAAATTTGGCGAATGCCTGTGGATCGTTGACCAGTTCGGGTGTAGCCTGGATGCTGCCGACCCTGGCTCGCGCTTCGGTGACACCCAGCAGCACGCTCTTTTCCTGGGCGGCATAGCCTTTGACGGTATTGACCAGATTTGGGATCAGATCGGCGCGCCGCTGGTACTGGTTCAGCACTTCCGCCCAACTGGCCTTGATCTGCTCATCTGTAGTCTGAAATGTGTTGTAGCCACAGCCGCTCAACAATGTTGCGAGTAATACTATCCACAAGATACGCATCGTCCCCCCTCCATTTGAATACCGGCAATATCCGGTAATATGCGGAAACTATAGCACGAAGATGTTGTTTAAAATAATGTAGCGAGCAGGCGTCAGGCAGTGAAGGCCGGAGCGTAGATACCGGAATGTACAAATCAGTACATGAGGATTCCAAGCACCGCCCGACCCCGCATCACGCCGGCGCAGTAATTTTTAAAACAGTTTCTAAACAGACTGCCCTGCCGCGTAGCCGGAAGCCCAGGCCCACTGGAAATTGTAGCCACCGAGCCATCCGGTTACATCCACCACCTCACCAATGAAGTACAGGCCGGGAACTTCGATACATTCCATGGTTTTGGACGATAACGCACGCGTGTCGATTCCGCCGCAGGTCACTTCAGCCTTGCTGTAACCGGCCGTCCCGGACGGAATGACCTGCCAGTCATGCAATTGAGCTGCGATCAGTTTGCGCTCCTTGTCGTTGTATTGATTGAGCGGTTTGTTTTCGAGCTTTGTGTGTGCGGTCAACTCGGCGCACCATACCTCTGAAAAGCTTTTGGGAAACCACTGAATCAGATAATTGCTCAGCAATTTCTTGCTGGCCTTCTGTTCGGCCAGCATTGCTGCCATATCGAGATTCGGTAACAGGTTGATGTGCAGCGGTTCTCCATGTTGCCAGTAGGACGATATCTGCAATATAGCCGGGCCGCTCAGACCGCGATGGGTGACCAGCAGGTTTTCCCTGAATGATTGCTTTTCGAAACTAACTACCGTATCCAGCGAGACACCGGTCAGGTCGGCATAGGGTTTCCAGTCATCCGGAGCAAAAGTCAGCGGCACCAGGCCGGGCTTGAGTTTGGTGATGGATATGCCGAATTGTTCGGCAACGTGATAACCATAGGGGGTCGCGCCGATCTTTGGGATGGAAAGTCCGCCAGTGGCGATCACCAGCGAGGCAGAGTTGAATTCACCGCGCGAGGTGCTGACATGGAACTTGTGGTCTGCCTTGCTTCCCTGTTCACTATCCTTTGATGCATTAACCGGGGTCTCGCTATCCGGGGACGGGTAATATTCGATCTCGCCGACTTCGCAGCTCATGAAGCGTTTCACGCCCACCGCTTCGCATTCGCCGCGCAGCATCGCGATCACCGCTTCCGATTCGTCGTCGCAAAACAATTGTCCGAGCGTCTTTTCGTGAAAGCCGATATTGTGCTTTTGCAGCAGATCGATAAAGTTCTGCGGCGAATAACGCGCCAGTGCAGAGCGACAAAAACTCGGATTGGCGGAGATGAAATTTTCCGGTCTGGTATTGATGTTGGTGAAGTTGCAACGCCCACCTCCAGAGATGCGGATTTTTTCAGCAAGCTTCTTGGCATGGTCCAGCAACACCACGGAGCGCCCGCGCTGCCCGGCCTGAATGGCACACATCAAGCCGGCGGCACCGGAACCGATAACAATTACATCTGATTTCATATATTTCCTGGGACGCTTCAAGAGCCACTGGTTAGTGGGTGTATTTTTTAACGAAAGCCTTCACCGTATCACGGTATTCGACCAGCCCGATTGCAGCGCTATTGTTGTGTTCGCCGCCCTTGATAAGGATCAACTGCTTGGGCTGCGGCGCCGCATCGTATAGTTGTTGCGACATACGGAACGGTACCTTTTCATCCCATGTGCCGTGGATCAGCAACACCGGGATTTTCAGGTTGGAAATTTTTTTAAGCGAATCAAAACGCTGATTGAGCAACAAGTGCACCGGCAACCACGGGTACACCAATCTGCCCATGTCGGCCATTGAAGTGAAGGTGCTTTCTGCAATCAAACCGGCCGCTTCAGGATGATGTACAGCGAGATCGATTGCGATCGCCCCGCCCAGCGAGTGCCCATAAATGAACAACTGTCCGGGAGCCACGCCACGCTGCTTGATCAGGTATTGCCAGGCCGCCTCGGCATCCTCATAAACTTTCGCTTCGCTGGGATACCCGCCGCTACTCTTGCCGAAACCGCGATAATCCACGAGCAGTACATTGAATCCAAAGTTGTGCAGGCGTAGCGTGTGTTCCAGATTACCACTCATGTTGATATGATTTCCATGCAGGTAAAGCAGGGTCGGCGCACCGGTTTGATTCGCGGGCATCCACCAGGAATCCAACTCACCATGATCTTTACCGCTACCGGCCGGGATGTGCAATTCTTCAAACTGCATGCCCAATCGATCCGGCGTGGTTTGCAGCGGCAACTCCGGCTCAAATATATGGTCACGCTGCGTCGCCCACATATAACTGCAGCCAGACACATACAACAGCGCAATTGCAGCCGCACTGACCGAAATGAGGCGCATCCGTCTGGCAGTCAAACTGACTCCTCCAGACTGTTCCACAAACATGCGCCTTTGCTGGCTTTGTCTATGTCGCCGAGTTGTTGTTCGTGCTCGGCCAACTCTTCGGAGCTGGGCTGCAACACACGCAACTGAGGTCGCGCCGCG
>JBDTCC010000018.1:0-5488 GCA_039923775.1 Gallionella sp. | reverse complement strand
GATTTTTTGTGCGTAACGCAGCATAGCGACGAAGTGATTCTAGCAGGCAACCCGCAAAGCGGATGCTCGCAAAGTTGGATTTTTAAGCCCGTGAGATGACGATGACGCCAAGGATGATCACACCCATGCCGACCAACTTGGTGGAACTGAAAGGTTCTCCAAGCAGATAATATGCGGCGATTGCATTCACGACATAGGCCATGGACAGCATCGGAAAAGCGATGCTGACCGGCACACGGGACAGCGCAAGTATCCAGATCACCACGCTCAGCGCATAGCAGCACAGCGCGACGAGTATGTGCCACTCTGTGGCCAGCTTCAGTCCGATGGGCAGGATGTTCGCCGCGCTGAATTCGAAATGTCCGATTGCGTTGGTGCCTGATTTCATCAGTATCTGCGCGGCGGCATTGAGCATCACGCCGGTAAAGATCAGGGCAAAACTGACCAGATTCATATAACGCTCCCGAGAGTCATCATGGCTTGCTTACCACGATGTATTGCGGATCTTCATAGATTGTCTTCATCGCAAAATCCATTCGCTTGAGTTGCTGGTATGTAGACACGGGCATGATCGCCAGCGCCTCGGCTTGCGCCTGCCAGACCTTTGCGAAACTGGCATAGTCGGGAATATAGCGGCCAGGCTCCTGCATGATACCGAATGCCATCTCATCCTGATACTGCACCAGTGTGAAAGTGTGCTTGAGATAGAACGGCAAAGTCTGCTCGTAGGTGTCCACCGAATAGAACGGCTCGTCTTTCTTCACGTAGGGGCGAATCGCCTCGGCGATGTAGTAGCCGGAGCGCTCCTTTGCAATGGTGTTATAGCCGGATGTGCCGATTTGCCCGGCCAGCAGCGTGCTCAACCCAAGCACCAGCACGGCGGCAAACCGGGGATTTTTGATCGCTTGTGTACGACGTAGCAAAACCATCGCGGCAACCACACCGATCACCCAGACCAGCGCTGCAACGGTGAGCCACCAGGCATAGGCACTGTATCCCTGCAACTGCAACGGCGTGTCTGCCAGTTTGGCGGTAAAAGGCGCGAATCCCAGCCCCAGCAGGGTCAGCGGCAACATCGGTGCGATCAGCCAGAACAATTTGCGCGTATTCATTCCGGCCAGTTGTTTGCCCATCAGCAGCGCCAGCGCCGGAAACATCGGCAGCAGATAGGACGGCAGCTTGGAATCCGAGATGGTAAAAAACACATAGATGAAAACCGTCCACACCAGCAAAAAGCGCGCGGGATTGAAAACCTTGTCCTTGGAACGATCACTTGGGGAATCATCACGTGGGATTTTGCTGCTGCGCCAGGTGTTGATCAGCGTGTCGAACATCAGCACCGTCCAGGGCAGCATGCCGGACAGCAGGACCGGGATGAAGTAGTACCAGGGTTGAAAGCGCCCCAGCTCCTTGGTGGTAAAGCGCGTGTAATGTTCGTAAATGAAAAAGCGCTGGAAGAATTCCGGGTTGGCTTTCATCACCAGATAGAACCAGGGTGCGGTGATCAGCAGGAACACCGCCAGACCCGCCAACCAGTGCATGCGTTTGAACACCGAAAAATCACGCTGCACCACCGCATAAAGAAACAATGCCGTACCGGGCAGCACCAGGCCCATCAATCCTTTGCTCAGCACCGCCAACCCCAGCGCGGCCCAGGCCAGCAACATCCAGTTGCGTTGTATTTTCTTGTTTGTCTGCTCCTGTCCGAGCAACAGGCCCGCTATGCCCAGTGTTAGAAAAAAGGTGACGCCCATGTCCAGCGTATTGATGTGCCCCATCAGCACATACAGCATGCTGCTACCCAGCAAAACCGCGGCATACCCGGCTGCCTCGCGTCCGAACAGGCGCAGCCCTGCAAACCACACCAGCAGAATGCCGGCAAAACCGGTCAGCCCCGTCCACAATCGCGAGGTCCATTGATGCTGCCCAAACACCTCGTAAGCGGTGGCCGTCGCCCAATATTGCAGCGGTGGTTTTTCGAAATACTTCAGGTCGTTCAAACGGGGCGTGACCCAGTTGCCGCTGACTACCATCTCGCGCGGTATCTCGGCATAACGTCCTTCGTCCGGCTTGATCAACTTGCGGTATTCCAGATTGGCAAACCAGAGCAGCGCGACGGCGATCACCAGCCACCAGATACGTTTGGTTGACATGTGGGCCATGTCTATTTCAATGTCCAGCCGGCACGCAGCTCGCGCGCAGCGGAAAAGGTCTTCTCAAGCTGCTCCGCATCACCCGCCTCAAGGGCAGAACTCATCCGGTTCAATTCCGCAATGTAGATCTGCAATTCGTTCAACAGTGCTTTGCGATTGCCCATGCAAATGTCCCGCCACATTTCCGGACTGCTGGCGGCGATACGGGTGAAATCGCGAAAACCGCTTGCGGCAAAGGAAAGCAGCTGATCGCGGTTGTCCCGCTGTGCGATGTCATGCACCAGCGCGAACGACAACAGATGGGGCAAATGGCTCACCACTGCAAATACCTCATCGTGTTGTTCAGGTGTCATCTGGCTCAGCATGGCACCGCACAGTTCCCAGGCGCGGCGCACGCGGTCAACCGATACTGCACTGTTCTCCGGCAACGGGGTCAGCACCACCTTTTTCCACTGGAACAGATCGGATCGGGCGGCTATAGCGCCGCTCGTCTCGGCTCCGGCAATGGGATGAGCCGGAACAAATTGGGTCGCCTTGCCGCCCAGTTGCGCGTAAGCCTCGCGCACCACATCGCTCTTGGTGCTGCCGCCATCGGTGATGATGGTTTGCGGTCCCAGGTGTGGTGCGATGCGTGCCATCAGCTCCGCCATCTGGCCAACCGGGGTTGCCAGCATGATCAGATCGGCATCGGCGACTTCCGCAGCAAAATCCTTGCCGATCCGGTCGATGATGCCGAGTTGTTTTGCATGAACCAGTGTCTGTTCGCTGCGGCCGAAGCCCACCAGCGTTTCCACCTCATGCGCTTTGCGCAATGCCAGCGCGAACGATCCACCGATCAGTCCGACGCCGAAG
This sequence comes from Gallionella sp., assembly GCA_039923775.1. GTDB lineage: Bacteria > Pseudomonadota > Gammaproteobacteria > Burkholderiales > Gallionellaceae > Gallionella. The sequence goes on along the minus strand of JBDTCC010000018.1, from coordinate 2,483 downwards.
ATAACCACTTTTTTGAACAGCGGCTGTTTAGTCATGATTGATCCCACTCTGATAATACTCTGGCCATTCGACTGAACCACAGGCAGGTCATTGGTCATGACCCACACTGGCTGTATGACTGATTTTAAAGTGTGCGGCCAATTGCTTTGGCGATCCCGCCCAGCGTGCCCATCAAGTCTTTCAACTCTTGCGGCGCCAGTGCCTGATCGGCATCGCACCATGCATCGCAGGGGCTCGGATGCATCTCGATCAGCAGGCCGTCCGCGCCCGCGGCGATCGCCGCCTGAGATAGTGCCGGTACCATCCATGCTTTGCCACCCGCGTGTGAAGGATCGACGATCACCGGCAAGTGTGTTTCCTTCTTCAGCACCGGAATCGCGGTCACGTCCAGCACGTTGCGGTAGTAGGTTTCGAAAGTGCGGATGCCGCGCTCGCAAAAAATGATGTTGTGGTTGCCGCCTGCCGCAATGTATTCCGCCGACATCAGCCACTCGGAGATGGTCGCCGACATGCCGCGCTTGAGGATCACCGGTTTGTTGATGTGCCCGACTTCCTTGAGTAAATCAAAGTTCTGCATATTGCGCGTGCCGATCTGGATCACGTCGACGTCGTGCTCCATGAAGGTATCCAGCATGCGGATGTCCATTAGTTCGGTGACGATGGGCAATTTGTAGGGTTTGGCCGCTTTACGGAACATATCCAGTCCTTCCACACCCTTGCCCTGAAAGGTGTATGGACTGGTGCGAGGTTTGAACGCACCACCGCGCATCAAACGGCAACCGGCCTCGTGCACGAATTTGGCCGACAGGTCCATCTGCGGCTGCGTCTCCACCGAACACGGTCCCGCGATGACCTGGATCTGGTTGCCGCCCAGCTTGATCCCGCCAATATCAATGACGGTATTTTCCCTGTGTGATTCGCGCGACACGATCTTGTATTGCTTGGCGATGTGCATCGCCGACTCCACGCCCGGCAGCGGCGTGAACATTTCCTCGGTCAGCGGACGCTCATCACCGATCGCGCCGATCACCGTGCGCTCGATGCCGCGCGAGATGTTGGCCTTCAAGCCTGCTGCTTCAAGTCTTTTTACCACCGCACCGATCTGTTCATCGGTGACTTCTTTTCCCATTACGATAATCATTGCTTTTCTCCAAGTATCTGCTGCAACGCAGACAAAAATTTTTCATTCTCTGATTCCAGTCCGATGCTGACACGCAAATAATCAGGCATCGCGTAATTCGCGATCGGTCGCACGATCACACCCGACTCCAGCAGGCGGCGATAAATATGCATCGCGTCCTTTATTTTGAAGCTGATGAAATTACCGAAAGATGGAATGTGTTCCAGTCCCAGTTTGGTCAGTCCGTTCGTGAGCTGTTTCATGCCGCGTTGGTTCAGCGCAAAAGTCTGCTGCACGAAGTCCTTATCCTGGATCGCTGCCAATGCGGCAGCCTGTGCCATGCTGTTGACATTGAACGGTTGGCGCACCCGGTTCAACATGTCCATCACCTGGGCATTACCTAGAGCATAGCCGACGCGCAACGAGGCCAGTCCGTAAGCCTTGGAAAAAGTTCGCGAGATGATCAGGTTGGGGAACTCCTTAAGCCAGCTGACGCTATCATAGCGGCATTCATTCGGCAGGTATTCGTTGTAAGCCTCATCCAGCACCACCAGGATCGTGGCCGGCAGCGCGTCCAAAAACTCATGCAATGCAGCGCCGGGCACAAATGTTCCGGTCGGATTGTTGGGGTTGGCGATGAAGATCATCTTTGCGCCCTGCTCCACTGCCGCCTTGCGCATCGCATCCAGATCATGACCGAAATCCCTGGCTGCGACACTGATGCCGACTGCGCCGACCGCCTGGGTCGCCAGCGAATACACCGCGAACGAATGATCCGAGTAAACCACCCTGTCGCCGACGGTCAGAAATGCACGCGCCGACAATTCCAGCAGATCGTTGGAGCCGTTGCCTAGAACGACCTGTTGATGCGTCGCTCCATAATGTCTGGCCAGTGCATCTTTCAGCGCAAAAGCGTTGCCGTCAGGATACAGGCCGATTTGGTCCAGCGCGGCGTGCGCTGCGGCGATCGCCCTGGGGCTTGCACCCAGAGGATTTTCGTTCGATGCCAGTTTCACGATACCGGTGATGCCCAGTTCGCGTTCCAGTTCAGAGATCGGTTTGCCGGCCTGATAAGGCGCGATGGCGCGTATGTAGGCCGGAGCCAATTCACTGTAGTTCATATCTTGCTTGCGGGAGTAATCAACTAAAAAGCGACCGGGTATGAACCCAGCACCTTGACGAAAGCCGCGACCTGCCTGAGTTCGGCTAGTGCGGCGATAACTTTGGCATCCGCCTGGTGGCCTTCGATATCCATATAGAACACATATTCCCAAAGCCCCGATCGCGCCGGGCGCGATTCGAACTTGGTCATGCTGACCCCGTGTTTGGCCAGCGGCACCAGCAGATCATGCACCGCGCCGGG
>JBDTCC010000017.1:0-2825 GCA_039923775.1 Gallionella sp. | reverse complement strand
AAGCCGTGAAATCCGGACAGCCACTCACCAACCCGTTCACGCTTACGCCGGAAAATCCCGAGGCGCTCGAGGAACTGCCGCTGATCGTGGTGTTCATCGACGAACTCGCCGACCTGATGATGGTGGTGGGCAAAAAGGTCGAAGAGTTGATCGCGCGCCTGGCGCAAAAAGCGCGCGCTTCCGGTATACATCTGGTGCTGGCAACGCAGCGCCCCTCGGTGGACGTGATCACCGGACTGATCAAGGCCAACGTGCCGACGCGCGTGGCATTCCAGGTGTCGAGCAAGATCGACTCGCGCACGATACTGGATCAAATGGGTGCGGAAGCACTGCTGGGGCAGGGCGACATGCTGTACCTGCCGCCGGGTACTGGCTATCCGCAGCGCGTGCACGGCGCATTCGTGTCCGACCAGGAAGTGCACCGCATCGCCGAATATCTCAAGGCGCAGGGCGAGCCGCAGTACATCATCGACCTGGACTCGCTGGATGAATCGTCGGATGAAGGGGGCGCTCCGGGAGCGAGCCTGGATGCCGAAGCCGATCCGCTGTACGACCAGGCGGTGGAGATCGTGCTGAAGAATCGCCGTGCCTCGATCTCGCTGGTGCAGCGTCATCTGCGCATCGGCTACAACCGTGCCGCGCGACTGGTCGAGCAGATGGAAGCGGCCGGACTCGTTTCTGCGATGCAGAGCAACGGCAATCGCGAAGTGCTTGCGCCCGCTGGTTCTAAATAAAAGATTAGCCACAGAGATCACCGAGAAATGTAAATGCGGGGGGTGGTTTCTCTCTGTGTGCTCTGCGTTCTCTGTGGCTGAATGTATTTTCTAGCGTGTTAAAAGCATCATGCTCGAATTGGTTTCCGAAGTAATGCAATGACTATATAAATTCAGGAAACAGAATGATCAGAATATTAACCCTGTTGTTGTTTTCCCTGCCGCTTGCCGCGCATGCCGGCGCAATCGACAAGCTCAAGACCTTCATCGCGACCACGCATTCCGCGCGCGCGAATTTCACCCAGCAGGTGCTGGACCAGAACGGCAACCAGATCCAGAACGCGTCCGGCATCATGGAATTCCAGCGCCCCGGAAAATTCCGCTGGACTTACCAGAAACCCTACGAGCAACTGATCGTGGGAGATGGCAGCAAATTCTGGTTATACGATGCCGACCTGAATCAGGTGACAGTCAGGAAACTGGATGCGGCGCTGGGCAGCAGTCCCGCGGCACTGCTCTCCGGCAGCAACGAGATCGAGCGCGGCTTTACGCTGACAGAAGACGGCAAACGGGATGGTCTGGACTGGCTGAAAGCGACGCCCAAAGGCAAGGGCCCGGGGCAGGACAGCAGTTTCAATTCGATACTGATGGGCTTCAACGCACAGGCCGAGCTGGCCGTGATGGAGTTGAACGACATGTTCGGACATAAAACTGTGCTGCGTTTTTCCGCCATGCAGCGCAACCCGAAGTTTTCGGAGCAGTTGTTCAAGTTCACCCCGCCCAAGGGTGCCGATGTATTAAGTAATTAACGCCGTGTAGTTCATGAGCACCCAGAACTTGTTCGATAAAGCTCCACCCGCCGCGCCGCTGGCGGAACGGCTGCGTCCCAAGCTCATCGACGAGGTGATCGGACAATCTCATTTATTGGGTCCGGGCAGGCCGCTGCGTCTGGCATTTCAATCCGGCAAGCTGCATTCGATGATCCTGTGGGGCCCGCCCGGGGTGGGCAAGACCACGCTGGCGCGGCTGATGGCTTCGGCCTTCGATGCCGAGTTTGTGCCGCTGTCGGCGGTGCTGTCCGGCGTCAAGGATATTCGCGAAGCCATTGCGCAGGCCCAGCAGGTACTGCAACAACGCGGCCGCCACACCATATTGTTTGTGGACGAGGTACACCGGTTCAACAAGTCGCAGCAGGATGCCTTCCTGCCTTTCGTCGAACAGGGTCTGGTGACCTTCATCGGTGCGACCACCGAAAACCCGTCGTTCGAGGTGAACAACGCGCTGTTGTCGCGGGCCCAGGTTTACGTGTTGCATGCGCTGTCGGCGGAGGAACTCGGTGAGTTGTTTGACCATGCACAGCTGGTTGCCTTGCAGGATTTGCAATTCGATGCTGACGCACGCGAACGCATCATCGGCTATGCAGACGGTGATGCGCGCCGCTTGCTGAATGCGCTGGAGCAGATCGATACGGCGGCACGCACGGCGAAGGTCACGCAGATCACCTCCGCGTTTCTTGACGCCGCGCTGGCGCAAAACCTGCGTCGCTTCGACAAGGGCGGAGAGGCCTTCTACGACCAGATATCCGCGCTGCACAAATCGGTGCGCGGTTCCAATCCCGATGCCGCGCTTTACTGGCTGGTGCGGATGCTGGACGGCGGCGCGGATCCGCGCTACCTGGCGCGGCGTATCGTGCGCATGGCATGGGAAGACATCGGCCTGGCCGATCCGCGCGCGATACAACTGACGCAGGACGCGGCGCTGACCTATGAGCGGCTCGGCTCGCCGGAAGGCGAGCTGGCACTGGCACAGGCGATTCTGTATCTGGCCTGCGCGCCGAAGTCGAATGCAGGGTATGTCGCGTATAATGCCGCCCGCGCTTTCATCTCACAGGACGGGTCGCGCGAAGTGCCGCTGCATCTGCGCAACGCGCCGACCAAATTGATGAAGCAGCTCGATTACGGCAAGGGTTATCGCTATGCACACAACGAGGAAGAAGGTTATGCAGCGGGCGAAAAATATTTTCCGGATGGCATGCCGGATGTAAGTTTTTATCAACCCACCGATCACGGGCTGGAAGCGAAGATTGCCGAGAAGCTGGCGCATTTGCGTGAG
>JBDTCC010000016.1:0-12349 GCA_039923775.1 Gallionella sp. | reverse complement strand
TGGTTGATGATCTGGCGTTCTGCCGCCGTCAATGTCCCGGAGCGGATTGTGAGATTCTCGACTTCGTCATCGCTGAGAAAATTGCACGTTTTACCGTCACTATCCCGCCATTGATAGGCGGCTATCTGTCGTACCCGCTCCTGAGCCTGTGTCGACATCGCTTCGCTGCCGACATTGCTGTGCCGCAGGAACTCCCGGTCCTGGTCAAGCTGGATTACCCGCGCTGCGCAGTGTTGGCGGGCAGCGTCGATCCGTCGAACATCGGCGTCTGCTGCCGCAATTTCACGCAACATCGCGATCTCTGCATCGCGCTTGAGCACTTCGAAACGCGTGTCCAGCAAATGTATCCGGTCGAAGAGCGTATGCAATTTGGTCGCCTTGTCCACCACATGCACAGGCGTAGTTATTTTGCCGCAATCATGCAACAAGCCGGCAATCTTTAATTCGTGCCTGTCCTTGTCTGTCATCACAAAATCCTTGAGCGGACCGGACTTGGTGCGATTGACCGCTTCAGCCAGCATCATGGTCAGTGCCGGCACACGCGCGCAGTGACCGCCGGTATAAGGCGACTTGTCGTCAATCGCGGTATTGATGAGTTGAATGAAGGACTCGAACAACTCTTCCAGTTGATCGATGAGATGACGATTGGTCAGGGCGATGGCCGCCTGCGAAGCAAGTGATTCCAGCAACTGCTGGTCATCCCTTGAGAACGGAACGATCGCCCCATTTTCATGATCCATTGCATTGAGCAATTGCAACACCCCGATCACTTCGTTCTCGTGGTTCCGCATCGGAACGGTCAGAAAGGACTGTGAACGATAGCCGGTCTTGGCATCGAATTTCTTGGTGCCGGAAAAATCGTAACCCTCCGCCTTATAGGCATCCGGAATATTTACGGTCTCGCCGCTGAGTGCCGAGTGACTCACCACCATGGCATGATTGGGGTTGCCGGCGGCATCGTAAAGCTGGACGGGATAAAAGGTAATCGGAACACCGCTGGTTCCACCCATTTCCATATTCAGTGTGTTGTTGCGCAGAATTTCAAAGCGCAATATCTGCTGCTGCTCAAGAAGATAGAGCGTACCGGCATCGGCATGGGTAATGCGCATCGCCGCTATCAGAATGTTCTCCAGCAAGCTGTTGAGATTCCGCTGTTGGGACAATGCAATGCCGATCTCATTGAGATCCTTGAGGCGATGCAGTAGATTATCGGAAGAATTCATATGAAAATTTACTTGATGCAAACCGCCCGCACCTGATGCATATCGGTAATACCCTGCAGCACTTTTTCCATACCGTCCTGCTTCAGGGTATGCATCCCTTCGTCCAGAGCAATGGCCAGCAACTCGGCCACCCGCGCGTGCTCCTGAATGGCTTTCTTCACCGGATCTGTACCGATCAGTAATTCATGCAAGCCCACGCGCCCACGATAGCCGGTGCCCATGCATTTATCGCATCCAACCGGATCATGGATCGTGAACTGCCCTTTTTCATCGGCAAACAACTTTCGCCACTCGGCATACAAAGCCTTCATCGCTGCAGCCGGGTCTTTTTTCCAGATCACGGTATTGGCCAGTTCGATGCTGTATTCATCCAGCATCGCCTTGATTTCATCGGCTGTCGCAATATGCGGTTTTTTGCAATCGCCACACAGGCGTTTTGCCAAACGCTGGGCCAGAATGCCCAGCAAAGCATCGGCAAAATTGAACGGATCCATGCCCATATCCAGCAAACGAATGATGGATTCCGGTGCGCTGTTGGTATGCAGGGTGGCAAACACCAGATGGCCGGTAAGCGATGCTTCGATACCGATAGACACGGTTTCCTTGTCACGCATTTCACCGACCATAATCACGTCCGGGTCGGCACGCAGAAAAGCGCGCATGATGGTTGGAAAATCCAGTCCGGCTTTTTTATTAATCTGAACCTGACGCAGCCCCCTCTGGGTGATTTCCACCGGATCTTCGACGGTCCATATCTTGGTGTCCGGCTTGTTGATGTATTTGAGGATGGAATGCAGCGTGGTGGTCTTTCCTGAACCGGTGGGGCCGCATACGAAAAACAGTCCATATGGCTTGCTCACCGTAGCCTGGACGATCTCCGAATTGCGCGCAGAAAAGCCCATCTTTTCCAATGGCAACGGTTCACCGGAGGCCAGAATACGCATCACCACGTCTTCCACACCGCCTTGTGAAGGAATCGTCGCCACACGCAATTCAATATCCAGAGGCCCAAATTTCTTGAATTTTATTTTGCCATCCTGCGGTTTGCGTTTCTCGGAAATATCCAGGTCGCACATAATCTTGATGCGCGTCACCAGCGCGTTGCGATAGGTGGACGGCACTTCGATGTAGTTCATCAGTGAGCCGTCCTTGCGTATCCGAATCAATGTCTTGGCTTTACCCGGCCCCGGTTCGACATGAATATCCGACGCGCCCATCCGGTAAGCATCCACGATGACCTTGTTGACCAGTTTGACCAGCTCGTTATCGGCGGCGGCACTGACGTCTTCCTGGCTGATACCGGAAATTTCTTCCTCTTCTCCACCCATGCTGGTCAACAAGTCATCCATGGTTGACTCATCGCCCGCCAGGGCACCGCTGCCATCTGAAGCAGCGCCACCACCATAGAACGAATCAAGGGTTTGCTTGAATTCCCGCTGAGAGCAGACCTGATAGTTCAAGCGACTCTTGGAGAAAATATTGTTGACCACCCGCGAAGCCTGGATCCGTTCGGGGTCAGTAGTCAAAATCATCAGCCCTTCCTGAGTTTCCTCGATGGGAATCCAGTGGCTGCTTTCAACATACTCACGTCGCAGGTTTTTCAACAACTCGGCTGGCTTGATGCGGTCACCCCGGTAAGACTGGTAAGGGACTCCGAAAAAGCTGGACAACGCCTTGCCTAATGCTGCGGGGCTGACCTGAAATTCGTCGAGCAAAACCTCCTCGATATCTATCCCCTTGCGCCGTGCAGTGCGTGTCGCCAATTCGAATTCGGCGGCTGAGAGCACCGCGTCGGCAACCAGATAGTCGTATTTGGTCTTGGCCGTACTATTTTGCTGTCGCTGATGCTGACGCAGTGCCACCGCCATGGTCTGCGCCAGTTCCTGCACGCCTTCTTCGATCATGGACGAAAAGTTGGCACCAGCCTTGTTGTTGATGACCTGGATAACGCCGACCAGATCACCGCTGCCCGCATCCAGAATGGGTGCAACCAGCATTTGTTTGGTTCGATATCCGGTACGCTTGTCTACCTCCTGCAAAAAACGCAGATGCGCGCTGTACTTCTCCAACTCCTTTTCATCATAAACATCCTTGATGTTAAGCAGCTTTTTATGCATTGCCGAATAACCGGCGAGGCTTTGCTCAGCGATGGGTAATTTCAGATCTTTGAATGAATTGAGTCCGGTCTTGACCTTGGACACAAGGGAAATATTGTCCTCACCCACGACGTAGATAGTCAGCCGGTCCGCATTGAACAGCGCGCAAATGTCTTTGCTGACCTCCAGCATGATTTCGTCAACATTACCGGTGGCATGTATCTTGTTGTTGACTTGATTGAGGTTCTTGGTGAATTCGAGCCTGAGGGTCATATCACCGACATTTTTCGTTGTGCTATTCGTCATTACTGTACTCATATCACTCCCCGGCACGTCTCATTAGGCTGCTGCCGTGCCGACTTCTGCATCAGACACGCCATTGCCAGCCAATATTTGTAGTAGGTTATGCAATTCATCACTTACCCTTAAAGCTCGAATTCCTGATTGTTCAACAACATCCTGGGGCGCAAGCCACGCACACAGTCTTCTATCTCCCGCATGGTCAATTCAAGCTCACCCGGTTTGAGATGGGTGATATACACCTCTGCTTCGCGCTTGAATTTCAGCAACTCTACCGCAAGCATACTCGGACACAGATGTTTGGAAATTTCCGCCAAATCCTTTTCACTGTTGGAAAAAGCCGTCTCGATGACCAGGTAACGCAGATTTTCTATCTTGTTGACCACCTCCCATAGTGCATCATTTGTGGTGGTGTCGCCGCTGAATACCAAACTCGCCTTTCCGCTGTCCAGATGATAGCCAACCGCCGGCACGACATGATTGGCAGGAACAGAGGTTATTTTGCGCTCGTTCAGGACAATGGTTTCGCCCAGCTCCATCGCCTGATAACGCATGTAAGGGTGTTGCGCATTGGGTATCTCACTGAAATCCGGCCATATTTTCCAGTTGAAAATATGTTGCTTGAGGATGTCCAGCGTCTCTTCACTTGCATAAACAGTCAACGGCCGATCACGCATAAACCCCGCGCTGTCCACCATGAACGGAATGCTGGCGATATGATCAAGGTGGGAGTGGGTAATGAACACATGATCAATCCTGGCGAGCTCCGTCAGGCTGAGTTCACCCACCCCGGTGCCGGCATCGATCAGTACGTCATGATCAAGCAGGAACGAGGTGGTGCGCAAATTGCCACCGATTCCACCACTGCATCCCAATACTCTGAGTTTCATCTTGTCTGATCCGTACTATCCTGATGGTTTATCGGGTTATTTGGCCTGGAACACAAACACACCGTCCCAATCCGCATTCGGTGGATTTGTACGGAAGTAGATGACCCGCTCCGTGTAAATCCTGTACAGGGTAATGTCCGGCGACATGCGCAGCAAATTCATCAACTGCAACTCCGCCTGATCCCAATCCTGCTTGCGGTACAGGCGGCGCACCTCATGAAACAACTTGACCTCGTCATGCAGTTCTTTGCTGGCCTCGCTGGCCAATGCGATCGGCTCATAAATCGCCACAGGCTTATCTTTACCTTTTACCCGCACGTGGTCAAGTTCGCGATACAGGAACTCCTTCACCAGGAGGCGGGTATTTTCACCAACGATGATATTCACCCCGTATTGCTTGGTGATGCCTTCCAGTCGTGATGCCAGATTTACTTCGTCGCCCATCACCGTGTAGGCAACACGGACTTCCGAACCCATGTTGCCCACACTGACTCGACCGGTATTAATACCGACACCAACGTGAATTTCCGGCCAGCCACGCTCCTTGAAACGCGGCTGCAATGCTTGCAAAGTCGCCTGCATCTCGATGCCCGACAATATCGCGTTTCGTGCATGATCCTTGTCCTGAAGCGGTGCCCCCCAAAACGCCATGATGCAGTCGCCCATATACTTGTCGATCGTGCCGCGATGTTTGTAGACAACCCTGGACAGGGGTGTCAGAAACTCATTCATCAACAGCGATAATTCTTTTGGGTCCAGCCCTTCAGAGATATTGGTAAAGCCGCGCACATCCGAAAACAATATGGTCATTTCGCGGCTTTCGCCTTCCATTGAAACGCTTTCCGGATGTTTGGCCATTTCCTCGACAAGCTCACTCGGCACATATTGCCCGAACAGCCCGGTAATGAGTCGTTTGGTTCGTGATTCGACGAAATAACCGTAGGACATGTTCAGGGCAAATAACAACGCGATCATCACCAGACTATTTGTCACGGGCATCAAAACATCACCGTACTGCCATGCAACCAGGCTCAGTCCCGCCGTAAAAATGAGTGCGAAAGCCGAAGCGATAATGGCTTTTGCCGGCGTAAACAATGGCAACAAGAAACTCAATGTGATGCCGATCAGCAATAGCCAAACCACCTCCGCACCCAGCATATAAGCAGGCCGCTCTTTCAAATTTTGATCAAGAATGCCGGAAATCATGTTCGCGTGCACCTCAACTCCCGGGTAAACCTTCGCCACTGGCGTGGAACGCATGTCCAACAGGCCCGGAGCCGTTGTGCCCACCAGAACGATCTTGCCCTTCAGTTGTGCCGGGTCAACGCGGTCATGCAGTACATCGGTTATCGAAATATAGCGAAAACTTCCCTGCCCGCCGCGGTAGGGCACGAAAGTCGCCACATCACTGTCAACCGGAATTTTTAATTTGCCCCGGGGAGTATCCAGTTCCAGCCACTCCAGCCCGGCATACCCCTCGGTCTTGACCTCGGCATATCCGGGTAACAATTTGGTTTGGCCCAAAAACGTGCGTACCATCGCAAGAGACAGGGACTCATAGTATGCACCGTCATATTCAGCCAGCATGGGAATCCGACGTACCCGACCGTCAGTATCTATCAAAGGATTGAAATGGCCGGCGCTGGCCGCGGCTTGCTGTAGCTCGGGGAGATTGGCTCCGTAGCCATTCCAAGTCGTAAAATCCACCGCATGTCCCTTGAATGCACCAGACGGAAATGTCGGCTCGGGAAGCATGCCGGATACATGCGGCTCTTTTTGATTGGTTAAGTAATACCCAAGCACCACATTGCGATTCTTGATCCTGCTTGCAAACAGGTTGTCATACTCGAGTTGCGGTCGAATCTGGCTTAACGTCGCTTGAAAGGACGGGTCGCCCTTGAGTTGGTTTTGCCCGAGCTTCTGCAACACCCTGAGCCCCGAACTTTCATCCTTTTCGGCAAAAACGACGTCAAATCCCACCACGGCGACGCCATATTCATCGAATAGCTTGTCCATCAACAGGGCCATCCGATCACGCCCCCATGGCCAGCGTCCTTCTTCCTTCAGGCTTTTTTCGTCTATATCAACAATGACGATACGATCATCCGGCGTTCGCGGCATGGTCAGGCGCAAACGATAATCATAAAGAATGGAAGACAGCTGATCGACAAAATCCAGCCTGTAAAATCGCGCGGCACTACCGACAAAGAACAAGACTATCAGCAGCCCCAACCCGATCAAGATTGCACTTTTTCTCACTGTGCTAAATACAAGACATAACCAGCGACTTGGCTGGCGTTAACCAATGACATAATTCATCGTAGTTTGATGATCCAGTCGGTTGGCTATGCGGGGCTGTTAGCCTGTCTAAACCAGCCACAAACTTATCGTTGGTTGACAGTTTACCGGAATGGTTGGTAGTTTTAAAAGCCGAATGACTGACCGCGCGATCAGTGAGGGAAAACAGCGGATAGCTTGTTGCGCGCCGCCTGGCGGTCCAATCATTAAAGCAGCATTGCAGTTCAGACACCCCTCCCTGTCTTGCACCCAGTGTCCTCTGCCCTATGTCTACCACTCGCTATCCCTTGAAATAGAATTCCATCTTGACTCCGGCCAACTCAATCACATCGTGCTCATTGAGTTGGTGTGCCTGGTTAGTCAGTGCCCGGCCGTTTACCAACGGGAAATTTTCCCCTTCTACATGAGTGATGAAGAAGCCGTGCGGTCTACGGGTCAGTACGGCCACCTGCAAACCGGGTTTGCCCAGCGTAGTGAGATTCTTGACCAGTTCGAGCTCCTTCCCGGCATTGGGGCCGGTTAAAACTTGCACCACTGCAACCTGTTTTTGAACAGCAGGCGGCGCTTCCACAGAAGAAGACACAGACGGTTGTGCTGTTTTTGCTGGGGTAGCAGACTGTCCAGTCTGCTGGTGCGATGCGAACTTGCCGGTCTTTTCAACCATCTCATTATGCGTCTGACCGGTAGTGGCCTGCTTCATTGCAACAGGCTTCTCCATCGGTTTGATTCCTCCCGAAGCTGGAGCAGGCAACTTCACCGGTGCGCGCATCACCATGGTTCTTTCGAAATCTTCAGGTGTGGTCTGGGTTATTTGATCAGTGATGTATTTCAGCCTGTATTTGCCGATTTCGATTACGTCATTGTTCTGCAGAAAATGCTTTTTTGTGGACTTTCCGTTAACTTCCAGTCCGTTGGTGCTATCCATATCTTCCAGGAAGGAATCATTCAGGATGGTAACGATTGCAGCATGCTCACCGCTCACCGCCAAATTGTCGATGACAATGTCATTGTGCGCCTTGCGCCCGATGGTCACGCGCTCTTTGTTCAGTGGGTATTCCTTGATCATTCCCCCATCCATGCTGAGTATCAATTTCGCAGCCATTGTTGTAATCCTCTTACTAATTATTTTTCAAACCAATTTAAAAACTTTGCCAGCCAACCGCGCGGCAGGGAAAATTTACCCTTTACCTTGATCAATATCACCGAAATATTATCGCGCCCGCCATTGTCGTTCGCCATCTGTATCAACTGACTTGCCGCAAGCGGCAAATTGTTCTGCAACGCATAAAGCGTGGATTGAATGTCTTCATCCTCCACCATATCGTTCAAGCCGTCGGAGCATAGCAGGTAAATATCCCCGACCGACACGTCATGCACATGTATCTCAGAATCCACATCGGCATCTATACCGACCGCGCGTGTCACCAGATTCTTGTTCTTGGACAATCGCGCGTCTTCAATGCTGATCATCCCGCTATCAATCTGCTCCTGGAGCAGGGAATGATCGCGAGTGATCGTTTCAAGCACTTCCCCGCGCAAGCGATACATGCGCGAATCACCAACATGTCCGACGGCTACGCGGTTGTCATAAAACAGTCCTGATACGACAGTCGTTCCCATCCCGGCATATTGGGGCTGACTTTGTGCGGCATGAAAAATAGAAGCATTGGCCTTCTGAATATTGTCACGCAACAGCGAAACACCCAATTCCTCGGCACCATTATCTCCCTGAGCGACCGGGCTGGCATTGAGCAAACGATGGCTGACTTCCGTCACAACCACCGACACAGCAATACCGCTCGCCACTTCGCCCGCATTGTACCCGCCCATACCGTCAGCCAGAACCACCAAGCCACAGGCAGGATCGCATGCCACACTATCCTCGTTGTGCGAGCGCACCATGCCGGGATCAGTCTGGCTGAACATTTCCAATGCTTCTTCAATCTTCAATTTACACCCCCAAATTTACTGACTGCGGAAGGTTAGCCATTTCGTGGCGGGGTACCCACCGACAACTCAATCCCGCACCCACGCTTGCATCAAAGGCCACACCTGACTAGCCGGGTGGCAAATTGCCTGCCGTTGATGAAATTTCTGCCAGTGCAGCACACTTGCGCAAGGCTTCAGCCATTTCGGCGCCATTGGCATAGCGAACATCAACCTGCTTTGCCAATGACCGGTTAATTATTGCCACCAGACATGCCGGTAAATCTGCCCTGATGGTCAAGATATCGGGATGCTGTTCGTTGGCGATCCGGTACATCAGCTGTGCCATCGAATCCCCCTCAAACGGAAGCTTACCACAAGCCATTTGGTACAAACTCACACCCAATGAAAACAAGTCCGATGCCCCATCGATCTTCTTTCCCGCCAATTGCTCGGGCGACATGAATGAGGGAGTTCCCAACACCATGCCGGTTTTGGTTTTGCTGGAGTCGGTGATGCGTGCTATGCCGAAATCGGTCACCTTGGTTGAATCCGTTTCCGGATCGTACATGATGTTGGCAGGCTTGATATCGCGGTGCACCACATTCTGTTTGTGCGCATAATCAAGTGCATCTGCAACACGCGCAAAAATATTCATCAGTCTGGGCAACGGCAACAAATTCCCGGGCTTGGTATAAGGGGCCAGGTCCTTGCCTTTGAGGAATTCCATCGCGATGTAGGCAAGGTCATGCTCTTCTCCGGCATCGTACATTGTCACGATGTTCGGGTGATTCAGGCGGCCGGCCGTTTCGGCCTCACGGAAAAAGCGTGCTTTCACGTCTTCCAGCTCGTCGGCCTCAAACTCCTGTGCCAATGCCATAGTTTTGATCGCCACGACCCGACCGATTTTCGGGTCTTTGCCAAGGTATACGACGCCCATCGCACCCTTGCCAAGCTCCTTCTCTATCTCATAACGCCCCAGCATCGGTTTGGACACCCCCGCCTTGTCCAGCACAAGGGTGCTGGCGTTGCTCCTTCCGGATGAGCCACCCAGCATCACTGTTTCAGACATCGCCTTGGACTGTACCATGCGCGCACCCAGATCGCGGAATTTTGGATTATGTTCGGCCATATATCTGAATACCGACTCCGCCTTGTTGAACTGACGCTTGCGCTCGAAATCCAGCCCCAGGTTGTAGAGCACATCCATCAGACTGTCGTCCAGGGGCACCTTGCGAAATTTGTCAAAGGCGATGTCCAGTTGCCCCTGCCCCTGGAAAGCCAGACCAAGCATACGATTGCTCTCCGCAGAATCAGCATCCGATTTCTGCTTGCCCTTCTCGGTCATCAGGAAGCGTTTGGTCGTCAACAGCAAATGGCCGACCAGCAACAGCGAGGCGGGCAACATCAGCTGCAACCACATCGCCTGTTTCGTCATCAGGACAAAATGCGTCACCAGCAACGCTGTAAACAGCGTACCTGTGAACACCGCACCGATGGCGGCATTCAACCGCGGCAAAAGCAGGATCAGATACAACGCGACAAAAATGAAAATTCCAATTTGCGCCCATTCAGCCCAGCTTGGCGTAACAAAGAAATCTCCGTCAAGGATACTCGACACCGAATGCGCCAAAGTCACCACCGGAGCCATACCGGACGAAATGGGTGTCACTTGCAGGGAACCGATGCCGGTAGCCGATGCCCCGATCAGCACGATCTTGTCACGGTATTTTTCCGCCGGAATTTTGCCCGTCAGGACATCATAAAATGAATCTACCGGAAAGGCCGGGCGACCATTTTTATCCTTGTAAAAATAAGTATGCATCCGCAGCACCGGGTCCGTGGCGATCTTCTGATTGCCCAGTTGCACTCCCTCACCCAAATTGATGTGTATATCCTGGGCTCCGAGATTGAGACTCTTGGCAGCCAGCATCAGTGACAGCGATGGATAGTATTGATTGTAATAGCGGATCACCAGCGGCTCGGTACGAATTGCCCCATCCACATCAGGGAAGCTGTTCAGGTGCCCGATGGCCAATGTCTTGCTGCCCAGCACCGGAATCGGCGCCAGTACACCCCGCGCCGGCAGGGGCAATTCGCCTAATCCGCCGGGATCTTTTACATTCATCAGATTATTGCGCAAAACATAGTCGGGCAATTCGTGATCGGGTTTGCCTTGCGGCTCGCCCAGTTCGAAAAACATCGGCAGCAACACATCGTTCGCATTGGCTATGCTTGCGCCGAGTTTTTGATCGTTATCGAGATTTTGCTCTGCCTCCTGCAGCAAGGCACCGAGCTTGGCCAGTTCAGCTTGTTTTTCGGGATCGGTGGTGTCTTTGAGTTTTGCGCTTCCCAGCAACCCGGAAATCCTTTGAATATATTCCAGACCTGCTTCCACCTGGGGCTCGAAGAAAAAAGCGGTATATCCGATTACCTTGGGATGCCCCGCAGCCAGAACATCGAGCATCCGGGCATGTATCGCGCGCGGCCAGGGCCAACGTCCCAGATTTGCGATGCTTTGCTCATCAATCGCAATCACTGCAATCTTGTCGCTCGGCGTCCGGGAGGAAGCCAATACGCCCAAGTCATAAGCCTTGCGCTCCAGACTCTGCATCAGTTCGCTATTGGCACCCAGAAAAAATACCAATGCCACCAGCAAGCCTACAAACCAGTCCTTCTTCCAAAACAGCCACTTATTCATGCCATCCCCTGATACCTGTTGTCGAGCCTGAAGCTTGGTGTCGTACAGGATATGGCGGGGATATTAATATATTTCACAACAATGCACCACAATCCTTTAGATTTATTAAGAATAATCATAATTTTAAGTTGCCTGCGGTGCAGTCTGCGAATCGACAGCCTATTTGATCAGGACCACCGGGCAAGTTGCCAGTTGCAGCACCCTGTTCATCACCGAACCCAGCAACAACGATTGCAAACCACCCTGCCCCTTTCTACCCATCACAATCTGGTCTGCAGCTTGCTCATGGGCATAATGAACTATCGTATCAGCCGGCTTGCCGATGCTGATGTGGTATTGATACGGCAATGCTGCTGCATCCAGTGCAGCGCGCGCCGCCTGCAGTGACTCCATACCCTGCTCACGGCAATACTCATTGATCGTTTTCTGATTGATGAACATCTTGACGTTGCCCTTCGCCACATTCCGCTGCACGTTCAGCAACAGCAACTGGGGGGTCTCCTTGAATGCGGCAATATTTTCGATCACGTAATCGACCGCACGCTGGGCGTTGGCGGAGCCATCAACCGGAATCAGTATCTTCAATATCTTCCCCTTATGATTTCTTGTCCGGCGCAACTGATACTTCCTCGTCCACCAGATTAATCACTTCACTTCCCGCGATTTTGCGCAACGCCAGCAGTTTCCCCATCCCCAATACCAGCAATGCGCAGAGCACCGGTATCAACCAGTGCAAATAGTGGCTTGCCCCATCCAGACCGGCGAAACCGCTCCCCGATTTGTTCGCAGGAAACACCTCGCTGACCAGCATCTCTCCCGCCACGTATCCAAGCAGTGCTCCACCGGCATATATAGTCACGGAAAAACGGTCGATCAACTTCAGGACAAATTGACTGCTCCAGGCTATCAAGGGAA
>JBDTCC010000015.1:0-30240 GCA_039923775.1 Gallionella sp. | reverse complement strand
CTTCATTATTATTAATAGTACTGACCGGTGGGTCAGCCTAAACATTGTTAGATTCCTCCATGACTAGGGAACAATTCTATGCAGCCATCCTCCTTTACGAGGCCGATCTCAATCGAAAGGGAAGTTGGTCTGTGCATGGACTGCTCGCTGCAATCTTTCTCATGATGCTCGTGATCTTGGTACTTCCGCTGGAGACTCGCCCGCCCGCATTCGTATTGCCAGCTGGAGGTATCGCAATTCTCGTTCTGTACGCGTACGCACTACGCATACTTAACCGCCGTGTAGCTGAGAAGTTCGGGATGATCTGCAAGCAATGTCACGCAACTCTAGATTTGAGGCACATTGGATTTACTGGCGTATGCCGCAAGTGTGGTGCCTCATCGTTCACGGAATCTAACCCCCTATTGCAGCCGACTGTAACCTTCCCCCAAAATAGTTGACACCTCCCCCTAACCAAACGGAGGTGTTTTTATGGCCAAATCAGGTCTTCCAAAAGTGCATCGTTACAGCATGCACTTCAAGGCAACCGCAGTACGTTTAAGTGAGCTTCCCGATGTCCTCATTCAGGATGTCGCCGAGGCACTGGACATCCACCCCTTCATGCTGTCACGCTGGCGGAAACAAGCCAGGGAGGGATTGATCGTGACCAAAGGCGTCAAGCTGGACGATGAGACGGTAGCCGAGCTCAAGCGGCTGCGTGATCTGGAGAAGAAATACAAACTGTTGCAACAGGAGCATGAACTCCTAAAAAAAGCCATCCGGTTTACTTCCGATCGAAATCGGAAATCTTCGGGTTCATCGAAGTAAACCGGGATAGGCTTTCCATTGCGATGATGTGCCGCGTCTATGGCGTGACCCGTGCCGGTTTCTATGCCTGGCACAATCGCGGCCCCAGCCAGCGAATGCTGGAAAGCGAATCCTTGTCCGGCCAGATCAGGCAAGTACACCAAGCCAGCCGTGGTACTTATGGCAGTCCCAGGGTGTATCGACGGCTACAGGAGTTAGGGGTGTCTGTCGGTGAGAACCGGGTGGCCAAGTTGATGAGTAAGCTGGGTATCAAGGGCCGCTGGGCTACCCTGCGCTATACCTCACCCAACCTGAAGAAGTTCTACGGTTGCTTACCCAATCGGCAACTTGAGCATGCGGCAGAAGTACCCAATCAGGTGTGGGTGGCTGACATCACTTACTTGAAGGTGGGCGCGATCTACCGCTACTTGGCTGTGGTGATGGATCGGTGTTCGCGTCGTATCGTGGGTTGGGCATTCGGGCAGCAGAAGAATGTTAAGTTAACTTTGCGCGCGCTGAATAATGCAGTGACTAAGCGGCGTCCGCCTGACGGACTGATCTTCCACACGGATCGCGGTATCGAGTATTACGCCAATGCTTTCCGGGCACGACTGGCACAGCTAAACATCACCCAGAGCATGAACCGTCCGGGAAAGGTGACGGACAATGCGTTTATGGAATCATTCTTCCATTCGATGAAGTCGGAAGCGATCCATGGCTGGAAATTCAGTGAGGATGAACAAATGCTCTCGGTTCTGCGCAGCTATATTCCTTTTTATAACCACAGTAGAATGCATTCATCGTTAAACTACGTATCGCCAGCAACGTATGAAATTCAACTGGCTTAATCGGGTGTCAATTTTATTGGGGGAAGATTCCCGGCCAAAAGCCGGCCGGTGGCTGAATAGTAACGTTAGCCTCATTAATCCACATTACAGAGACAATCATGCACAATAAATGCACCATAATAGAAATTAGTTTTGTATCGCTCCTTTGTCTCTTGTTGGCATCATGCGCATCAACATCAAATATGGATTCCTCAATTACTAGCAAGCGAGCCGATGTCTTTGATAAAAATGGGACCTCAATTGAAGCATCAACAGAATCATTCGAGAAGAAACAATCATCACTCGGTACAGTTTTGTTGCAAGTGATGTGGGGAAGAGTCTGGAAATGTGGTGGATACGAGAATGCTCAAATAGTCAGCTTCTCTTTTGACAAAATGCCCCGCGCTCAAAAAACAGATGACGCAGAATCAGATGTGGAAATCAAGTCAAACGGTTCGTTGTTTACGGATATGATTTATAACCCGTTAGCATTCCAAGTTCCGCCTGGCGAGTATTCGTTGAGTGGGTTCAAAATCAAAGTTGCAAAATCTGTGTCCGATGTTGGCTATATCTCTATACCGCGGAGTGCTCTTATCAATGATAGATTAAACACGTTCAACGTAAACGCAGGGGAGCAAACGTACATTGGACATTTTTCTTTAGATTGCGCCAATTCCCCTATTATTTGGCGTTATTACATTGAAGATGAGAACGACCTCAAATCATCTAAAAGCTTTACAAAAAAATATCCGTTTCTAGATTTAAACAGTGCCGTGTATCGCCTGTTCAAGACAACGAATTTTGGTGGCCCTATTATTACGCAGAAGAAATAATCTCAATAATCCGGGCTAACCCATCAGTTCACCGGATCTTGCGCATAAAGCTGCGCAAGGCCGGTGAACTCAAACGTTGAATGACCGCATTCGGGAAAGCTGAACGGCAGCAATGGGCACCATGCAGATAGAAGACTTAAGCTCTAGCAAAAGTCCGCTTTCAAAGTTGAAGCAGACTTTTGCTGCCAAAGCAGAATCATCCCGCAGGACGATATCGTGAATAGTTGAAAATGGAAATTCCACCAAGAGTGTCGCCATTTTTCGCGATGTTAAACTGATTGAACTAAAGTAAATTGCAATATGATTTTTAATATGAGGATGGATATGAAAGCGATCATTACAACATTGATTCTTGTTGCTGGAATGTTGTTGCCGAATTTGGCTGCGGCTGGAGGCGACGTAAAGGCCGGGGAAGCAGTCTTTAACCATGCCTGCACGTTTTGTCATGGCGTGGGGAGAATGGGTGCACCCAGAATCGGTGACAAGGCGGCGTGGGCGGGACGCATCGAGGAGGGTGAATCCAGGTTGACGAACCATGCTTTTTTGGGTTACCGCAATATGCCTGCGCGAGGGGATTGCAATACATGCAGTGATCTGGACATCATCAATGCCGTCGCCTATATGGTAAGTCAATCAAAATAGTTTTTGTTTGATGGCGGGCCTACTCCACATTACCGATCAACCAGACATGAGCTGATTTTAAATAAAAAGCGGCTATGGCTTGATCTGTTGCGATGAACAGAATGCCAGGAAGATGGCATTGAATTTGGAGGGTCGCAGGCCTCTATTTTGCTCGGAATAGATATATAAAAAATGAATTCCCTTCGGGCTGTCATTAGCTATATAGCAGAAGTTAAGGAGGATGAGGATTGAACTTCCTTGCACATGCTTTGCTGGCAGGTGAGCAACCCGCCTTGATCGTTGGCGGCGTCATCGGAGACTGGATCAAAGGGACTTTGCCCGGCGCGTTGCCGGACGATCTGGCAAGGGGTGTGGCTTTGCATCGTGCCATTGACAGTTATGTGGAGTCGCAGCCCGCCTTCCGGCGCAGTCGTTCACGCATCTCCGCGGACCGGAGGCGGTATGCCGGTGTGCTGGTCGATATTATCTACGATCATTTGCTGGCTCATCATTGGTCCTCGATTCATGATCAGCCGCTCGATGAATATTGTGCAGATGTCTACGGATTGATCAAAGGCCGATTGAACGATCTCCCCATTTCGTCGCATCCCGCATTGACGATGATGGAAAAGGAGAATTGGCTCTGCAGCTACGCACAGATCGACGGGATTGCCGATGTATTGGTCAGAATGTCACGCCGGGCGCGGCAACCCAATCCCCTGGCGAACGGCGAACTGGAGTTTCTTGCCGATGTGAATGGATTTACCGGTGATTTTCATGATTGGCTGGACGACACAAAAGCATTTTGTCTGCGCTGGCGGCAGAGTTGATTTGGACAGAATCATGCTGTTCTTCCTGTTCATGACCGGCTTCGGATGATCTGACCGAATTGTCAGGTACACTCCGCCCACTATGAGATTCGTCCATCTGGTCATCCCCGACCTGTTTCTGCCCAGGGATTTTGCCGCCGAGGTTTTGGCAGCCCTGTCTTTGCCTGCTTTGGAAAAGATGCTGGGCCGCGGACAAAGTGAAATCCTCGATCCGGATTCGCTGGAAGGGTTGCTTTGCAAGTCGTTTGATATTCCGTTGCGTGGAGATGCGCCAATCGCGGCAGTCTCCGCTGCTTTTGACGGACTTGCCGCGGGATACTGGTTGCGCGCCGACCCGGTTCATTTGCGCCTGCAGCGCGATCAGATGCTGATGTTGCCGGTTACTGAAATCAGCGCGAATGAAGCCGAACAGATGTGTGTGAGCCTGAATGGGCATTTTTCCGGGCAGGGCATGGAGTTCTTTGCGCCGCATCCGCAACGCTGGTATGTGCGGCTGGACTCGCTGCCCGATATACGAACCAGTCCGGCTTCGCAGGTGACCGGAAGAGATGTACGCAGGGCATTGCCGACCGGTGCGGATGCGGCGCACTGGCACCGGATTTTCAACGAGATCCAGATGCTGTTGTTCGCGCATCCGTTTAACGAATACCGCGATGAGCGCGGCGAGTTGACGATCAACAGTGTGTGGCTATGGGGAACAGGGCACAGTGAAAATGCGTCGCCGCAAAAAAACTACGGCCATGTGAGTTCGGACGAGGTGATGGTTGAAATGTTGGCCGGGGCTGCTGGTATTCCCTTTTCACCATGGCCCGGACAATGGCAAAACGCGAAATCTGAAGGCGGGCAATTGCTGGTCTGGACAGGGTTGCGCTCGGCTTTGCAGGGCGGCGATCTGGCCGCCTGGCGCAACGCTTTACAGGACTTTGAAAACGGCTTTGCGCAGCCATTATGGCAGGCGTTGCGTGACGGAAAAATCACGCAGATAAAACTGGATATTTTGAGCGGTGATGCCGTTCGGCAGATTATTTTGACGCGGGGCGATGCCTGGTCATTCTGGAGACGCGCCAGGCATTTGGCCGAATATTCGTTGGTGTAGAATGCCGTATCAAAACAACAGGAAAATTCTCAAGATCGCGCAGTAGATTTTAGAGGTTTCCGTGGGGAGTGACCGTGGCATTTTGGGATACTGCATTTCATTTTTTCTGGCGTGAAGAGTCATTGATGGTGTTCCTGATGACGCTGGGGTTGGTGTTCCTGTTGCTCCACTTTCATAAAGAAGAACGCCGCAGCATCATCAACACGCTGGGGTTTTTCATGGCCTGTTTGCTCGGGCAATTTTTGAGCGGCCTGATACATGCCATGAATTTCGACATGGCGGCCAACGTGCTGCACGAGGCATTTGTCATTGGCGGCGGAATCGCGTTGATCCGCCTCTGGGGCCTGCTGGTATTCCGCATCATCCTGCCGCTGGTGCGCCTGACGCCACCGCGCATCACCGAGGATATTTTTGTCATCATGGCCTATATCGCATGGGGCATGGTTCGACTGCGCTATGCCGGACTCGATCTGGGCAGCATCGTGGCAACTTCGGCCATGATCACCGCCGTGGTGGCGTTCGCGATGCAGGATACGCTGGGCAATATTCTCGGTGGACTGGCTTTGCAAATGGATAACTCGATCCAGATCGGTGACTGGATCAAGGTGGATGACATCACCGGCAAGGTGGTGGATATCCGCTGGCGTTCCACGCTGGTGGAGACGCGCAACTGGGAAACGGTGGTGTTTCCGAACAGCCAGCTGATGAAAAACAAATTCCTGGTGCTGGGCCGCCGTACCGACCAGCCGGTGCAGTTGCGCCGCTGGGTGTGGTTCAACGTCAGCCTAGATGTGGCGCCTACCCGGGTGGTCAGCATTGTCGAGAAGGCCATTCAGCAGATTGACATCGCCAATGTTGCCAAGAACCCGCTGCCCAATTGCGTGCTGATGGAGATGGACGAAAAAGGTTACGGGCGTTACGCGATGCGCTACTGGCTGACCGATCTGGCTCCGGACGATCCCACGGATGCCTCAATTCGCTGGCACATCATGTCTGCCCTGCAACGCCAGGGCATCAGGCTGGCAATCGAGGAAAGAGACATTCATATCACCAAGGAAAATGAAAAGCATGAGGAGACCATGCGCCAGCGCGAAGTGATGCTGCGCATCAAGACCCTGCGCAAAGTGGAGTTGCTTGCGCAAATGACAGACGAGGAACTCAAGACGCTGGCGGAGCGCCTCAAGTACATGCCGTTCGCCAAGGGCAGCGTGATCGCAAAGCAGGGGGCGACCGGGCAACACTGGCTATTTATCATCATCAAAGGCGAAGCGGAGGTGTTTGTCGATATGGAGGGCGGCGCAAGGTACAGCCTCAATGTGTTATTGAAGGGCAACTTTTTCGGCGAGATGAGCCTGATGACCGGTTCACCGCGAGTTGCCTCGGTGATAGCAAGAACCGATATTGAATGTTATCGCCTCGACAAGGAGGCATTTGAAGGAATCATGCAGGCGCGTCCGGCCATCGCCGATGAGGTTTCACATATCCTGGTCATGCGCAGGGCGCAACTGGACAGCGCACTGCAAAACCTGGACAAGGAGTCATCGCTCGGCCAAATGCAACACAGCCACAGTGAAGTCCTGGCGACTATCAAACGTTTCTTCGGTTTGTAGTATCATTACGCCGCGCTCAATATTGGGAACACAACATGAAAATATCGTTTCTGGATTTTGAAGGTTCCATAGCCGAACTGGAAGAAAAGATTGAACAACTGCGCTTTATGCAGGACGATTCCGCACTGGATATCGCGGACGAGATCGCACGCTTGTCCAAGAAGAGCATGGCGCTGACCAAGGACGTCTATGCCAAGCTGACGCCCTGGCAAATCTCCCAGGTATCGCGTCACCCTCAGCGTCCCTATACCCTGGACTATATCGAGACACTGTTCACGGATTTCGAAGAGCTGCATGGCGACCGTTCCTTTGCCGACGACAAGGCGATCGTGGGCGGGTTGGCCCGGTTCAACGGGCAGAGCGTGATGGTGATCGGACACCAGAAGGGTCGCGACACCAAAGAAAAGATCGTGCGCAATTTCGGCATGCCGCGTCCCGAAGGATATCGCAAGGCGATGCGCCTGATGCGGCTGGCGGAAAAATTCGGCATTCCCATCATGACCTTCATCGATACACCCGGCGCGTATCCAGGTGTGAACGCCGAAGAACGCGGCCAGTCCGAGGCGATCGGTCGCAACCTGTACGAGATGAGCGAATTGCGCGTGCCTATCATTTGTACCGTGATAGGCGAGGGTGGTTCCGGAGGTGCGCTGGCGATTGCCGTTGGCGACGCGTTGATGATGTTGCAATACAGTACCTACTCGGTTATTTCACCGGAAGGTTGCGCTTCGATCCTGTGGAAAAGCGCGGCAAAAGCACCCGATGCCGCTGAAACCCTGGGTATCACCGCGATCCGTTTGAAGGCGCTGGGTCTGGTGGACAAGATCATAAGCGAACCATTGGGTGGTGCGCATCGCGATTATGCTGCCACCATGCAGAGCACGAAGAAGGCACTGCAGGATTCCCTGAAAACCGCGCAAAGCAAACCGACGGTTAATTTGATACAGGACCGTTTCAACCGTCTGATGAGTTATGGCAAGTTCAAGGAAGTCGCACTCCAGTAAAGCAATGATCATCCGTCCTTCCGGGTCTGGCCCGAAAGGACGTTCCCCGGGCCAGTGCGTGGATTCCAATAATTATCTGATCGAACGGGTTGCGGCGCAGATCGCGCCGCTGCTTCCCGCACATCGCACTATTC
The DNA here is from genome assembly GCA_039923775.1 of Gallionella sp. Lineage (GTDB taxonomy): Bacteria > Pseudomonadota > Gammaproteobacteria > Burkholderiales > Gallionellaceae > Gallionella. Next base: position 22,499 of record JBDTCC010000015.1, on the reverse strand, counting down.
TGGTCGGGTTGAGCGGCGGTGTGGATTCGGTGGTGCTGCTACACCTGCTGCACCTGCTCGCAGCGCGTTATTCATGGCAACTTTCCGCATTACATGTCCATCACGGCATCAGCCGGAATGCCGATGCATGGGAAAGATTCTGTGCCAACCTGTGCTACCGCCTGCAGATTCCTTTGCGCGTCGAACACGTGGATATCACACCGCTACGGTCGCACGGCATCGAAGCTGCGGCTCGCAAGCTGCGTCTCGCAGCGCTTTACCGGCAACCCTGTGACTGCATTGCACTGGCGCATCATGCCGACGATCAGGCAGAAACGCTGTTGCTGCAGTTGTTGCGCGGAGCGGGTGTGCGCGGCGCCAGCGCTATGCCTGTCCTGATAACCAGCGACTTGTCCGCCCGCGGGCTTAGTCGAATGGCTAGTAGTTCCATCAGCTTGTCGAAGCGGCCCGTGCTGGCCCGGCATGCCGGCTCCCCCGATTTGTTGCGTCCCCTGCTGCATTGTTCCCGCCAGGTGATTCTTGACTACGCTGTCGCGCACGGATTGCAGTGGATTGAGGATGAAAGCAACTCAGACGACCACTATCCGCGGAATTACTTGCGCCATCGCGTCATGCCGTTGCTGGACAGGCATTTTCCTGCTTATCGCGATACGCTTGGGCGCAGCGCGCAACATTTTGCCGAGGCAAACGATTTGCTTGATGAACTGGCCGTTCAGGATGCGGGGCAGGCAATGGATGGCAATGCGATGGAACTTGAAGTACTGCGGGAATTGTCTCCGGCCCGCGCAAGGAACTTGTTGCGGTACTTCCTCCATGTACAGGGTGCAATCATGCCGCAGAGTGCCCATTTGGAAGAAATGCTGCGACAGCTTTGCGATGCGCGCGAAGATGCTGCCGTGAACGTGCGCTGTGGCGATCATCAGGTGCGGCGTTACCGGGATAAAGTGTATCTGCTGCCTGTGGCGACGGAATTCGACCGGGACTTTGTTTTGCCATGGCGGGGTGAGGACGTCCTGGATTGGCCTCCGCTGGCTACACGGCTGCATTTTTCATACGCAACCGGAAAAGGCATCAGCATGCAAAAGTTGCAGCGTGGCCCGTTGACGTTGCGCTTGCGCAAGGGCTCTGAAACCCTGAGGCCGCATCCGGCCGCGGCAAACCGCACACTCAAGAATCTGCTGCAGCAATATCACATCCCGCCCTGGCAACGGGAACGCCTGCCATTGCTGTTTTGCGGAGACGAGTTTGTATGTGTGGTGGGGTTGAGCATCGACAGCGAATATCACGCACTGGAAAATGAAGAAGGGGTGTTGGTATCCTGCGAATAATTGGACTATGATGCCGTTGTAAGTATTTAAAGAGTTGTTGTAGTACCACTAACTACCGAGGGAGAAAAACATGAAGCTCGTAATCGCGTTGTGTAGTGCCTTGTTGTTGAGCCTGTCTATGGCGGCATCCGCCGATCCCATCATCATCAAGTACAGCCACGTTGTTGCTGTAAACACACCCAAGGGTCAGGCTGCGCTGAAGTTCAAGGAACTTGCCGAGAAGTATCTGCCGGGTAAAGTCAAAGTGGAGGTCTTCCCGAACAGTCAGTTGTATGGTGACGGCAATGAGATGGAAGCACTGCTGCTGGGCGACGTGCAAATTGTCGCTCCCGCATTGGCCAAATTCGGAAAATACACAAAAAAATTACAGATATTCGACCTGCCTTTTTTGTTTGACGACATCGAGGCTGTTGACCGCTTTCAAAGAAGCCCGAAGGGACTTGAATTGCTCAATTCCATGGAAGACAAGGGCATCATCGGCTTGGGATTTTTGCATAACGGCATGAAGCAATTGTCGGCCAATGTGCCATTGCGCACTCCCGCAGATGCCAAAGGGTTGAAGTTCCGCATCATGTCGTCGGACGTGCTGGAAGCACAGTTCAAGGATATCGGTGCCAATCCGCAAAAGCTGGCCTTTGCCGAGGTTTATCAGGCATTACAATCCGGAGTGGTGGATGGTGCTGAAAATCCATGGTCCAACATCTATACCAAAAAGTTCTATGAAGTGCAGAAATACATTACCGAGAGCGACCATGGTGTGCTTGACTACATGGTAGTGACCAACGCGAAGTGGTGGAACGGTTTACCCGCGGATGTCAGGAGCGGCTTGGCCAAAGCGATGACTGAATCGATAGCCTACGGCAATAAGATCGCTATGACCGAAGACCAGGATTATCGTGCCAAGGTGATTGCAGCCAAGAAAGCCGAGGTCATCACGCTGACCAAGGCACAAAAGGCTGAATGGCGCAAAGCGATGAAGCCGGTATGGGCAAAATTCGAACCAGAAATTGGCCAAGATCTGATCGACGCGGCACAAAAGGCCAATAGCAAATAGCAGTCAGTAAAATATATTTAAATTCGGCTAAAAACACTGACTGCAAACATCATCTGACCCCGGCAAGCCGGGGTCTTTGTCTGGGGGTGCCATGAAATATCTCAAGAAGCTGGATGAATGGCTGATCGCCCTGCTGCTGGCAGCGATGACGCTGCTGACTTTTGTACAAGTTGTCCTGCGCTATGTATTCGACTCCGGTTTTACCTGGGCCCTGCAACTCAATACGGTGCTGTTCGCCGGCATGATATTCATCGGGATTTCCTATGGTGTCAGGGTTGGAGCGCATATCGGGGTGGACGCAATAGTCAAGCTACTGCCGCCCAAGCCGCGTCGGATCACTTCGATTTTGGCTGTGCTGTTCTGTCTGCTGTATGCGGGACTGGTAATCTACGGTTCCATGATCTATGTGTTGAAGATGAAGGCAGTGGGTATCGAAATGGACGACCTGCCACTCAAGATATGGATTGCACGGGCAATACTGCCTATTGGTTTTGTTTTGCTGGCATTGCGTTTCCTGCCGGTGCTGTTCAATCTGGTGACCGGCAGATCGGACCGGCTGCATCTCGCCGATGAAGTGGAAGAAGCGCTCAAACTCAAGGCGATGGAGGAAAACAAGTGAATACCATTTTCCTGTTCAGTAGCCTGTTCTTTTTCATGATAATTGGTATGCCCATCGCCATCAGCCTGGGCCTGTCTAGTCTGCTGACCATTGTCTTCTTTGCCCAGGATTCCCTGGCATCACTGTCCATCAAACTGTATGACACCAGCCAGCATTACACCCTGCTGGCAATCCCGTTCTTCATACTTGCCGGCGCATTGATGTCCACGGGAGGAGTTGCCAGACGTATGGTTGATTTCGCGATCGCGGCGGTGGGCCATCTGCGCGGCGGGCTGGCTATTGCTTCAATACTTGCCTGCATGTTGTTTGCTGCCGTATCGGGTTCAAGCCCTGCCACGGTGGTCGCTGTGGGTTCCATCGTGATTGCCGGCATGGTACGTAATGGTTATCCGAAAGAATTTGCCGCCGGCGTGATCTGCAATGCCGGCACGCTGGGGATATTGATCCCGCCTTCCATCGTGATGGTGGTGTATGCAGCTGTCACCGATGTGTCGGTGGGCCGCATGTTCATGGCCGGCGTGATCCCCGGAATTCTGCTCAGCCTGATGCTGATGCTGGCGGTACATTGGCGGGTCAAGAAGCTGAATTTGCCGCTGACTCCGCGAGCAAGCCTGGGAGAAGTACTTTCCAAATTCAGGAAGTCAATGTGGGGACTGGCTTTGCTGGTCATCATTATGGGTGGTATCTATGGGGGAGTGTTCACCCCGACCGAGGCGGCAGCAGTGTCGGCTGTGTATGCACTGTTTGTCGTGGTGTTTGTGTACCGTGATTTGAAATTTCACCAGTTGCCCCAGGTGTTTGTTGATGCCAGTCGCACCACGGTCATGCTGATGTTCATCGTTGCCAACGCGATGCTGTTCGCCCATGTGCTGACCACCTTGCGCATCCCGCAAACTATTGCCGAGCAAATCGTCGCAATCGGCATGGCACCGTGGATGTTCCTGCTGGTGGTGAATATCATCCTGCTGATCGCGGGAAATTTCATGGAGCCGACCGGCATCATCCTGATCCTGGCGCCGATTTTTTTTCCGATTGCCACACATTTGGGTATCGACCCGATACATCTCGGTGTCATTATGGTGGTCAATATGGAGATCGGTATGGTCACACCACCGGTGGGGCTTAATCTGTTCGTGACCAGCGGTATTACCGGCATGAGTATCGTGCAGGTAACCCGGGCAGCTTTGCCCTGGCTGATGGTGCTGCTGGTTTTTCTTGTGATTGTTACCTACATACCCGAGATCACGCTGTTTCTGCCCAATCTGATGTTCAACTAAATCTTTTTGGATTTTTGGTTGGAAAGCCCGGATTTCCAGCATAAATCGTTATTTCAAGTTCGGTGCTGGTGCACAATGATCACCGGCGCCGACTGCGACAGCGCGTGCAAACCCTGATAGAATGCCATCCCGTTTTTTATTAACTATTATATGTTTGGAGAAAGTAGCATGGCTGTTGAACGTACCCTGTCGATTATCAAACCCGATGCCGTTGCGAAGAATGTTATCGGCCAGATTTATGCCCGATTTGAAAATGCCGGATTGAAAATCGTTGCCGCGCGCATGGTTCAATTGTCGCGTGCCGAGGCAGAAGGCTTTTATGCGGTGCATCGTGCACGTCCATTCTTCAAGGATCTGGTGGAATTCATGATCTCGGGCCCGGTGATGATACAGGCGCTGGAAGGCGAAGGAGCAATCCTGAAGAATCGCGATCTGATGGGCGCGACCGATCCCAAGAAAGCAGACAAGGGCACCATTCGTGCCGATTTTGCCGACAGTATCGATGCAAATGCGGTACACGGCTCGGATGCGGCAGAAACCGCAGCTGTCGAAATCGCGTATTTCTTCCCCGCGATGAATGTTTACTCGCGTTAATACAAGAAGAAATTGATGCAGCAAAACCTCCTCGATTTTGACGCGCACGCACTGGCTGGCTATTTCACGGAAATGGGCGAGAAGCCGTTTCGTGCGCGCCAGTTGATGCGCTGGGTTTACAGGGTTGGGGAGTCAGATTTCGCCGCGATGACCGACATCGCTGCAAGCTTGCGCGACAAGCTCGCGCAATGTGCCTGCATTACCCCGCCTGAAGTGATGCGCGAAGAATTATCCGGCGACGGTACACGCAAGTGGTTGCTGAACGTTGGCACAGGAAATGCCGTGGAAGCGGTGTACATTCCGGAAGAGACGCGTGGAACCTTGTGCATTTCCAGTCAGGCGGGTTGTGCGCTGAACTGCTCATTCTGCTCGACCGGAAAGCAGGGATTTAATCGCAACCTCAGCGTGGCCGAGATTATCGGCCAGCTGTGGTGGGCGAATCATCAGCTCGGTAAGGATGCCGATGGTAACTGGAAGATCAGCAACGTGGTCATGATGGGCATGGGTGAGCCGTTGCTGAATTTTGACAATACCGTGAGCGCGCTGCGATTGATGCTGGACGACCAGGCTTATGGGTTGTCACGCAGGCGAGTCACTGTGTCCACTTCCGGCATCGTGCCTGCGATGGACAGATTGCGCGAAGAATGTCCGGTGGCCCTGGCGGTTTCGCTGCATGCGCCGAATGACAAACTGCGCGACGAACTGGTACCGATCAACCAGAAATATCCGCTGAAAACACTGCTTTCAGCGTGCCAGCGTTATCTTGAACGCGCTCCGCGCGATTTCATCACCTTCGAATATGTGATGCTGGAAGGCGTGAATGATTCGGTGCAACAGGCGCATGAGCTGGTGAAGCTGGTGCGCGATGTACCTTGCAAGCTCAACCTGATCCCGTTCAATCCTTTCCCCCAGACCCATTATCGCCGTTCAAGACCGGAAGTGATTCAGCGTTTCCGCGATGTGCTGATGCAGGCAGGTATCGTGACCACCACGCGCAAGACCCGCGGCGATGATATCGCCGCTGCGTGCGGGCAGTTGGCCGGACAGGTTATGGATAAAACCAAGCGAAACCTGCAGCGTTCTGTTGGAGTTGTGTAAATGTTTAGACGAGGTGCACTGTGAACAGATTGATCGCCATGCTTTTTTCGCTGGCCTTGCTGGCGGCCTGCAGCACAACTTCCGATTCCGATAGTTCGCACGCTTTTAAAAGTGCCAAAGTGCATACGGAATTGGCGGGCCTGTACTATCAGCGTGCCCAGCTCGGCATCGCACTGGATGAGTTGAAACAAGCTTTGAACGCCGATAGTAGCTATGCGCCCGCATACAACGTGCGCGGTTTGGTAAATATGGCGCTGCGCGAGGACAGGAATGCCGAGGATGATTTCAAGCATAGCCTCGATCTTGATGACACGAACTCCGATACTCATAACAACTATGGATGGTTCCTGTGTCAGCAAGACAGGGCGAAGGAAGCGATTCCACAGTTTATGGCGGCATTGAAAAATCCCTTGTATACGACGCCGGGCCTCGCCTATTTGAATGCCGGTCTGTGTTCAAGAAAAGCTGGCAATATCAAGGATGCCGAGGATTTCCTGCAAAAAGCACTGCAGGTTGATCCGGGATCGACACAGGCCCTGTTTGCGCTGGCTGATTTGAGCTACGCCAAAGCCGATTACTTTTCGGCCAAAAAATATTTTGTTAATCTATCGCAAAAATCCGACAATCTGACAGCAGAGCAACTTTGGTTGGGTGTACGGATCAATCGCAAGATTGGCGATCGCAATTCGGAAGCAAGTTATGCCACGCAATTGCGCAATCGATTTCCCGATGCGCGTGAAACTCAAATGCTGATACATGGTGAATAATGGAACAGGTCCCGGAAAATAATACAGAACAGGGCAATCCTTCCGCCGCGATACCCCAGACCTCGCTGGGAGTCATGTTGCGCGAAGCACGCGAACAATTTGGTTTGAGCGTGGCGGATGTGGCTGCGCAGACCAAGTTCGCGCCTCGGCAAATAGAGGCTCTTGAAGCGGACGATTTCAAGAATCTGCCCGAAACAGCATTCTTGCGCGGTTTTGTTCGCAGTTATGCCAAGATTTTGAACCTTGATGCGGAAATTTTGCTGGCTGCTCTTCCTCAAGCAAAAGCACCGACAACGGAATTGATACCGGCTTCGGTCGACGTGCCATTTCCCAAAGAATATTCGGCACAAAAAAACCTGTTCATGTTGGTCGCCGCATTGCTGATCGCCTTGGTTGTGGTGGGGTTTGTTGTGTGGCATTTCATGGCGCCGCTCAAGCAAGCCAAAGTTGAAAAAATTGAAACTCCGGTTTCCTTGCCTGCTCAAACCGAAACAACTCCGGCACCCGAAATAAAAGTTCAGCCGGCACCCGAAATAAAAGCTCAGCCTGCCCAGCAAAAAAACGTGGTTGAGCCACCCCCCAAACCTGAAGAACCGAAACCATCGGCTTCGGAAAGCGAGCATAAACCTGTCGTTCGGGCAGCAAAGACCGCGGTTGCTTCAGCAGTGTCGGAATCCCGGCCGACTGACACGGGCACTCAAAATGATGCATTCGTAAAGATTTCCCTGCTGCATATGGTGTTCGACGAGGAGTCCTGGGCAGAGATCACTGACAAAGATGGCAAAATTATTTCTTCCAGAATACACGCACCCGGAAGTGAAATGGATCTGCATGGGTACTTGCCGCTTTCGCTGGTGATTGGTCATGCGCCAGCCACGCATTTGTATCAGGATGGCAAGCCGATCGATCTGGCACCCTATACCAACTCTTCAAGCGAAGTGGCGCGGATTACGCTGAAATGAGCACGGGCACTACCATCATTAAACGTCGCCCGTCACAACGGGTGTTGGTCGGCAAGGTAATGCTGGGAGGCGGCGCGCCTGTCGTGGTTCAATCCATGACCAATACCGATACGGCCGATGTTGAATCCACCACGCAGCAGGCCTTTGAATTGGCCAAGGCGGGTTCGGAACTGGTGCGCATTACTGTCAACACCCCCGAAGCAGCTGCCCAGGTGGCAAACATACGTGCCCGTCTGGACAGCATGGGTTGCGATGTGCCGCTGGTCGGTGATTTCCATTACAACGGCCATCGTTTGCTCACGGAATTTCCAGATTGCGCGCAGGCGCTGGCGAAATACCGTATCAATCCGGGCAACGTCGGCCGCAACCGCAAGGAAGACGACCCGTTCACGATGATGATAGAAACGGCGATCCGTTATGACAAGCCGGTGCGTATCGGGGTGAACTGGGGCAGTCTCGACCAGAATCTGGTTGTGCGCATGATGGATGAAAATTCGCGCCTGGCCAAACCCAGGGAAGCCAATGAGGTGACCCGTGCCGCGCTGATCGCTTCGGCGCTGGAAAGTGCGCAGCGTGCGGAAAAATTGGGCATGGCGCATAACCGCATCGTGCTGTCATGCAAGGTCAGCGAGGTGCAGGATCTGATCGCGGTATACCGTGCCCTTTCGGGCCGGTGTGACTATGCGCTGCATCTGGGTTTGACCGAAGCGGGTATGGGTTCCAAGGGCATCGTCGCTTCGACCGCCGCGCTGGCGATACTGTTGCAGGAAGGCATAGGCGACACCATCCGTATTTCACTGACTCCCGAGCCGGGCGGCGATCGCACCCAGGAAGTGCTGGTTGGCCAGGAGATACTACAGACTTTGGGGATGCGCGCATTCGCACCCATGGTGACGGCATGCCCCGGTTGCGGACGCACCACCAGCAGTTTTTTTCAGGAATTGGCGCAGAGCATTCAGGCCCATTTGCGGACGCAGATGCCGCTGTGGCGTGAACAATACGAAGGCGTTGAGAACATGACTGTCGCGGTGATGGGCTGTGTGGTGAACGGACCAGGTGAAAGCAAGCTGGCGAACATCGGCATCAGCCTGCCAGGAACCGGCGAGAGTCCCGCCGCACCGGTCTATATCGACGGTGAAAAAGCCATGACCCTGCGCGGTGACCATATCGCCAGGGAATTTACCGGGATAGTGGACAGTTATGTGGCGCGCAAATACGTGTTGCGCAACAGTGAGACGGCAAAGCCGCCGCACAGTACCCCGCTTCACACCGTTTAGAGAAATTGCTCAAAAAAATGAGTAGTAATGAAACCCTGCAAGCCGTGCGCGGCATGAATGATATCCTGCCGGACGAGGCGGGATTGTGGCTTTGGTTCGAGGAGGTGGTACGCGATTGGCTACATAGCTACGGTTACCGCAACATCCGCATGCCGCTGGTCGAACCGACAGACTTGTTCAAGCGCGCCATCGGCGAAGTGACCGACATCGTGGAAAAGGAGATGTACAGTTTTTCCGATGCGCTGAACGGCGATCAGTTGACCCTGCGCCCCGAAGGAACGGCTTCATGCGTGCGCGCCGTGCTGCAGCACAATTTACTGTATAACGCACCGCAGCGTTTATATTACAGCGGACAGATGTTTCGTCACGAGCGTCCCCAGAAGGGACGTTACCGCCAGTTTCATCAGTTCGGTGTGGAAGCACTGGGTTTTTCAGGCCCGGATATCGATGCGGAACAGATCCTGATGTGCGCGCGCCTGTGGAGCAAGCTCGGCCTGCGCGATATTGTCCTGCAATTGAACACTCTGGGCGACACCGCTTCACGGCATCGCCATCGCGCCAAGCTGATCGCCTACTTCGAGCAACACGGGGACATGCTGGATGCCGATGCCACACGCCGTTTGCACAGCAACCCGTTGCGCATACTGGACAGCAAGAATCCGGCGATGCAGGATCTGATCGCGGGAGCACCCAAGCTGATGGATGAGCTGGAAGAAGATGCGCTGCAGCACTTTGAAGAGGTTCAGGTGATACTCAGGCACCACGATGTACCGTTCACAATCAACCCGCGTCTGGTGCGTGGGCTGGACTATTACAACCGTACCGTGTTCGAGTGGGTGTCCGCGCGACTTGGTGCCCAGGGCACTATCTGTGCGGGTGGCCGCTATGACGGGTTGGTGGAACAAATCGGTGGAAAACCGGTCCCGGCAACCGGTTTCGCGATGGGTGTGGAACGGCTGCTGGCATTGCTGCAGGACGATGGTATGGCACTGCCCAAGACGGAAATGGATGTGTATGTGGTGCATCAGGGTGAACTGGCCGGCAGGTTGGCCGGCCGAATGGCCGAGCAATTGCGCGACAGCAATTTGCGGGTATTGCTGCATTGTGGCGGGGGCAGTTTCAAGTCACAAATGAAAAAAGCCGATGCCAGCGGTGCCAGTATTGCGCTGGTGATCGGTGACGACGAAGCGCAAGCGAACGAAGTCAGCGTAAAGCCGATGCAGGGTGGCGAACAGGAGCGGGTAAGTGTGCAGAATCTCACCGAGACAGTGGTGCGACTCTTGAAAGTGTAGCAAACAGCCTTATTGCGCAAATCAGCCGGTGTGCGGTACAACAGGTTTTATAGTTGCAATAAATTTATCTAGCGGGAGTGGAAGACATGGCAACATTGGATTTGCAGGAACAGGAACAGCTCGACGCCCTTAAGGCGTGGTGGAACGACAACCGCAACCAGATACTGGGTGCATTGTTGATCGTGGTCGTTGCGGTGGGTGGCTGGCGGGGTTGGCAGTATTACCAGCACAAACAAACATACGGAGCAGCCACTTTGTACCAGCAATTTGTCGAGCAATTGTCCAGCAATGATGCCAAGCGCATCAACGATGCTGCAACCGCGGTGACGGATAAATACGGTTCCACCGCTTATGCAGCGCATGCCGAGTTGCTGGCTGCACGAGTGAATGAGCAAGGCAATGATATGGCGCGTGCCAAGACCCAATTGCAATGGGTTATTGATAATGCCCGGGAAGATACGCTAAAGGATGTGGCGAGGTTGCGTCTGGCGGCGGTGTTGTTGGATGAGAAAAAATATGCGGATGCGATGACATTGCTGGAAGCCAAGCATGCCGATTCATTCGATGGCCTGTTTGCCGACCTGAAGGGCGACGTGTTTAGTGCAGAGGGAAAAAATGACAAGGCAAGAAGTTCTTACCAGTTGGCCTATGCAAAAACAGATGCACAAAGCATGTACCGCAGCCTGATCCAGATCAAACTCGATGCCCTTGGATCTGCTAAATGAAGGTGAGTGGCAAAATGAACACAAGCGTTTTCAGCCCCCTTTTGGCAGGAACAGTACTCAAGACTCATCACAGGTTATTGCCGGGACTATTGCTGGGAGTGCTGGTCGCGCTGGGTGGCTGCACTTCCACGGGTGACTCCAAACCAGACTGGGCTGGTGTGAAGGATAGTGCAGAGCCGGCCAAGCTGGTCGATTTCAAACAGACGGCCAAGTTCGAAGTGCGCTGGAAAAGTGACATCGGCGATCAGGGTCCGGATTTGTTGCAAACGGCTTTGACCAGCGATGCAATATATTGTGCCACAGGCAAAGGCAGTTTGATGCGTCTGGATCGTGCCACCGGCAAGCCGGTGTGGAGCATCGATACCGGCATAGTCGTGAGCGGTGGCGTCTCCAGTGGTGATGGCATGGTATTTGTCGGAAGCAACAAGGGTGAAGTGCAGGCATACGATGAAAATGGCAAGCTGAAATGGAAAAGCCTGGTATCCAGCGAAGTGTTGAGCGTGTCGCAAGTAGCAGACGGTACGGTGATGGTGCGTAGCGGTGATGGACGTATCGCCGGATTGAATGCGGCAGACGGCAAGCGCGTCTGGATGTATGAACGCAGCACGCCTGCGCTGGTTGTGCGCAGCCATGCGGGGGTGGCCATTCAGCGGGGCGTTGCCTATGCCGGGTTTGCGGCTGGAAAGCTGGCCGCGATCCGCATCAAGGATGGCGATGTACTGTGGGAAACACAGGTGTCGCAACCGCGCGGCAATACCGAACTGGAACGCATCAGCGACATTACCAGTGACCCTGTTGTGGATGACGATAAAGTCTGCGCGGTTTCTTTTCAGGGGCGTACCGCGTGTTTCGACACCGCACAGGGCAACCAGCTGTGGAGCCGCGATATTTCCAGCTACACCGGCATGATGGTGTTCAGCAAATATCTCTACCTCAGCGATAGCAGCGGATCAGTTGTTTCTCTGGATAAAACCAACGGTGCGACGACGTGGAAGAACGCGGATTTGCTGTATCGCCAGCTTACCGCACCTTACGCTTTCGGAAAATTTGTCATGGTCGGCGACCTGGAAGGCTATCTGCATGCATTGAATATCGATGACGGTAGCTTTGCTGCGCGTATCAAACTGGACGGCGGTGCGATTGTGGCTACTCCGATGGGAATGGATAATGGCATGCTGGTACGAACGCGCGGCGGCGAACTGTATTCGCTGTCCATAAAATAATGAAAGCTGCCTGAATGTTGCCCACAGTTGTTCTGGTAGGCCGTCCGAACGTGGGCAAGTCCACCTTGTTCAATCGCCTCACGCGCAGTCGCGATGCACTGGTCGCAGACCAGCCGGGTCTCACACGCGACCGGCATTACGGAAAGGGCCGGATTGGGGAAAGGCCTTTTCTGGTGGTGGATACCGGCGGACTGGAGCCGGTTGCCAAAGAAGGCATCATGTTCGAGATGGCCAAGCAAAGCCGCCAGGCCATTGACGAAGCCGATGTGGTGATGTTTCTGGTCGATGGCCGTGCCGGTTGCACACCACAGGATGCCATCATTGCCGAACAATTACGCAAGACCGGCAAGCCGGTCTTGCTACTGGTAAACAAAGCCGAAGGTATGGCGCGCGCCAAAGTGACGGCTGAATTCTTCGAGCTGGGACTGGGCGAACCTTTGCCGATCTCATCCGCTCATGGCGACAATGTCACCGAGGTTGTCGAGATCGCGCTGGAGAATTTTCCGCCCGAAGCCGAGGAAGAAATCGATCATGAGCACCCGCCCAAACTGGCCATCGTGGGCCGTCCCAATGTTGGCAAATCAACGCTGGTAAATGCCATCCTCGGCGAGCAGCGTGTAATCGCGTTTGACCAACCGGGTACCACGCGCGACAGCATCTATATCGACTTTGAACGCGCCGGCAAACAGTACACCATCATCGATACAGCGGGGGTGCGCAGACGCGGCAAGGTTGATGAGGCGGTGGAGAAATTCTCCGTGATCAAAACCATGCAGGCGATTGAAGATGCCAACGTGGTGGTTCTGGTGGTGGACGCACGCGACCAGATCACCGAGCAGGACGCGCATGTGGCCGACTACGTGCTGCAAGCCGGGCGTGCATTGGTGCTGGCGGTCAATAAATGGGACGGTCTGGACGAACATCACCGCGACCAGGTCAAACGTGACATTGAGCGCAAGCTGCATTTCTTGAGTTTTGCCAAGCTGCATTTCATCTCTGCTTTGCACTCCAACGGCATACCGGGTGTATTGAAATCGGTGGACGAAGCTTATGCCGCGGCAATGTCGAAACTGTCCACGCCCAAACTCACCCGTGCGCTGATGGCTGCGCTGGAAAAGCAGGCGCCGCCCAAAAGCGGGCGTTTCATACCAAAAATGCGCTACGCCCACCAGGGTGGCAGCAACCCACCGCTGATCGTGATACACGGCAGCGGTCTGGATGATGTGTCTGACAGCTATACACGTTATCTGGAACGCACCTTTTGTGAAATATTCAAGTTGAAAGGTACGCCGCTGAGGATTCAATACAACTCCAGTAAAAACCCGTTTGAAGGGTCAAAACCCAAGCCGCTCACCGAGGGCGAGCAGCGCCGCGCTCATCGCGCCCGCATTCGTGGACGCAAGCTGTACGGGTGATTTGATCGGCTGTTCAGCCTGAGCGGGAACGGGCGAACACTCTGGGCGTGGACGAAGCTCAACCTTCGTTGCGGTTTTAGCCGGTTTTCCGACCGAATCAATTCCTCACAGCTGTTTTTTTTCGGCCCTCGTTTGCTCAATAAGTATCGTCATACAGAGCGTGCGGCGTGTATTGCCGGTGATGTACTGGGTGAATAGGCGTATGCTGGAAAAAATTGGCTGGTCAAAAGGAGAATCGCATGAGCAATGCAACTGATTCCATAGTAGATACGGAAGTAAACATAGACCCGGTATGCGGCATGACAGTGGCACCGGATACCAAGCTGCGTCATGTACACCAAGGTAATACCTATCTGTTTTGCAGTCCGAAGTGCCTCGCGAAATTTTCCGCCAACCCTGACAAATATCTTATCGGCGGCATGACCGATACGGGCGAAATCAAGGACCCGGTATGCGGCATGACCGTATCGTCCGATACCAAGCTGCGCCATGAGCATGCGGGCAAGACTTATCTGTTCTGCAGCCCCAAATGCCAGGCGAAATTTTCCGCGGATCCCGAAAAATATCTTCATCCGGATACTACGGAGCCCCAGGTTGCGATACCGGGTGCTGTGTACATCTGCCCGATGGACCCCGAGGTGCGCGAGTTAAAACCCGGCCCCTGTCCGATCTGCGGCATGGCGCTGGAACCTGAAGATGCACTGCCCAAACCGGATGTCACCGAATATGTTTGTCCCATGCATGCGCAGATCGTGCGTAGCGAGCCCGGTGATTGCCCGATCTGCGGCATGGCACTGGAAGCCAGAACGGTCGCGGTCAAGGAAGATAATCCCGAGCTGGACAACATGACACGGCGCTTTTGGATCGGCTTGGTATTGGCCGTGCCGGTATTCGTGATGGCGATGGCAGCCGATATGGTGAAGGGTATCGTGCCGCAGATCATCTCGTTCACGCATCTGCAATGGGTGGAGTTCCTGTTGGCGACACCGGTTGTGTTGTGGTGCGGCTGGCCGTTCTTCCAGCGCGGCTGGGCGTCAGTAGTCAACTGGCATTTGAACATGTTTACGCTGATCTCGCTGGGTGTGGGTGTGGCCTGGTCGTACAGCGTGGTTGGAACGTTCCTGCCGGATATCTTTCCGGCGATGCTGCGCCGCACGGACGGCACCGTACCCATCTATTTTGAAGCAGCAGCCATGATTACCGTACTGGTGCTGTTGGGGCAGGTGCTGGAATTGAGGGCGCGTAGCCGTACCAATACCGCGATCAAACTGTTGCTGGGACTGGCGCCGAAGAATGCGCGTATCGTGCGTAGCGATGGCAAGGAAGAAGACATTCCGCTGGAGCAGGTTCAAGTTGGTGACGTACTTCGCGTGCGCCCAGGCGAGAAAATTCCGGTGGACGGGACGGTCATTGAAGGTAGCAGCTCAGTCGACGAATCGATGGTGACCGGTGAACCAATCCCGACAGAAAAGCAGCAGGGAGAAAAGCTGATCGGCGCCACCATGAACGGTACCGGCGGGTTGCTGATGCGTGCGGAAAAAGTCGGCTCCAATACGCTGCTTGCGCAGATCATTCATATGGTCAGTGAAGCGCAACGCAGCCGTGCACCGATACAGAAAGTGGCTGATACGGTGTCCGGTTATTTTGTGCCAATCGTTGTGCTCGTCGCGCTGCTGGCCTTTGCAGCCTGGATGGCGTGGGGGCCCGAGCCCAGATTCGCCCACGCCATTGTCGCGGCGGTGTCGGTACTGATCATTGCCTGCCCCTGTGCACTGGGATTGGCGACACCGATCGCAATCATGGTGGGAACCGGGCGCGGTGCATCCGCAGGCGTGCTGATCAAGAATGCCGAGGCGCTGGAGGTCATGGAAAAAGTGAATACATTGGTGACCGACAAGACCGGCACGCTGACCGAGGGCAAACCGAAACTGGCCTCGGTCGTGGCGCTGCCAAAATTTAACGACAACGAAGTTCTGCAAATGGCAGCCAGTCTGGAACGGGCCAGCGAACATCCTTTGGCGGATGCCATCGTCAAGGGTGCGGCAGCACGCAGTTTGACCCTGTCCGAGGTGAAGGAATTTCAATCGGTCAGTGGCAAGGGTATCAGCGGTCAGGTAGCGGGTCGAAAAGTATCCATCGGCAACCAGAAATACTTTGTCGAGCTCAAGATACATACAGGCGATCTGATTGAACGTATCCATGCGCTGCGCGCAGAAGGGCAGACAGTGGTATTCGTGGCCATCGATAACCAGCCTGCGGGGCTCATTGGTGTAGTCGATCCGATCAAAGAGTCCGCATTGGAAGCAGTGCGTGCCCTGCAAGCTGCCGGTCTGGAACTGGTCATGCTTACCGGCGACAGCCGGGCCACTGCCGAAGCCGTCGCGAATAAATTGGGCATCAAACGCGTTGTAGCCGAAGTGCTGCCGGAGCAAAAGGTTGTGATCGTCAAGCAATTACAGGCCGAAGGGCGGATCGTTGCAATGGCAGGTGATGGCATCAACGATGCGCCGGCACTGGCCCAGGCACAGGTGGGCATTGCGATGGGAACCGGCACCGATGTGGCGATGCAAAGTGCCGGCGTGACACTCGTCAAGGGAGACCTGAACGGCATTGTCCGCGCGCGTCGTCTGAGTCAGGCCACCATGCGCAATATTCGTCAAAACCTGTTCTTTGCCTTTATTTATAACATGCTGGGTGTACCGATCGCGGCCGGGCTGCTATATCCGTTCTTTGGCTTGTTGCTCTCGCCCATTATTGCGGCGGCGGCGATGAGCTTCAGCTCGGTATCGGTAATTACGAATGCGTTACGGCTGGGCAGAATGAAACTGTAGGTCATGGTCTGGAAAGGAGCGATGTCAGGACATTGGAGTGAGTACGGTCACGGATGGAGCGCGGGTATCAGCATGTTGCTGTTTTGGCTGTTACTGACCGCCGCTTCTGTATTGTTGGGCAAATTTATCTGGAGTTCCAGTATCTTTTCAGTTCGCGAACATGGGAAGGACACACTGAACTTACTTTAGGAACGTTATGCGCGCGGCGAAATCGGGCGCGACGAATTGACGCAAAAAAGTGCGACCTGGGAGGCTAGGTAAGTCCATATTTGGCTTTTCGCTCAAACGGGAGATTTTTTGCCGGTCACTTGAAAAATCCGAAATAGACTCCATTTCGCTCAAGGGTTTTTGTAAATATGTATTAAGGAATTCTTATGACTGAAAATATTGCTGCCAATCGCGAAACCATGGGGTTTCAGACGGAAGTCAAACAGCTTCTGCAATTGATGATCCACTCTTTGTATTCCAATCGCGAGATTTTCCTGCGCGAGTTGGTCTCCAATGCTTCGGATGCCTGCGACAAATTGCGCTTCGAGGCACTGCACAATGAGGCGTTGTTCGAAAATGACCCTGATCTGCAAATACGGGTAAGTTACGACAAGGTTGCTAGGACCCTGACGATCAGCGATAACGGCATTGGTATGAGCCGGGACGAGGTCATCAACAATCTGGGCACGATTGCCAAGTCCGGCACACGGGATTTTTTCTCCAAGCTGAGTGGAGACCAACAGAAGGATGCAAATCTGATCGGCCAGTTCGGTGTCGGTTTCTATTCATCCTTTATCGTGGCCGACAAGGTCTCCGTCACGACACGTCGCGCCGGAGAACAGGCTGACCAGGGGGTGAATTGGGTATCGGACGGCGGCGGCGAGTTCACCATCGAGATGGCCGACAAACCCGCGCGCGGCACGGCAATAACCCTGCATCTGCGCACCGATCAGGACGATCTCCTCCACGGGCACAAAATTCGTTCCATCGTCCACAAATATTCCGATCATATCGTCCAGCCCATTGTGATGAAGAAGGAGGAATGGAAGGACGACAGCCAAGTTATCACCGACGAGGATGAAACAGTCAACCAGGCCTCCGCATTGTGGACTCGTTCCAGGAATGATATTTCAGACGACGAGTACAAGTCATTTTACAAGCATGTGGGCCATGATTACGAAGACCCGCTTGCCTGGACCCATGCGCGTGTAGAAGGCCGCCAGGAATACACCCAGCTACTGTATATCCCGGCGCGTGCGCCATTCGACATGTGGGATCGTAACGCCCGCCATGGTGTCAAACTTTACGTGCGCCGTGTGTTCATCATGGATGATGCGGAGCAACTGCTGCCGGCCTATCTGCGCTTTGTGCGCGGCATTGTGGATTCCAGCGATTTGCCGCTCAATGTTTCGCGCGAAATCCTTCAGGAGTCCAGGGATATAGAAGCGATGCGCGCCGGTTGCACCAAGAAAGTGCTGGGTCTGCTTGAAGAATTGGCGACCAATGACAAAGAAAAATACGCCACGTTCTGGGGGGAATTCGGCCAGGTACTGAAGGAAGGCGCAGCGGAAGATTTCGCCAACAAGGACAAGATCGCCGGTTTGTTGCGTTTCGCATCGACCCATGCGGATACCGACGCGGCAAACGTTTCGCTGGCCGATTACATTGGCCGTATGAAGGAAGGTCAGGATAAGATTTACTATATCACCGCCGAAACTTTCAATGCGGCCAGGAATAGTCCGCATCTGGAAGTGTTTCGTAAGAAAGGCATAGAGGTGCTGTTGCTCTCGGATCGCGTGGATGAGTGGGTGGCGAGTTCTCTGACCGAGTTCGATGGCAAAGCACTGGTGTCAGTAGCCAAGGGCGGACTAGATCTGGGCAAACTGGAAGATGAATCAGAAAAACAGGAGCAGGAGAAGCAGGCCAGTGATCATAAGGACCTGACCGACAAGATCAAGAAGATTCTAGACAGCCGCGTCAAGGAAGTCCGTGTGACACATCGCCTGACCGATTCGCCTGCCTGCCTGGTTTCAGACGAACATGACATAGGTGGAAATATGGCACGCATGCTCAAGGCGGCCGGTCAGAAGACACCGACAACACTCCCTATTCTGGAGATCAATCCGACGCACCCAGTGGTAATGCGTTTGAAGGAAGAAGAAAAGTATTTCGATGATTGGGCTGCTGTCCTGTTCGATCAGGCATTGCTGGCGGAGGGTGGGCAACTGGATGACCCGGCCGGCTTCGTCAAACGGGTAAATCATCTGATGCTGGAGATGCGGGTCGTTTGATATATAGAGCGCGCTCTATATGGCAATAATTGGCAGCAGCGGGGCTGAAAAATTAGGTCCTGTTGCTGGCAGTGTTAGGTTGATTGTGTGGCGGGAGACACACAGCGCTATGGTTCGTCAGGAAACATCTGATAGGGTTCCATGCTTACCGACTCGATCCGGTCACCGAGCAAAATCAGCTGTCCTTCAAGCCGCGTGTTGCCGGTTTCGCTGAATTCGAACCGGTAAGTGCGTTGCAACACCCTGCGCCCCGCCTGGTCACGCACCAGCGCAAGTGCGGTGCCGGCGACCGTGTCATCAAGAAACTGCACATGCGCATCGTCGCAGGCACGCTTACCGGCTTTGCGGGCGACTTCCAGCACATGTATGCTGTCGAACCAGAACCATCCAAGCGCGGTCAACGTCGCCAGAAAAATCAAACTTAATACGTCCATACTTGTTAAACACAGATAAGACAATTTTTTAATTTTAACTGATTAAGATGAATCCGATAGATTTACCTTGACGATACCCACCAAACCAGCGTAAAAGGCACTTAGGTATTTGATTCAAAGTTTTTGCAGTACTGGTTTTCCATGTGCAATCTTCGATTCAAATGTTTTGCGGGGGTTTTCCCCGTTTTTTAGCAAGTAGGAGTATTACACATGGCAACAGGTACAGTTAAATGGTTCAACGACTCTAAGGGTTTTGGTTTTGTCACTCCCGATGATGGTAGCGAAGATTTGTTCGCGCACTTTTCCGCGATCAATATGAGCGGTTTCAAATCACTCAAAGAAGGCCAGAAGGTCAGCTTTGAAGTAACGCAAGGCCCTAAAGGAAAACAAGCTTCAAACATCCAAGAAGCGTCTTAATCGATTCTTGTTTGGAAAAAAGCCCGGCATGGAAGTGTCGGGCTTTTTTGTTTGGTGGGCGGTACTGGATTCGAACCAGTGACCCCTGCCGTGTGAAGGCAGTGCTCTACCACTGAGCTAACCGCCCCGAAGAGGGCGCGCATTAGAGCATAACGCGATAACCCTGGTCAATACCGCCTACAACTTTGCGCGCGTATCAAGTTAAGCCTGTTGGCCACGCCCCTACTGTGTACTTTGGGCATATGGACCACAAAGTATTTTTACAACAGACGTTGGGCGACCGACAATAAAAAACACGCTCTAGAGCGTGTTTTTTATTTATAGCCTTTTGTTGCGCGTCGGAGCTTTACCTTAACGCGTATTGCCATTGTTGCCGCGGCCGAGTGAGTAACCGGGGCGATCACCGGTACGGCGTGGGGCAGTGTTTCCACCACGGTTGTTTCCGAAGCTGCGTTCCTGGCTGCGCGGTTGGCCGGTGCCCTGACCACCAACGCCCAGGGTATTTCCGGTGTTGCCATTGGCTTGGCCACGCCACTGACCTTCTTTGTGTCCGGCATGGCTATGACGGCTATCCGGGGCGCTGTGGTGAAAACCATTACCGGTTTTGCCCGGGAAGCCTCCGGTACGATTACCGCTGCCGGTATTGCTGCCGCCGCCGTAACTACCACCGTTACTGCGACGTGGGCCGTTATTGCCGCGTGGACGATCAGAAGATGGGCCGGTGCGCAGTTTGTACTTGGGCTCCAGTCCTTCGATGGTGTGCATCTTGATGCTTTGCTCTGTGTAACGTTCGATACGCTTCAGCAACTGAGCATCGCGGTTCGATGCGAATGAGATGGCAATGCCTGACGAGCCGCCACGGCCTGTACGACCGATACGGTGCACGTAGTCTTCGGCGAATTTTGGCAGGTCGAAGTTGATCACATGTGAGATGCCACGCACGTCGAGACCGCGTGCAGCCACGTCGGTAGCGACCAGAATGCGCACGTTTCCGTTGCGCATGTTGAGCAGGGTACGATTGCGTTCACGCTGGTTCATGTCGCCGTGCAGTGCCGCAACGGAGTGGCCTTGTGCGGAGAGTTGGTCAGCAATGGTATCAGCATCGCGTTTTGTGGCAGTGAATACCAGTGCCTGATTCATCTCGGCATCGGTCAACAGGTGATTGAGCATCTTGTTCTTGTGTGCCACGTCATCTGCAAACATCATGCGTTGCTCGATGTTTTCGTGTTTGTCCTTGGCTGCAGAAACAGATATCTTCTTTGGTGTCTTGAGCAGGCGCGAAGCCAGATTTCCGACCACGCCATCAAGGGTTGCGGAGAACAGCAGGGTTTGACGCGTTGCGGGAGTCGCTTTGGCAATGCGTTCCACATCGTCGACGAACCCCATGTCCAGCATGCGGTCCGCTTCGTCGAGGATCAGCACTTCCAGACGCGAGAAGTCGATGCGACCGCGCTCAAGATGGTCAATCAAACGACCCGGTGTGGCGACCAGGATATCCACATGACTGGACAGCAAACGGTTCTGCACCGGGTAAGGCATACCACCCAGGATGCTAATAATCTTGAAGCGCATGTTCTTGCCGTATTTGGTCGCTGCATCACAGACTTGCTGAGCCAGTTCGCGGGTCGGGGTTAATACCAGCACGCGTGGACCTTTGCCGGGAAAGGCGGATGGCGTGGCCAGACGATTCAGGGCGGGTAGTATGAAAGCTGCGGTCTTGCCGCTACCTGTTTGCGATGAAGCCATCAGGTCGTGGCCGGCCATGATCTCGGGTATGGCCTGTGCCTGGATAGGCGTGGGTTCGGTGTAGCCGGTTTCGGCGATCGCCTTGAGAATGGCGGCGTTTAAATTCAAATTTTCAAATGACATCGTGCTTCCTTTTTTATTATCCAAGGGAATCCGCATCGCGTGCCAGACGCAAAGCAACATCCAGTCAACGTAACTGAATGCCGAAGCGGGTCCGGCAAAACGAACTATTAGCAGTTCCCTAAGGTGAGCGCAGGCAGTATAAACGACCCGTTTAAGCGGGCAGACAGATTAACCGGCGCATAAAACATCGTTGCTAACCGGAAAACCCGAGAAAATTCCTGTAAGAGAATCTGGGAGGGCTTTTAGACAGGCGCGATTTGGATACGCGCGAGGTAGGAATCTTAAAGATTCCGTAAGGTCAGAAAACGATGAACCAATGCCGCTTCAGCAGCGACAAGCCGCGCATTATACGGATGGAAAAAATAAAAGCCAGCAAAAGTTTGCCTGACACTGTGTTGTGCTAGAATGCGCGCCCTTTTCACATAGCAAGGCTGTATTCATGTCCCGCCAACTCCGTAACATCGCCATTATCGCCCACGTTGACCACGGCAAGACCACCCTGGTGGACAAGCTGCTGAGTCAGGCAGGTTCATTTTCTGCCCATCAACACGTCGCTGAACGTGTCATGGATAACAATGACCTGGAAAAGGAACGAGGTATCACTATTCTGGCGAAGAACTGTGCCGTAGAGTTTAAGGGCGTGCATATCAATATCGTGGATACTCCGGGACACGCGGACTTCGGCGGCGAAGTCGAGCGTGTGTTGGGCATGGTTGACGGCGTGCTATTGCTGGTGGATGCAGTCGACGGCCCGATGCCTCAGACCCGCTTCGTAACCAAAAAGGCTCTGGCTTTAGGCTTGCGTCCTATTGTTGTGATCAACAAGGTTGACCGTCCGGGTGCGCGCGCCGATTGGGTCGTTGACCAGACTTTCGATCTTTTTGACAAACTGGGTGCCTCCAACGAGCAACTGGATTTCCCGGTTGTATATGCGTCTGCATTGAATGGCTACGCGAAGACTGAGCTGAACGCTGTCACAGACAACATGTTCCCGCTGCTCGATGTCGTGTTGAATCATGTGCCTGCACCCAGCGTTGC
>JBDTCC010000014.1:0-9418 GCA_039923775.1 Gallionella sp. | reverse complement strand
TGGCTTTGCGAATGCGGATGAAGCCGCTGCCATATTTCTCAATATTGCCAGTAAGGTAAAAGGCTTCCGCAACGAGTTTGTTGCGCAAACGGGATTTATAGTTGTCAGAATTGAGTTCTGCCAAGTTTAGCCCGCCATTGAGCAGGCCCGGGCTGTAGATTGTAATGTGATCGTTAAAAATTTTGATCTGGATGTCTGACCCATCAGTGTAATCGCGGTGGACGACTGCGTTGAGCAGAGCTTCACGCAGAGCGGGCAGCGGGTATGTCACTTGACTTGGGAGGATTACAGCTCTTTCAGGCATGTTTCGTGGGGACTTTCACAGGTTGAACCGCAAGGCGCATACCCATCGCTTTGAGAATGGCAGACAGACTGCTGAGCGCAGGATTGCCCTCTGGCGAAAGAGTGCGATAAAGCTGCGTTGGATTCAGGTGTGCCCTCTCGGCCAATGTTGTCACACCGCCGAACGATTTAGCCATTTGGCGCAGCGCAATCAGAAGATCAGCTTGCTCACCGTCCTCAAGCAAGCTATTCAAATACTCGGCAGCAAAATTCGGATCGCCCCGAAAAAACTCGGCCATTGCGTCATCGTGCAATCTATCTTTCATCATCAGTCCTCCTTTGCCAGTCTTGCCAATAGTTACAGGCACGCTCAATGTCTTTGTTCTGTGTCCGTTTGTCGCCGCCACACAACAGTAAAACGATCTGTTGACCCGCGATGGCGTAATACACCCGATACCCCGCATCCACATCGATGCACAACTCCCACACACCATCACGACAAAACTTGTGATCGCCAAAATACCTTGTTCAATGCGGTTCACGCCTCACAACTGCCATTCTGGCTACGTTATCGCGAACCTGCTTGAGCCAGACCAGATAAATGTCTTTTTCGTCTTTAGTCAGGTAGTGCCGGATTTCGTACATTATCTTCGTTTATAAACGATTTATTGTCAAACCATTACCGTCACAGAGCACATCAGATTACGTCCGCAAAGGTTTTTTCCGTCTTGCGGAAATAGATTATCCCTGTGAACAATATCATCAGGACCAGAGCAAGCGAAAGCAGGAATCCCGGCCAATATAGTTGCGTATTGCCGCCCAGTATCGCCCAGCGGAATCCGTCAATCACGCCGACCATCGGGTTAACGGAATAGAGTAGGCGCCATTTTTCCGGAACGATGTTGCTACTAAATCCAACTGGCGAGATATATAGCCCGAACTGCACCACGAACGGGACGATGATCCGAAAGTCACGGTATTTGACGTTGAGTGCCGCGATCCACAAGCCGGCACCCATCGCGGCTGCGAAAGCTATAAAAATAAACAGTGGCAAGGTGAGCATGCGCAGGTTGGGCGCAAATCCATACCAGATCATCAACCCCACCAGGATGATCACCGAAATAAGGAAGTCCACGAAGGCGACAATCACTGCACTGGCCGGGACGACCAAGCGTGGGAAGTACACCTTGGAGATCATCCCCGCATTGCTGATCAGGCTTTCCCCGGCGCCACTAAAGGCGCTGGAAAAAAATTGCCAGGGCAGCAGCGCGGCAAAGACCAGGATCGGATAAGGCACGCCACCGGAAGGCAGTTTCGCCAGCTTGCTGAACACCAGTGTAAACACCAGCATCGTCAGCAACGGACGGCCCAGGGCCCACACGATACCGATGACGGTTTGCTTGTAGCGCACCAGGATGTCGCGCCATGCCAGAAAGAAGAACAGCTCGCGATAACGCCACAGGTCTCGCCAGTAATGGCGCTCGGCGCGACCGGCTTCCAGAACAAGTGTGTGTTGGTTGGATGACATGAGGGCTCTTCTATAAATTCGTCACACCGCCCCAGCCTGCGCCGGGATGACGACCAGGCTGGTGCCCGGAACTTTAAAAACACTGGATTCCGGCCTTCGCCGGAATGACGTAATATGAATTTTATAGGTGCCCATGAGGATTATCTCGTCACTTTTGCGGTAGAGGTGCCTGCACGTTGCAGTGCCTGAACCTGGCCGGCTTCTTGTTGCAGGCTCTTGATCTCTTTTTTTAATGCCTCATGTTCTGCGAGCTTGATCTTGAGAAATTCCACGGTGATTTTAGCTTTGTCTTCGATGCCTCGCGGTGTGAGCAAATAGGCGTAGCCTTTCTTGTTTTTGCTGTTGCGAAAATTGTTCGCTTTCACCAGGCCTTTTTCAATCAAGGCCTGTATGCAATAGTTCACCCGCCCCAGGCTGATACCCAGCTCGCCGGCTAGTTCGCGCTGACTCATTTCCGGATTGGCTTCCAGATGTTTAAGGATTTTGTAGCGGTATTCGTCGCTCAACATGGCTATGCGGTTGGTCCTTTTTCGTTCAATCATTGAACGCGTTCAGAGATTGAACGATAATTCGGCTGTAGAGTCAAGTTAAAGGCAGGAAAAAGGTTTAAAGACAGGCACAAGGGCAAGACTCCTTGAGGATTGGATCTTTACCCTCTGATAAATCCACTAGCCATTCGACTGATTAAACAACTGATGAAACTACTAGCCATCTGACTAACCCAGCAAGAGACGCTGGGCAAGTCATTGGTTATAGCCAATCCACTAAACCATCAAAGAACAATGGCAAAGTGGCTGGTTATAGGCTGGCAAACAACTCCAGCCAAGTCGCTGGTTATCCCTTAAAGGGCGAGGGTACGAAGATATGGATACAGGGGAACAGTCGGCTTCGGCCATTTCGGGAAACCAGTAGTCGGTGGTTTTGTACAGGAACTCGGCCGTTTCGGTCAGGACATTGAAGCCGTGCGCCAGACAATCCTGTTTCAAAAAGTCTCATAGCAGACTTGCTTGACGTAATTGCAAAATCATTCGTTGGAAAATGAATTTATAACTGCCAAAAGATGCCGATCAAGCGTCAGGAGTTCAACGTCAGTGTATATGGCAGTCGCTGCAATAATCGCATCTGGAAGTTTAATCTTGCGAGTTTGCCGCAACTTGATCACAGCATCCTCGATGGGCAACGTCAAAGAAACGTGAGTAAAACACTCAAGTTTTTGTCTGATTAGATTATCTTCTGCACTGGTAATGCCAGGAAAACCTAACAGCTCCATCCGCGTAATGGCGCTATATGCACACTCGACAGCGAGAATTTTACGTTCTGAAATTTCTGCAACCACAGCAGGGCTGGCTTTCAAAATACCAAGGATGAAATTGGTATCCAGCAGATACTTAATTCCACTCATCACGCAATTTTTTCTGAATTGATAAAGGGTCATCCGCGAATGTAGCGGAGGCTTCCAACCCCCCCTGCAAATCGAGTAGCGTTAAATTTCCAGCTTGCCCACCCTCAGGCATTTTTTTTTGGCTTAAAAACTCGGCAAAATCCAATAACTCAGCCAGCATCGGCTCAGGCAGTTGTAGGGTGACTTGATAAAGCTTTTCAGCTGTCGTCATGATTGCTCCTCTTTTTTGCAATTGTTGTACACAATATCGCATTATAAGGGTCGGCTGGCTACTATGCTTTTATTCCGGGTACCGCCAACTCAAACAGTCCACCCCTGTCACGGATACCCACCCGATAACGCCACAGTCTCCGATCGCCTTGCAAAGGCTTGCCGCCCTGGCGGGGATTTTCAGTTTGACCGAGATCTTTCAGGAATAGCAGGATTTGTTTGCGTGGTTGTGAATCAAAGTTTTCTATGGCCTTTGCAGCCGATTTTCGATGATAACCTTATAGACCATTGCGTTTAAGCAATGTTTCGAGTGGTATGGTCTGCCGTTTGCCAGACTTGATGTCAGCCATGATGGCTTGTGCTTCCTGAAGGTCTTCGAGGTCTTCAAGTTTTTCCATCAGTGCTTGGCGAATCAGGATGTCTTTGCTGATCTTCAGCGCTTTCGCATGTGCATTCAGCGCGCCGTTAAGGCGTGCCGATAATCTGATGCTGGCTGGACGTGCGGTGGCGGTTGTCATGGCTTTGCCCTCCGGGGCAGTTTTGATGGAGATGATTCTACGCCAAAACGGGAGGATAAAAAGGAAAGGTACAAGGTACAAGTCCGATGAAACGATTAGATCGTTGACAGGCGCTCAACCGTGTCCGGATAACGCTCAACCATACGAATCAAAATTGCAGCTTGGGCATTGGGACTGGCACGGCCCTGTTCCCAGTTTTCCAGTGTGCGTTCGTTAGTACGCAGGTATCTGGCAAATACGGTTCTCGATAAGTGCAGCTTCTCCCGCAGATTGAGCAACTCTTCAGGTGTGATGGTTGGTGCAGGTTTCTTTTCCACGATATGCTGGCGCAGCGTGATCTTGCCCTCTCGTACAGATTCGAGTGCGGTGATTCCTTCCTTCAGTTCATCAAACAAGTTACGTTTCATTTTATTCTCCTGGCATCCAATTCCTGCTTGAGCAGTTCCTTCAGGACTTTTCGTTGTGCTGCGGTGAGATCATCCATCTCATCTTTGTTGTACACGGTGAGCAGCCAGAATTGATTTCCTAGCTGCCACCAGTAGTAAATCACGCGTAGCCCGCCACGCTTGCCTTTGCCTCGTTTTTCGTCGGCGTAACGCACCTTTCTCAATCCGCCCGTGCCTTCGATTACATCACCAGCTTCCGGATTTTTCATCAACATCATTTGAAACTCACGAAAACTTTCGTCGTGCAGATAATTCTGACGATGTCGCTCGAATGGCGGCAACTCAATGAAGGTAGCTTTCATGGAATGATCATACGCAAGTTGCGTATGTAATGTCAAGGGAAGACAGGTTCAGGATTCAAGGGAATATGCAGGTGAAAGGCTCAAGGGGAAAGAGGAAAGCAGAAACAAGTGCTGAAATCAGGCGAACAACTCGGCTTCGTTCAAGGTTTTGCCTTGCGCATCTTTGCCAGAGACGATGGGTTCGGTTTTCAGTTTCCAGTCTATCGCCAGCGCCGGGTCGTCCCAGCGCAGGCAGCGTTCATGTTCGGGAAACCAGTAGTCGGTGGTCTTGTACAAGAACTCGGCCGATTCGGTCAGCACGCTGAAGCCGTGCGCGAACCCTTCCGGTATCCACAGCATCAGTTTGTTCCCAGCTGACAGTTCCACGGCGACATGCTTGCCGAAGGTCGGCGAACTTTTGCGGATATCCACTGCGACATCCAGTACCGCGCCCTGCACCACCCGCACCAGTTTGCCCTGCGGATGCTGGATTTGATAGTGCAATCCGCGCAGCACGTTTTGCTCGGAGCGCGAGTGATTGTCCTGCACGAAATCTGTATCGCGTCCGGTCAGTTCGGCAAACCTGCGCCGGTTGAAGCTCTCGAAAAAGAATCCCCGGTCGTCACCGAACACTCTTGGTTCGATGATCAGCAGGTCGGGTATCGCGGTATGGATTATTCTCATGAGGGCTTGTCTCCTTCCTTGAGCATCCGTATCAGATAGGCGCCATAGCCGCTTTTGATCAGTGGTGCGGCCAGCTTTTCCAGTTGTGCGGCGTTGATGAATCCCATGTGATAGGCGATCTCTTCCGGGCAGGCAATCTTGAGTCCCTGGCGGTGTTCGATAGTCTGGATGAACTGGCTGGCTTCGAGCAAGGATTCGTGCGTGCCGGTGTCCAGCCAGGCATATCCCCGCCCCATGATCTCGACGGACAAACCCCCACTCTCAAGATAGTGGCGATTGACGTCGGTGATCTCGAGTTCGCCGCGCGGGGAGGGCTTAAGGGCTGCGGCAATATCCACGACGCTGTTGTCGTAAAAGTACAGGCCGGTGACTGCATAGTTTGACTTGGGTTTGGCGGGCTTTTCTTCCAGTGAGACGGCGCGCCCGTTCGCATCGAACTCAACCACGCCATACCGCTCCGGGTCGCGCACATGATAGGCAAACACCGTTGCGCCGGTAGCGCGCTGTGACGCATTTTTCAATTGATCCTGGAAGGTATGGCCGTAAAAGATGTTGTCGCCCAGCACCAGTGCGGAAGGGTGCTTGTCGATGAACTCACGGCCGATGATGAAGGCCTGTGCCAAGCCATCCGGCGAAGGCTGCACCGCATATTGCAGGTTCAACCCCCACGCGCTGCCGTCGCCGAGCAATTGCTGGAAGCGTGGCGTGTCCTGCGGTGTGGAGATGATCAGGATGTCGCGAATGCCTGCCAGCATTAGCGTGGACAGCGGATAGTAGATCATCGGCTTGTCGTAGATCGGCAGCAGCTGCTTTGATACCGCCAGGGTCACCGGATGCAAACGCGTTCCGGAACCGCCGGCGAGGATGATGCCTTTTCTGGCAAGTTGGCTCATGCGGGTGTTCCTTTAATAGATTTCATCTGAAATAATTAAGGTGATGAAGAAAGCTTTGTCGTAGGAGCGCAACTTGTTGCGCGATGATTCTGATTCGCCCGACAAGTCTGGCTCCTACAAAAAACCAGATTCCGGGTCGCACGGCAAGTCGGGCTCCTACAAAAACCGCGCGCTAGAGGATGATGCCTTGTCTGGCGAGCGGGTTCATGCGGCTGTTCCTTATAATAGATTTCATCTGAAATAATCAAGGTAATGAAGAATGCTTTGCCGTAGGAGCGCAACTTGTTGCGCGATGATTCTGATTCGCCCGACAAGTTGGGCTCCTACAAAAAACCAGATTCCGGGTCGCACGGCAAGTCGGGCTCCTGCAAAAACTGCGCGCTAACGGATTATTCGGGTTCATGATTTTGTCTCTGAAAATATTTGGTAAGTCAGCGCGATGCCTTGTTTCAGGCTGGTTGTTGCTTTCCATCCCAGGCTGTGGATCTTGCCAACATCCATCACCTTGCGCATCGTGCCATCCGGTTTAGACGTGTCCTGCACGAACCTCCCCGTATAGCCGACTACATCGGCAACCGTTTCGGCCAATTCGCGTATGGTCAGGTCGGTACCGGTGCCGACGTTAATCAGCGGGCATTGCGACGGCTCGACCAGCATGTCGTAACGTGTTTTATCCAGTGTAGCGAGAAACACCAGCGCGTTCGCCAGATCGTCTACATACAGAAACTCGCGCTTCGGTTTGCCGCTGCCCCACAGCACGACCTCGGCCGCGCCGGATACCTTCGCCTCGTGCATCTTGCGCATCAGTGCGGGCAGCACATGGGAATTGTTCAGGTCATAGTTATCGCCGGGCCCATACAGATTGGTCGGCATCGCGGCCAGCCACTTGGTGCCGTACTGGCGGTTGTACGCCCAGCACATTTCGATGCCGGCGATCTTGGCCAGCGCATAGGGCCGGTTGGTCGATTCCAGCGGGCCGGTCAGCAGATATTCCTCTTTTATCGGTTGCGGACAATCGCGCGGATAGATGCATGAGCTGCCGAGGAAGATCAGCCGTTTGACCCGCGCGCGATGGGCCGCGCGCGCGACACTGGTTTCAACGAGCAAATTGCTCATCAAAAAATCCGCCGGATAAGTATTGTTGGCATGTATACCGCCAACCTTCGCCGCAGCGAGAAACACCACCTCGGGCTTTTCCTGTTCGAAAAATTTTAGCGTGGCCGCTGCGTCTTCCAGTTCCAGTTCGGCATGGGTGCGCGTCACCAGGTTGCTGTATCCCTGTCGCTGCAGTTCGCGAACGATCGCGCTGCCCGCCAGGCCGCGATGGCCGGCGATGTATATCTTGGACTCCAAGGGCAAGGAATTGTCTGTTTGGTTCATAGTTACAATCGATGATGTTCAGGACTCAGCTTTGCTCACTTGTTTTTCGCGTATCCCGAATCGGGTGTTGAGCTTCAATAATGATATCGACACTGAGCAACCAAAATTGTGTCGTCTTGAACTGCGTAAACCAATCGATGCTCTTGGTCAATGCGGCGGGACCAGAATCCGGAAAGGTTATGTTTGAGCGGCTCCGGTTTTCCAATACCCTCAAAAGGCGCGCGTTGAATACCCTTCAAGAGTGCATTGATTCGCTTCAATGTTGCTTTGTCTTTCCCTTGCCAGAATTGATAATCTTCCCAAGCCTGGTCAGAGAACTTAATCGGCATCAATCAAATTCCGCGTCGTGCCGCCCTTCGAAGCAAGTTGATCGATGGATTCAATCAGTCTCTTTGCATTCTTTGGGCTACGCATCAGATAGGCCGTTTCTTCAAGGGCATTAAAGTCCTGAAGCGATATCATGACAACCGGATTACCGGATTGGCGGGTAATCAATACCGGAGCGCGATCCTCTCCGACCTTGTTCATTATTTCAGCCAAGTGCTGGCGTGTATGACTGTATGTGATTGCTTCCATGCCGACCTCCATTGATATGTACAAATAATAGTACAATGCACTGGAAACTTCAACACTTACACATAAGTCAGTAAATATGACTACATCGAAAGTTTCAGTTAATACATATCCGTCGAAAATAGCACCCATGTAGGAGCGGGCCATGCCCGCGATCCATAGAATGATCGCGGGCATGGCCCGCTCCTACAAATCCAGCGCGATTGAGTGTGCAATAAATAATTTGTCCCCGTATCTCGATGACTGACTGGTTCCTGACTCTGTTTCATTCGTTGTAATCGTACGCGGTGAAGCCGTGCTTCTTCACCAATTCATCTCTCTCAGCCGACTTGAGATCCTCGCGGACCATCTCGGATACCAGTTCGTGGAAAGTAATCTTCGGTGTCCAGCCCAGTTTTTGTTTGGCCTTGCTCGGGTCGCCCAGCAGGGTTTCAACTTCGGTGGGGCGGAAGTAGCGCTGATCGACCTGGACGATGCACTTGCCATCGGCGTCATAGCCTTTTTCGTCGACGCCCTTGCCCTTCCATTTGACTGCGATACCCAGTTCCTTCGCAGCGATTTCGACGAACTGGCGCACGCTGTACTGCACGCCGCTGGCAATCACGAAATCTTCGGGTTGCTCCTGTTGCAGCATCAGCCACTGCATCTCGACGTAGTCCTTTGCATGACCCCAGTCGCGCAACGCATCCAGGTTGCCGAGATAAAGGCAATCCTGCAAGCCGAGCTTGATGCGTGCCAACGCGCGGGTGATCTTGCGCGTGACGAAGGTCTCACCACGCACCGGCGATTCGTGATTGAACAGGATGCCGTTGCAGGCATACATGCCATAAGCCTCGCGATAATTGACCGTGATCCAATAGCCGTAGAGCTTGGCGACCGCATAGGGGCTGCGCGGATAGAACGGGGTGGTTTCTTTCTGCGGGGTCTCCTGCACCAACCCGTACAACTCCGATGTTGATGCCTGATAGAAACGGGTCTTCTTCTCCAGGCCGAGTATGCGAATCGCTTCGAGGATGCGCAGGGTACCGATGCCGTCAGCATTGGCGGTGTACTCGGGCGTCTCGAACGACACCGCGACATGGCTCATCGCGGCCAGGTTATAGATCTCGTCCGGCTGCACCTGCTGGATGATACGGATCAGGTTGGTGGAATCGGTCAGGTCGCCATAGTGCAGGATGAAGCTGGCTTTCTTGACGTGCGGATCCTGGTAGAGATGATCAA